>CALMML010000150.1 GCA_937868485.1 uncultured Myxococcales bacterium | reverse complement strand
TTGGCTGGTTTGAGCGAAGCGGGACGCGCTCCGTCGGAAAAACAGCCCGGACTGTGCGGACTGGGAAGTCGGTGGGAATGCGCAGACAGACTTCACGCAGACTGCGGCTATTCGCCGTCGTAGTAGTCGATGCGACCGGAGGACTTGAAGAAGCCACCAAACGGCGCATCGAGAACGCGCATGCCGGGCGCGCGATTGGCTGCGACTCCGAACTTGCCAGAGTCTGGATACTCAAACACATCGGTCTCGATCATCGTGCTGACCGCAAGATAGCGAAGCTCCTGCGTTCCGGTGTTGATGATCTGATGCGCAAGCTCGGGTCCACCCGACGGACAGGACACGATGTCTCCCTGCGTAACGGGGAACTCTTGCTGACCCACGCGGAGCGTTCCTGTTCCTTGCAGAATCAGAAACATCTCTTCGTTGACGTGATGATTGTGAAACGGAAACGCACGCTTTCCCGGTGCAACCGCAGTGACGTTGTAGCCCAGCTTGCGCGCACCAAGTCCCAGACCAATCGGGGCCACCTTTGCTTCGAACTTGTCACCATGACGAATCTCTCGGGAAAAGGAGACGTCTTTCAGGTTCACAACGGGCTTTTGCATGGCGGATTCCTCTCTGCGCAGCTGCGCAATCGAACGTGGTTTCACCCAAAAAAGAGACCATCCTACCGCGATTGAAACAAGCGCAACTACGCGATGATGCAAACGAAAGCACACGGATTCCTGCACGCTGTGCTAAGGCGTACAGCATGAAAGCCCAAGGAACCTTTACGGTCGCGTTTGATGCGCATCCTCCCTACGACACAAGCGACGGAATCACGCTGGGAAGGAGCACGGTTCGCAAGCAGTTTTCTGGCGATCTACAAGCGAGCAGCACCGTCGAGATGCTGAGCGCACGCACCGCCACCAAAGGATCTGCGGTGTATGTCGCGATCGAGCGTGTCCACGGTACGCTCGCGGGTCGCAGCGGCAGCTTCGTTCTGGCCCACATGGGAACCATGAATCGCGGTGCCAGCGAGCTTATCCTACGTGTCGTTCCGGACTCTGGAACCGGACAACTTGCAGGCATTTCCGGCACCATGACGATCGACATACAAGCCGGCGTTCACTCCTACGGATTCGACTACAGCGTAGATGCGTCCGCAGCGGAAGGACAGACGCAAAGCTGACGTAGCGGAAACCATGTCTGTGGAATTCGGTCCGTGTATCTGGCGCACAGCAGCCCTTCCCCGCAGCACCAGAATGTGAGACACTGCCTTAGTGCCACCAGCGACGAGAGCACGCTTCGCACAGAGCATCCAAGAGGAAGTCGGTAAGCTTCCTCCGCTCCAGTGTGCGGCGATTCAGAAGCGCTGTGGTCCAGCGTGGCAACAGATCGCAACTTCGCAGCCGGTAACATGGCTGGAAGAAGCGACCTATAACGCGCTGACGGACTCGATTCGCACGCAGCTTGGCGATACAGAGACCATCAAGCTGTTTCGCGCGCTGGGACGACGGATCATCCAAAATCCCAACTTGCAGAACTTTGTCGAAGGAATCATTCGGATGTTCGGACTGTCTCCGCACACGCTGCTCAAAGCGTCGCCACGAGGCAGAGAGACACTGGTCCGCGACAGTGGAACGCTGGAGTATGTGTACGTTGGTCCAAACTCCGCGACGCTTGTGCTTCGTCACTTTCCGGTATCGACCTTCAAGTCAGGAACCACGGTGGTGCTGCTGTCCGGAACATTTTTGGGACTTCTGGATGCAGCGGGCTGCTCAAAGACTGCGAAGCTGACCACCAGCCACGTCGAGCTTCATGCCGGTCACGCAACGTTTCATCTGTCGTGGTAGCCACGTCTCCACTTCACGCAAAAGCCCGATCCCCGCATCGCACCTTTTGTGAGTAGACTGAGTCATGCCTCTCCTCGACGTAAACGGCGCTTCTCTGTTTTATCAGGACACGCAGCAGCAGGACCCGCCGCGAGATCGTCCTGCGATTCTGTTTTCCCACGGTCTGCTCTGGAGCGGAGAGATGTTTTCCGAACAGATCGCGGCGCTACGCGGCCAGCATCGCTGTGTCAGCTACGATCATCGCGGACAAGGAAAGAGCCCGCAGAGCCAGACTCCTTTCGATATGGAGACGCTGTATCTCGATGCAGTGACGATCATCGAAAAGCTCCAGCTTGGTCCCGTTCACTTCGTCGGTCTGTCGATGGGAGGCTTTGTCGGAATGCGACTCGCAGCGCGTCGGCCCGATCTGGTTCGCTCGCTGTCGCTGCTAGAAACCGCCGCCGATCCCGAGCCGTGGCCGAACATTCCGAAGTACAAAGCGCTGTCGTTTCTGGCGGGAGTGTTCGGCTTCCGATCGATGGTGCGACCGATCATGCGAATCATGTTTGGGAGCGCGTTTTTGCAAGATCCCGGACGCACCACGCTGCGCAAACAGATGGAAGATCACCTGGCTGCGCTGCGACATGAGCCGACGGAAGAAGCGCTGGCATCGGTGATCAAGCGGAAGCCGATTCTGCCAGAGCTGGGTCGCATTTCCGCTCCCACGCTGGTGGTTCACGGCGAAGAAGACCGAGCCATTGTCCTGCCGCGAGCCAAGCAGATGGCGGCTGCGATCAAGGGCGCTCGCTTTGTCCTTGTTCCGCGCGCTGGACACACATCTTCCGTCGAAGAACCTGCGCTAGTGACCGACGCGCTGCGGACCTTTTTCACGCAGCTCCAAGCACAGTCCTAACCGATTCCTAACCGATTCCTAACCAATCACTGGCAGCTTGCGGCTCTGGGGCTTTTGCAGCGCGGGCTGAATCACCGACTCTACTTCCGCGACCAAGTCATAGTCCGCACCGCGCGTTACCTTGGCGAAGATCAGGTCGCCCGGACGAAGCTGGACATCGGGATTGCTCTCTCCGAGCGTCAGATAGACGTGACCATCGATCTCGGGAGCCTGTCCGGCGTGTCGTCCTTTGAGCAAAAACTCGCTCTCTTCCGACTGTCCTTCGACCAGCACTTCGATGCGCTGACCGAGCAGCTCCTGCCGCTTCTTCTTGGCCACTTTGCGCTGAATCCGCAGAAGCTCTCTGCGTCGCTTTTCCGCTTCCTTTGCGGGCACCAGATCGGACAGCTCTGCCGACGGCGTTCCTTCTTCCTGCGAATAGGTAAAGACGCCAACGTGATCCAGCTCTGCTTCGGTCACAAAGTCACAGAGCTTTTGGAACGCTTCCTCTGTTTCACCGGGATGTCCGACGATGAACGCGGTACGCAGAAACACACCGGGCAGGTGCTTGCGCGCGCGCTCGATCATCGCGTAGACGCTCTTGCCGGTGTAGCCACGTCGCATCAGCTTGAGCAGCTTGTCATCGATGTGCTGGAGCGGACAGTCGATGTAGCGGACCACGCGCGGAGACTCTGCCATCACTTGCAGAAGCTCGTCGGTGGTCGCGGTCGGATAGGTGTAGTGAAGCCGAATCCAGCGCAGGCTGTCCGGTCCCGTTCCCCCTTTGGGAGCCTTGCCAATCCGCCGCAGCAAGTTCGCAAGCGAAGGACGATCAGACGGACGATCCACATCGAACGGAAGATCGGTTCCGTAGGTCGTCAGATCCTGCGCAACCAGGTTCACCTCGACGACACCTTGCCGGGACAGCGCGTCTACTTCCGCCGCAATCGAGTCGATCTTGCGACTGCGCTGCGGACCACGCAGCTTGGGAATGATGCAGAAGCCACACGGACGATCGCAGCCTTCGGCGATCTTGACGTAGCGAAAGAAGCTGGCCTGCGAAGCGGGACGCGGCGTGGTGTGGTCGTACAGATAGTCTGGAGTCTGGGCGACATCGACGGTGTGCTCGCTGCCTCGGATCGCGGCGGCGACCTTGGCGACTTCGCCCGAGCCCAAGATGTGATCGATCTCGGGAATCTCACGCGCGATCTCTTCGGGATAGCGCTGGGTCAGGCAGCCGGTGACGACCAAGCGACGACAGCGACCGGACTTTTTGAACTCGGCCATCTCGAGGATCGTATCGACCGATTCCTCTTTGGCGGCCCCGATGAAGCCACAGGTGTTGACGACGATGACGTCCGCGCTCTCGGGGTTGTCCGTGATGCGGTGACCGGACTCGTCGGCCATGCCGAGCATGACCTCTGTATCGACGCGATTTTTGGGACAGCCGAGGCTGACAAAGTAAACGGAAGGAGCAGGCACGGCGGGAGAATGCGCAGCTTCCTGCTCACTGTCAAGGCCCGTCGCGCCCGCGTGTGACGCCGCTACTTTCCTGCCAGCTGACGCAGCGCCAGCGCCCAGTCTTCGACGTGATGCGCCATCTGAAGCTTCCCATCTTGCACGGTGTGAATGTCGATGGTCATGATCTTGAAGCTGCGACCCGTGTGCGGAGCGCCGAGAAAGTCCCCCGCTGGGGTGCCGGTTGCTTCGCTGCGGACGACGATGCGATTGCCGCAGACCAGGACATCCTTGACGTTCCAAGCCAGGTCAGGAATCGCGCGGCCAAAGCCCTGGGCTTGCAGGATGAACTCTTCGCGGCCTTTGCTGATCGACTCGCCCGCGTAGGAACGCCAGTCGGGACTGGCGACGCTGTGGATGAGCGCGGCGATGTTCTTCTGCGCAGGCTGGTTGAGCGCATCGTAAAACGGCGCAATCAGCGCACGAGCGGATTCCGTACAGAGCTGCTGGTTCATGTGAGCCTCCCCTTTTGCGAGACAGAAGCAACCAGAAAAGCTGGCTGCGATGCAGACAGAATGCCGCGCCAGAGCGCACCGAACAATCCGGGCATTTTTGGATAAACTGTTTGCTATCATCGAACAATCATGCAGGCCAAAGACCTTCCTCTGCTCGCGGTGTTTGCTGCGGTGGTTCGTCAGGGATCGTTTACCGCAGCGGCGCGGGTGCTCGGTCTGTCCAAGAGCATGGTGAGCGAGAGCGTTCATCAGCTCGAAGAGCGCTGCGGCGTGCGACTGCTCGAGCGAACGACGCGCAAGCTGCGACTCACCCAAGTGGGCGAGCAAGTGCTGATCACCGCGACGGCGATATCCGATGCAGCGCGCACGCTCGACAGCATCCTGGATGAACACCGCAGCGCGCCGGTGGGAACGCTGCGGATCGCGACAACGCACGATCTGGGATCGCTGCTGGTGGCTCCGGTGGCGGCGCGACTTGGACTGCAACATCCGCAGCTTGGCATCGACATTGTCAGCGACGATCAGTCCCAAGATCTGATCACGAGTCGCGTCGATCTGGCGGTGCGGCTGGGAACGCCCAAAGAGTCGGGACACATCGTCCACAAGCTGGCGCGCATTGACGAGCCGCTGCTGGCTGCTCCGTCCCTGGCGTCGATGTTACAGACCGCGAGTCGTCCGCGTGATCTACACGGAGCCCCGTGGGCGCGGCATTCCCTGCTGCCGCATCACGGATCGCTGACGTTTCACGGACCCAAGGGAGAGACGGACACCGTAACGCTCTCGCAGCGCGCACAGAGCAACACCGGAGAAGGAGTCCGCGCCCTGCTCCTGTCGGGAATCGGCATCGGAGTCCTTCCCGAGTATCTGGTCGTCGAGGATCTGCGCAAAGGTGCGCTCGTGCGGCTGTGTCCGGGCTGGATCTGGAAGCAGGTCACGCTCTATGCAGAGCTGCCATCAGGAAAGCGCAAGCCGCGTCGGGTTCAGCTGTTTTTGCAAGCGCTCCGCGAGACGTTCGCGCATCCGCAAAAGGACGGTCCTGGCGCACTGTGGCATCGCTTCCCGTCGACGGATGGCCACTGATGGCTACTGATATTCTGGCGACTCGTTGCGCAGCAAGGAACGAACTTCTGCCGAGCGATAAAAGCCCACTTGGGTGTTAAAGGAAGACTGATCCGTGTCGCAGCGAGCCCCGCGATTGACGCTCAGCCGATCGGGACAGAGCTGCTGTACGTAGGCCAGGTCGGTCTGCGACTGCGCAGCATCGGCGCGGAGCCAGCGGGTGTGATTGATGCACTGCGCACCGTCGGGACGCCACTCTGATTCCAGCCCCCAGCCGGGATTTGCCGACTGCTGAATGCCCAGCTGATCGTAGACGTTGATGCGCGTGCCGGATCGGGTGTGCGAGATGCCATCCCCGCAGTAATCGGCGCGGACCATGCGAACACAGGCGCGATGCCAGTCGGACAGCGCACGGTTTTTACACTGACCGCCTCGGCACTCGTTGGCGGAGGCCCAGGGACGATAGCCCCAGCGCACGCACTTGCCGATGGCCGCGTTTGCACAGCCAAACGTAAAGTAGCTGCTGTCATCCACGTACGTGGCAGAGCGATCCCAGTAGCCAACCACTGCGACGGCGGGAACCGGGACTCCGCTTGATGTCCCACACAGCGGCCACGGACCTTCATCGGCCAGGACAGCGACCGAATAGAACGTCAGTCCATCTTCGGACCGAACGTCTTCGATGCGCAGCGGCAGCGCGGTGCCATCCAGCAGTCGGCCTTCGAGCGTCGCGCCAACAAGCTGAGCGCCGCTGTACTGGGTGCCGCGTCGACTGGCCTCCAGCGTCGACTGATTCAGCCAGCTTCGCGCAAGCGACACGCCATTGAGCGTGAGCGAAGAAAAGCGAATCCCGGACAGATCGTTGAGTCGGCCCGCAGAGCCGCCCGCGCTGGCCGTGGTGCCATTGACCGTGAAGCCGTTGACCGTAAAGCCGTTGACCGTGAAGCCGTTGACCGTGAAGCCGTTGACCGTAAAGCCGTTGGTCTGGGAGTCATTGGGCTCAATCGAGTCCAGCTGGCTGAGGTCGAGTGCCAGCTCGGGAACAAGCTCACTTCCGCAGCCACCACAGAGAAGCAAGCCGAGGAGGGAGCGAATCGACACAACACGCATGACCGTACACCTTCGAATGGCCAGCAAGACAGCAAGCATCGTGCCGAATTCAGCGTCGCAGCCCAGCACGCCCGCGCAGGTCTTTCGCGCGGAGCAGCGTACGCAGCGACTGGTAACACTTCTCGACAGTTGACTCGGTGGTCCGTCCGCCGCTCGTCGCGAAGTCCGCCCTTGGTCCGACCGTCAGCCAGTGTTTCCGACGGAGCGCACTTCATCCTGGGGTCCGCCGATCCCGCATGGCAGTCCCCAGCGTGAGGCATTCTGGTGCAAACATGCCTCAGCTTGCCAAGGCCACACGCAGCTGCGGAACCAAGCGTTAGCGTAGCAGAAGCGATCGGATCAGGAATGCGGCGCGTCCACAGCTGCGGTCGATGAAAGACGGCGGACAAAGTCCGACATGATCGCCAAGACCTGCGCGGGCTGATCCCGGTGCGGCGAGTGACCACAGCGATCGAGAAGCGCCGACTCTGCGTGCGGAACTTGACGACAGATGGCATCGACCTGCCCGAGCGTTCCGTACTCATCTTGCCGACCTTGAATCACCAGCACCGGCACCTGGATGTCGGGCAGAAAGCGCTCGATGTTCCAGCGGCGAAAGTCGGGATGCAGCCACGCGCCGTTCCAGCCCCAAAACGCACAGTCGACGTTGCGACCGTGATGTCGCTCGAGCTTCCGTCGCAGCTCGCCTTGCTGATACAGAAGCCGCGCTTGCTCAATCGACTCGACGGTCTGCGCTTCGCAGAACACATGCGGCGCTTCGACGATGACACCGCGCAGTCCCTGATGGCTTGCGGCATAGGCCAGCGCAATCGAGCCTCCGTCGGAATGACCAATCAAGATGGCATCGGGAACGTCGCGGAGTAGCTGCGCAAGCTCGGCGACACCCTCGCGTTCCATGTAGTCGAGCGGTCGTGGCAGCGAGATCGGATCGGACTGTCCGTAGCCCGCGCGCGAATAAACCAGCGCCGCGCAGCCCGTCGCCGCCGCCAGCTGCGCCGGGAAGTCCTTCCACATCGACACGCAGCCCAGTCCTTCGTGCAAAAACACCAGCGTCGGCGCGTGGCCGGACAAGGTCATCACTTCCAGCATCAGCCGAGCCTCCTGCCCGCTTCGAGCGCCGATTCTTTCAAATCTGGTCGCCGCTGCCAATGGCGCGGACGGGCGAGTCAGGCTTAGGTCAGCGGCGTCTGCGGGGCCTTGGCGACAAAAAACGAGACCCCACCCAGGATCACAAACCCGACGAGCAGCAGAAACGGATAGGCGCGATCCATGCGCTGCTGCATCAGACCGCCGAAGACCTCTTGGTAGGCCGACTGAATGCTGTACAGATCGGGGCGCGGCGTCACGATCGGCGCGTCTCCGACGATGTTGTCCGCACCACAGTGATCGCAGCTACAGTCAAGCGACGCGGCGGCCTCGGGCGTGTGCGCGGGAATCGACAGCGGCGACGCACAGACGCGACACATCGGAAACAGACCGGGCTCGCTTGGCTGCTGCGCCATCATCAGCTGACGGACATGAAGCGGCTTGCGCTGCACCAGCAGCCACGACGACAGAAGGTGAATCGCACCAATCACCCACAGCCACAAAAGCGCCGCCAGCGGATAGTTGCCAAAGCGATACGCAAACGCGTAGCCGACCATGATGCCGACAAACGGCGCAAAGTAGCTGAGCGACGCGAGCAGCTTCGGACTGAGATAAAAGCGAGGCCGCGCCCGCAGCGCCAGCGCCCACAGCGGATCTTTGTGACGACGCTCGGCTTCCAGCTTGCGAAAGTTGTCGCGCCGCTTCTGCACCGGCTCGGGAATCGCAACCCGCTCGTGACACTTTTGGCACTCGGTCTGATCGGTAAAGCCCAGCGCGACGGGGGCTCGACAGCGAGGACAGGTCAGCACATGCGTACGATTCGGAGCTGAGCGCTCGTCGCTGCGCTCCATGGCAATCTCGTGCGGAATCACGCCTAGAGGCTACCAGACTTTCACCGATGCAACGCGATCGCCGTTTGCCGAAGCGAGAAGAACCGAGCAAAATCGCGGCGTGGCCCGACTTCTGACTGTCCGGCGCTGTGAGCCCAACCGATGAAGACGTTACTGATCGTCGATGACGAGACCTCGAACCTAGACTCGCTGGAGCGGACGTTTGCGCGCTTTGTGCCGCCGCAGACCGACGCCGAAGCCAGCGGCAGCGAGCTACAAGTGCTGACCTGTAGCGACGGCAAAGAGGCTCTGGAGATCCTGCGCAAGCAGCGCATCGACGTGGTGCTGACGGATCTGCTGATGCCGGGCATCTCCGGGCTGGATCTGCTGAAGGCGGGACGCAAGCTGTCGCCTGAGACGGAAGTCATCCTGATGACGGCCTACGGCACGATCGAGACCGCCGTCGAAGCGATGAAAGACGGTGCGTACGACTTCATCACCAAGCCGCTCAAGCGGGCGCATGTGCTGCGGGTCGTCGGCAAGGCGCTGGAACGACAGACGCTGGTGCTGGAAAATCGCTCGCTGCGTCAGAAGCTGGCGGCGGCAGAGCGGCGACCGATTGTCGGGGGATCGCTGGCGATGCGACGCACGCTCGACATTGTGGCGCAGGCGGCGCCCTCGCAAGCGACGGTGCTTTTGCTGGGCGAGTCGGGCACCGGCAAAGAGCTGCTCGCGCGGCACCTGCACGATCTGTCGCCGCGCGCCGGACGACCGCTCGTGCCAGTCAACTGCGCGGCCCTGCCCGAGACAATCCTCGAAGCCGAGCTGTTTGGCTACGAAAAGGGATCGTTTACCGGCGCGGTGGCGCGGCGCGATGGTCGCTTTGCGCAGGCCGATGGCGGCACGCTGTTTCTCGACGAAGTGGGCGAAATTCCGCTCCATCTGCAAGTGAAGCTGCTGCGCGTGCTGCAAGAAGGTGAGATCGAGCCGCTCGGTGGCAAGCTGCGCCGCGTCGACATTCGGCTCATCGTGGCGACCAACCGCGACCTGCGCAAGATGGTCAGCGAGGGCCGCTTCCGCGAAGATCTGTTCTATCGGCTCAACGTCATTGCCGTCACCGTGCCGCCCCTGCGTGAGCGACTCGATGACGTGCCGCTGCTCGTCGATCACTTCCTCAATCGCTTTCGCAACAAGAACCACAAGAACGTCACCGGCATCAGCCGTCCGGCGCTCGAGCTGCTGTCGCGCTACGGCTATCCCGGCAACGTCCGCGAGCTGGAAAATGCCCTGGAGCGCGCGGTGGTGCTGTCCCGTCAGCCGATCATTGATGTCGATGATCTGCCGCAGGAAATCCGCTGCGGCGGCCTGCACCTGACCACCAGCGCCAGCCACGGCAGCTTGCCCAGCCTGACCTTTCCGCTCGGCACGCCGCTTGATGAGATCGAACGCACCGTCATTCGCGAGACGCTGCACTACACCAAAGGCGACAAGCGGCTGGCGGCGCAGCTCCTCGGCATTGCGACGCGGACGATCTATCGCAAGCTCGATCGCGAAGTCAGTGACGGCAGCGAGCCCGAAGACGACGACGATCCCTCGCGATCTTCGTAACGGACCGCGCCTACCTGCGCGCCTTCTATCTGCCCACTGGCTGCCCTGCGGCTGCCTTGCGCCCTGCACAACGGCGCGACCGACCCAGGGTGACGTGCAGCCCGGCCTGCCAACGCCTTGTGCAGCGGCGGAGGCGAGGCCGCGACCCCTGCCAACGCATTGTGCGGTCCGAAGTCGCTTGCTCCAGCGCCTACACAACGGCAGCAGGGTCCGAACTCGCTTGCAGACTGCCGGCACAACGCGTTGGGAGG
>CALMML010000149.1 GCA_937868485.1 uncultured Myxococcales bacterium | reverse complement strand
GGACCTAAACCGGGTTTTCGCGTGACCCTACAACTCCTGACCTGTTTTCCAAGCAGCGAATCGTCCGGCAGCAGGCGTCCTCATTGCGACGGTAATGTGACGAAAACCCCAGCAAGCGCACTGTGAGGAAACACGCGAAACAGAGAGGGTCTGTGCCCAAACCCTCGTCCCTGGAATCACCCTCGCCTTTTGCGACCCTCGCCTTTTCGACCCTCGCCTTTTCGACCCTCGCCTTTTCGACCCTCGCACTCTCTCGACATCGGCCCGGGAATTCAGGCGGACCATGCCATCAGCGCGCCGCGCGTGCAGGGTATCCAGAGCGGGATCTCATCGTGCAGACATCATGCTTGGGTCTCCGTAGCGAGCAGGACTTCGTATGCAGGTACGGTCAGAAACGCGGCACACTCCGGTTGTGTCGACAGCTGCTCAAACAGCGCGCGGGCCTCGGAAAAGCGACCACTGCGGAACTGGGCCTCGCCAAGCTCGCGCTCGATCTGCTGCAGCTCTTCGCTGATCACGGTGCGCAGACGCTCGATCGTGAGGGGACGCTCTTCACCGGCCTCGCTGCGAATCGTCGCGCCATGTCGCAGCCACTGCCAGACCTGGGCCCTCGCAATCTCTGCCGTCGCTGCGTCTTCCATCAAGTTGTAAAGCGGCACGCAGCCGAGTCCGCTCAGCCATGCCTGTACGTACTGGACACCGACGCGAACATTGTGTCGCAGACCCGCTTCGGTGCGAGGGCCCGAGGGAATCGCCAACAGCTCCGCTGCGCCAATGCATACGTCGGAGCGCTTGTTAGAAACTTGGTTTTTGCCCGGCATCTTCGCGTCGAAGACCTCACGGCAGAGGGGAACCAGTCCGGGGTGCGCAACCCACGTACCGTCATGACCGTCGGTGACTTCACGCAGCTTGTCCGCTGAAACCTTGGCAAACGCTTGTTCATTTTGGGCCGCATCGCCTTTGATCGGAATCTGCGCCGCCATCCCGCCTATCGCATGTGCTTGTCGACGGTGACAGGTCTGGATCAGCAGCTGGGCATAGGCGCGCAAAAAGCCCTTGTCCATCGTGATCTCGCTGCGATCGGGAAGCACCGCGTGCGGATCCTCTGCGTGCTGTTTGATGAAGCTGAAGATGTAGTCCCAGCGTCCGCAGTTGAGCCCGGCGGCATGCTCGCGCAGCTCGTACAGGATCTCGTGCATCTCGAAGGCTGCCGGGAGCGTCTCGATAAGGACCGTGGCCTTGATGGTTCCCGACGGCAGACCGAGCCGCTCTTGCGCAAACAGGAAGATCTGGTTCCACAGCCTCGCTTCCAGATGCGACTCCAGCTTGGGAAGATAAAAGTACGGTCCCGTGCCGCGCTCACACAGCGCCCGGGCATTGTGGAAAAAGAACAGTCCGAAGTCGAAGAACGCCCCAGGAACCGGCGCGCCATCGACCAGCAGATGACGTTCCGGCAGATGCAGCCCGCGAGGACGCACAAGCAGCGTCGCTGTGCGCTCGTGTAGCGCGTAGCGCTTGCCAGTGTCCGGCGCTTCATAGGAAATCGTGCGCCGCACCGCGTCCATCAGGTTTCGCTGTCCCGACACCATGTTGTAAAAGGTCGGCGCCGTGCTGTCCTCGAAGTCCGCCATGTAGGTCTGGGCCCCCGAGTTGAGCGCGTTGATGACCATCTTGCGGTCCACCGGCCCGGTCAGCTCGACGCGACGATCGAGCAGATCAGCCGGCAGCGGTGCCACCGTCCAGTCGCCGGTCCGAATCGACTCCGTCTCCGGCAAAAAATCGAAGGTCTGACCACGGGCTTGCGCCGCTTGTCGATGAACACGTCGCGTCAGCAGCTGCTCACGCGTCCCAGCAAACGTCCGTGTCAGATCGCGGACAAAAGCCAGCGCTTCGGGAATCAGAACGTGCTCTGGAGGATCGCTGGGCGCAATCAGGGTCACGCCAGCGGGACTGTCTGTTGTCATGAATTCACAACCTCGTCACGGTTTGTTGCGCAGTGCGTCGTTACAGGTTTACTTAGTGTGAGCCCGCGACGCAGCACAACCAAACAGAGCGCTTCCGCCAGCAAAGCAAGTTCGGCCTTGTAAATTACAGATTGTCACTTTGTAATGTCTGTAAATGAAGGATGCCCAATCGACTCGTCTTGGCGGAAAAGTCCGGGCGCTCCGACGACACGAGAGCATGTCGCAGCAGCAGCTCGCCGAGAAGCTCGGCATCTCCGCCAGCTATCTGAACCTCATCGAAAACAACCGACGTCCGCTTCCGGCGGGCGTGCTCATCAAGCTGGCGCAGATCTTCACCGTCGATCTAAATACCTTCGCCGCCGATGAAGACGCACGACTGATGGCGGATCTGATGGAAGCGTTCGCCGATCCGCTCTTTGAAGAACAGTCGCTGAGCACGTCGGATGTGCGCGAGATGGTGGGAGCCAGTCCAGCGGCGTCGCGTGCGGTGCTGTCGATGTACAAAGCGTACCGAGGCGCGCGCGATACCTGTGATCAGCTCTCGATGCATCTGGCCGAAGGGGATGAAACCAGCGCCGTCGAGCACTCCCATCTCCCAAGTGAGGAAGTGAACGACTTCATCCAGAGCCGTCGCAACCACTTTCCCGATCTGGAGCGCGGTGCCGAGCAGCTAATGAAGGATGCGCGCGGCAGTGCCGACGATCTGTATTCCGCGCTGGTCCGCTATCTGGAACGGGCACACGGCGTCCACGTTCAAATCGGACGCTGGGGCAGTGAAAAAGGCGTGCTGCGGCGCTACCAGCCCGAAAAAAAGCTCCTGATGCTCTCAGAGCTGCTTCCAACCCGGGGGCGGAGCTTCCAGCTGGCTCACCAGATTGCATTGCTTACGCAGCGTGAGGTTTTCAATTCGCTGCTAGCGGATGCGCACCTGACCACGGACTCTTCGCGGGCGCTCGCGCGGGTTGCGCTGGCGAACTACTTTAGCGGGGCTGTGCTCATGCCCTACAGCCAGTTCATCTGCGCAGCCAAAGAGGAACGCTACGACATCGATGTGCTCGGACGTCGCTTCCGTGTGGGCTTTGAGCAGGTCTGTCACCGCTTGACCACACTCGGTCGTCCCGGCGCAGAGGGCGTTCCGTTTCACATGCTTCAGATCGAGAGCGTCGTGTAGGGAAAGAGTGTA
>CALMML010000148.1 GCA_937868485.1 uncultured Myxococcales bacterium | reverse complement strand
CGTCAGGCCCTGTTCGACTTCCTTTTGGTTCTGTTTGCTTGTAGTGTCTCGCATCCCCTGCGTACAATCGAACACCCGCCGCCCCCAGGCGCCAGCGGCCTCCTTGGCAAAAACCTTCGTGGACGCGTTGTCGGATGCTGCTTCTTATCAGAAGCTCAGGAGGAGCATGTGCTGCGGCTGGGCAGGAGTCTGGGAAAAGGTGTGGCCTTGGGCAGCCAGCCACTCGGTGAGTGCGCGTGTGGTCTCGAGACCGAGGTGCGTCTGGTACAGAGCGCTGGCGAGGGAGGAACTGCTCTCCTGCGCATGGTGCACGAGCGCTGAGAACACCTCGTCGTCCAGCGCGAGCACCGCGAAGCCGCGGGTCGCGAGCGCCGCGCGCAGGGCGGCCAGACTCCGATCGGCCTCCGCCAGCCGCAGGCCCAGCAAGGCGCTGTCCATCTCGTCGAGCAGCGCGGCGCTCTTCCGATAGAAGTCGGCATCCACCAGGTAGATGTACTTCATGAGCGGTCTCCCTTCACCTTGGCGAGCTGTCCGGTGAGCGAGATGACCGCCTCGTCGAGCCGGTCCTTCTCTGGAAGGAAGCGAAAGACGGGCATCCCGCTGTCGCGCAGCTTCTCGCGGATGGTCTCGACGACGGAGGTCTCGAGGTGGTGCAGATCCTTGGTGACGACGCTGATCGCCGGAAACTCGCGGACAGGAGCAGCGGCCTGGAAAAGCATGTGTTCGATCTGGCTGCCAAGATACGCGGCCTGACCGGCTTTGCACTCGATGGCCAGGTTCTGGCCGACTTTGACCGAGAGCCCGCCCTTGCCGTGAATAGGAACGCGCGCATCCGAGAGCAGGATGTCGATCTTGGTGAACGTATCGCCGGTGTTGAGCCGCACTTCGGTATCGCAGCTCTTGAAGTATGGACTGAAGGTGTCGCGGACCATACACCGCGCCAGCTCGCCGGTCGCCTGGCGCTTGAGCTGCGTCTCGACCTGCTGCACAGCGCCCGGCCCGAGCTTCGTCGCCTCTTGCAGCTTGGTCACGGAGCCGTCGATGAGGCGTGCGAACGCTGGCTCGTTTTGATACAGGTACCCGGCGTACCCATGGAGGTTCTTGGCGATGTCGTTGAAGCGCTGGTTGATCTCCCGCGGGGTGGCGCAGCCGTCGACGATGGGCACCTCCTTGGTGTGCGCCCAGCGACCAGCCTCGGTGATCTTCTCTTTCAGGTATGCGTTGACATCGAGGTTCCGCAGCGCCTCTTTGTCGACCAGATACGGTGACGGTGCGTTCTCGAAAGCCCCCGGGCTGTCTTTGACATTGAGGTACTGGTTCAGCTCCCCGATCCCCCCCGAAAAGGCCTTGGTGCCCAGCGTCTTTAGTGCGGGCCCCGCGCTGTCACTCGTTACGACGGTGACGACAGTCATCAGGTCGCCGCCGACCTTCACCCAGTCCAACAGAGAGAGCTCCTCGCCGAGCTGGTGCTTCATCACCAGGTCCGCGAGGTTCCCGACCAGCGGAAGCTTTGTCAGGATGCCCTTTTCGTAGATCGGTTTTTCGAGGACGAACTCGACTTTTTTGGCGGTCAAGAGGACGTGGTGGTGGTCGGCCCAGGCCAGGCAGTCCTGCTCGAACCTCTTGAGATCATCGAATGTCTCGACGAGGGCGCAGACCGGCTTGCCGAGGCCCGCTTTGTCCAGCCAGAGATCGAGATCCTTCGCGCCTTGGTAGAGCCAGACATCGAGGCCGCACTCTTTGAGCGCGGCTTGCACCAGCTGACCGTCGCGCGCGAGTTCCTTTACGATGCCGCTGTACTCCACGCTCTTGACGAGAGGATCCGCGCACAGCTTGGCGGCCGTGCTCAGGGCCAGAGCCGAGACGTCCCCGCGCTTCAGCGCTTCGTCGACCCCTGCGACCGTCTTCGCTTCTTTCGCGACCTCAAGCGTGGCCTTGCCGACCTCTTTTGCCACCTTCTCGGTTCCGGTTGCCACTGCTGACACTGTTCCCACCGTCACTGCCATTCTCTTACTCCTTTCGGGAAAGGTTCCACTGCTGATAGCCGGTAATGAACGAATCGATGCCAGACAGGAAGGCCGCGTTCTCAGGGTGCCCCAGGACCAGCGACAGCGCAGCAGACTGCATCGCAGTGTCGAGCAGTGGCCACCCGGTTGCTGGGACGAGATGCCCCAGCGCATCCGCGACGTACGGCCAGTGGCGAGCGCGGGCACCGCTGCCCAGCGCTCTCAGGGTTCCGCTCGGAGGCTTCTCACGCTGCCAGTGGCGGCTAACGATCGTCGCACAGAACACGCCGAGGGCGTCCTGGTCCGCGAGAACGACGCGCAGCCTGTCGTCCTGCCGATCCGAGCCCGCCGTGTGCGCCTCGGCCCAGGCCGTGATCCGGGTGGTGATGTCACGAACCTGAGCCTCGTCGCCATAGCGCTGCATGAGCTTCTCGGCGAGATCCGCTACGAACGAGTCCATGACCGATAGGAGCCAGCCGACGCCGAAAACTTCGCTGGCCAGCTTCTCCAGCTCGGGCGCCGCTGCGGAGCGGGCCAGGGTCTTCAGGAGCAACGCGTCGGCTTCGCGGTCTGGAGAGAGCGTCGGGCCGAGCTGGCGTGCGAGGTACAGCGGCAGTTCGGCGGGCGTGCGCGGTGGCGTGAAGTCGCGCGTCAGCACAGAGCCCCACGCGAGGTGCTTGCCAAGCATGTAGACAAGGATCTCGTGCGAGTCGCCGGCCGCCTTGAGGAGCTGTTTGGCGAGCGGCAGGAGCTCTGCGAGCCGCGTCACCTCGCTCATGGAGCGTAGGAGCTGCTGGGCCTGCGCATAGCCGGGGGCCTGCGACGTGGGAGCGTGGATCTGGAGCTGCTTGGCCATCATCCCGGGCGCGAGCTTGAGCGGCTTGCCGCCGTTCTTCATGCTGACCACACACTCGCCGTCTTCGAGGCGGCCGAGATCCGGCCATTCCTTCTCGTCTAGGCCGAGCGTCGTGCCGATGATGCGGAGCTCTTCGCCGTCGACCAGCCGGTGGACGAGCTTCGTGTTCGTGTTCTTGAGGACGGCATTGGCGAGCGACTGCGGCGACTGGTCAACGACCATGACACCGATTCCTAAATCGCGCCCTTCCTGCAAGAGGCGCACGATCTGCTGCAAGAGGTGCTTGCCACCGCCGGTCTGACGCGGATCCGCGGTCTCTTCGATCCGTCGCGACAGGACGTTGTGCGCCTCTTCGATGACGACCAGGAAGTACGGAATCGGTGCCTTCTCGCGGCCGAGCCGCCGTCGGGCGCAGTGCGCACGCAGGCGTTCCAGCAGTACCGAGATGACGAAGGCCGGCATGTTGATTTCGCTCGGTGGCAGCTCGTCGAGCTCGATAATCACGTCGCGATCGAAGAGCTCATCGAACGTCCGGTTGCCGCCGTGAGCGAAGAGATCCTGGTACAAATCGTCGATGAAGATGCGCGACCGACCGAGCAGCGCACCGCGATAATTTTCGTTTATCTCGGAGGAGTATCTGAGCTCCGTGCACAGCGCGGAGATCTCCGCGTTGAAGTCGAGCATCGTCGGATAGGAGGGCGGGCCGGGCGTACGGAACTCGCCGGTCTCAAGATCGAGTCCGCGGCGCAGGTAACACGAGAGGATCGCCTCGCGCAGCTTGGGCGCGATCAGCGCCTCGGTCGGCAAGAGGTCGCTCAGCGCATCGGACAAGATCGAGATGTGGCGCTTGGGATTGCTGCCCGGATCGAAAAAAAACGGGTTGATGCGAAACGGCTCGTGCTCGCGTCCCCCAAGACAGAAGACGCGCGGCAGGCCTTGAGCGGGGCGGTGCAGGTAGTCGCGGAAGCTCTTCTTGGCGGTCTCGATCACGAGGATGCGAAACAGAGCGGGATCGAGTCGGTTGAGCAGATCGACGGTGCGGACGGTCTTGCCGCTACCGGTGGTGCCGGTGATGAGCACGTGGCTGAGCAGGTCTTCTGGGGGAACGTAGATCGCTCCCTCTTCGCTGCTCGTCGCCATCGAACCATTCGGTGCCAGCGTGGGGGTGTGGAACGAAGAGCAGCCGAGGTAGACCTCTTTCGAGGGCTTTGTGCTTGGCCGCTCGCGATCGGGCGCACGTCCGTAGAAGACGTTCCGTTTGAGCT
>CALMML010000147.1 GCA_937868485.1 uncultured Myxococcales bacterium | reverse complement strand
TTCACCCTGACCGCACTGCTCGCGACCCACTTTCGCTTGGGTCTTCACCCTGACCAAGCTACTCGCAACCCACTTTCGCTTGGGTCTTTCCCCTGACCAAGCTACTCGCAACCCACTTTCGCTTGGGTCTTCACCCTTCCCAACCGGGCGGTTGACCAGCTTGCCCAGGGTCGGAACCCTGAACGACCGGGGGCGCAGGCAGATCGCGGTGGGTGCGGACGCTAAGACGGCTCGGGACGATCCTGATCTTCGCGCTCTAGGAAGCGAAAGACGGTGCGAGGATCGACGCCCAGCGCTTGGGCGGCCCGGGTCCGGTTGCCACCACACAAGGCCAGCGTATCGAGCACGTACTGGCGCGCAAAGCGCTCTTTGGCATCGGCAAGCGGCAGGATCTCGGCCACCTGCTGCGACAGAAGGCCGAGGTCTTCGGGCTCTAGCTGTTCGCGGTCGGCCATCACCAGCGCCTTCTTGATGTGGTTTTCCAGCTGCCGGACGTTGCCGGGCCAGCCAAAGCGCCGGATGGCCAGCTCCGCCGACTGCGAGAGGCTGCGCTGGGGCAGCTTCAGCTCATCGGCAAAGCGACGCAGAAACGACCGGGCCAGCAGCAGCACATCATCGCCACGCTCACGCAGCGGAGGCAGCTGGACCTGCACGACGTTGAGCCGATAGTAGAGATCTTCGCGGAAGCGGCCCGAGCGAATCTCTGACGCCAAGTCTCGGTGGGTTGCAGACAGCACGCGGACATCGACTGGCTCAGGCTTGCTATCGCCGACGCGCAAGATCACTCGCTCTTGCAGCACCCGCAGCAGCTTGACCTGAAGCGGCATCGGCATTTCTCCGATTTCGTCGAGGAAGATCGTACCGCCCTGCGCCGCTTGCATGCGACCGGGCTTGTTGGCGACCGCGCCGGTGAAGGCACCTCGGACGTGACCAAACAGCTCGGACTCTAGGAGCTGCTCAGGAATCGCACCGCAGTTGATGGCGACAAACGGTCCTTTGGCACGCGGAGAGCGGCGGTGAATCTCTTGGGCCACCAGCTCCTTGCCGGTGCCGGTTTCGCCCGTGATGAGCACCGAGACGTCGCTCTGCGCGACCTTGCCAACGGTGCGCATGACCTCTTGCATGACGGGTGACGCGCCCAGGCCAATCCCGACGCTGGCAATCGCCACGCTGCGCATCTGCTCTAGCTCGGTGCCAAGCCGCTGGTTGTCGCGCCGCAGCTCGCCAAGCAGGTGGGCGTTTCGCAACAGCAGACCGGCCTGCGCGGCGATGACGGTCAGCACTTCCAGGTCGGCGCTGCGAAACAGCCGCTTTACATCACTCGAACCGACATAGAGCGCACCGAGGAGCTGGCCGCGCTCACGCAGGGGCACACACATGACGCTCGACAGTCGCAGATACATCACCGACTGCGCATTCTGAAACTCGGCGTCCTTGCAGGCATCGCTGACGATCACCGCCTGCTCGGTCCGCAGCACCTTGGCGACAATCGAGTCGGACAGCTTGGCGTCTGGTTCGCTGACCGGCTGCTGGCCTTTGGCCCGTCCGAGCTTGATGCGGGGCGGCATTCCCGGGGACGACAGCACCAGAAAGCCATTGTCGGCTTGGGTGATCTCGACCACGGCATCGACCAGCGCGGTCCACAGCTCCTCGGGCTCATAGTGGTTGAGCAGCCGCTCAGAGAAGCGATGGAGCTTGCGCACGGCACTAAGCACGTCGGAATCGGCGCTTACGGGGATGGGCGGAGGCGCTGCCGCTTGCTCGGTCGCAAGCTCGACAAAACACTGACCGAGCTGGATGCGCTCGCCCTGGGTCAGCTTGAGCTTGCTCTTGCGCTTGCCCAGCACGAGCACATCGCCATCGACCGCCACGATGGTCACGTCCTGCTCGCCGCGCGAAAAGTAAGCGTGGCTGGGCTTGACCTGCGGGTCGCTGACCACGATGTCGTTGTCGGGACTGCGACCGAAGGTGGTTAGCGGCTTGACGAGTCGAATCACGCGCGGCTCGGTCGCCGTCGGAACAGTCAAGCGAAGCGTTAGCATGCGCTCCTAGAATGCCAAAGACAGCGCCGGGGTGATAGCCGATGTGCTCTGCGGGGTCGAATTCGGCGGCGGCAAAAGCTCTTTGGGAGGCTGCGACAGCTCGCGAATTTCGACGGTGGTCTTGGCATGCCACAGCGCATCAATCAGCCCCGCGAGCACCAGCACCCAAAAGGCCGATCCCGTCCCCAGATAGGTTCCCGTCAGGGCTTGAGCGGCTTGATACTCTTTGGCAGGGAAGGTGTTGTCGGGATAGCGCAGGCGAACCGTCAGCCAGGCCCCCGCAGAAGCAGCCCCGGTCAAGGCTTCCCCCACCAGAAACACCGTGCCGACCGCCGTGCGCCCGTCCGATAGCTGAGGAACACCGAACGGGACAAAGTGCAGCGGGCTGAGCTTGCGATGGACGACGCGCTCGTAGTAGACGCGCTTGGCCTGCTTCTGGGCCAGCTCCTCGGCGCGCTTCTGTAGCGCTTCGGCTTCGGCCTTCTGCCGCAGCTCTTCTTCTTGCTGACGACGGCGAATTTCTTCTAGGCGCTGCTCGTTGCGGCGACGAATGTCGTCCAGAAAGGCCACCGCTTTGAGCGGATCGACCAGCGGATCGAGCGAAAAGTCTGGCCGCAGGGACAGCAGCAGGTTGAACTCCTGCTCGGCGCCTGCTTCGTCGTGTTCAAAGAAGTACGACAGGGCCAGCAGCCGGTGCGCGAGCAGCAGCTGGTCTTCTTGGGCAAGCAGCGTCTGCGGATAGAGCAGCGGACGCAGCGTCAGCACGGCGGCGGCATAGTCGCCACGCTGATACGCCAGCTTGCCGCGCTGAAGTCGGGCCTCGGGGCTCTGATCGGTCGGGCTGGGCAGTGGACTAGACGGACGGGGAAGATCGCGACGCGATGGCGGATGAGGGTCATCCGCATGCGACGACAGCGGGTGGCATAGAACCAGCACCGTGCCGAGGCTCAGACTGACTGCTGACCGTCGCAACATCCAAGCAAGTTCATATCACGGAGACGGCTCGCGCCGGCCAAAAACCAGCGCGAACCCCAGCCGGGCGAGCAGATAGCGACGGTTCCGTTAGGCGCGCACGCGACGACGACGAGCCGCCATCGCGAGCAGGGTGAGTGCGCCGAGTGCCGAAGCAGCCGAGGCCGACGATCCACGCTGGCCGCTCACGTCGCAGCCGAGCAGACCACCGCCCGTCAGCTTGTACTCAGAGGCGCTCACGCACGATCCGGCGGCGCAGAGGCTGCCGGCGGCGCACTGGGCACTGCTCACGCAGGTGTCGTAGCAGGCACCGCTCTCACCGCAGGCGAGGTTGCCCGCGCACTGCGGACGGCTGCCGTGAGGCGCAGCGCCGATGACAGGCGAGCAAGTACCCGCCGAGCCAGCCACATCGCAGGCATTGCACTGACCATCGCAGGTCGAGTTGCAGCAGACGCCGTCCACACAGAAGCCGGACTTGCACTCGCCCTGGTCACCGCAGGCCGTTCCGAGCGACTTCTTGAACGTGATCGCCACGTCATGCGGACCCGTGACGCCGGGGATGGTGTAGGTGTTGTTCGACACCTGGCCGGTCACATCGGTGCCATCGAGCGTGGTCATGTCCACTTCATAGCCGGGCTCTGGCGTGATGGTGCAGACCGAGTCCTTCGCGTCCGGCACCGGGTTCGGCGTGCAGACGATCGAGCCGTGACCATCGGGCGTGGTGGTGTTGATGGGGTGCGTCGGGACCGCGAACAGCGCCGAGACGTTGGTGTCTTTGGTGATCGTGATCGTGCACTGGAGGGCCTTGCCCGCGCTGGCGCAGTCGCCTCCCCAGCCGTCAAAGTAGTTCTTGCCAGGGTCGGGAACAGCGGTCAGCGTCACCGTCTGGCCTTCAAGGAACTTGGCGGTCTGGGTGGTGCAGCCTGCCCCGCACGAGATGGCCATCGGGCTGGAGATGATCGCACCCGAGCCAATGCTGCCGGTCTTATCGACGCTCAGTGAGTAGAGCTTACCGACCGCGTTGGTGTCGACCGCGCTGTTGTTGCGCAGGACGTTGTCGACGACCGTGGCAGGCGGAGCGACGTTGACGCGGTAGCTGAGCGAGCCGGGGCCCGTGCCATTGGCGACCGTTCCATTGACGGTATAAGTCACCGTCGCACCGACCGGCAGATCCGCCGCCGTGTTCAGCGAGCCCGAGCCATTGGCCGCCGAGCACACGCCACCGTTTGCACCGACGCAGGTCCAGGTGACGCCAGTCAGGCCAGCGGGCAGCAGGTCGGTGATCTTGGCTCCCGTGACAGCCGTCGGGCCAGAGTTGGTGACCACAACCTTGTAGGAGATGGGAGCGCCCCACTCAACGGCGGCAGCGCCATCGGTGACGGTCACGCCCAGGTCGGCGTAGTTTACGCCGGTGGTGATCGCAGTCTGAACCAGCGGCCCAATGAGCGGCGAGGTTCCCGTCGAGATGATGTTGTAGTTGCCGTTGTTGACCGATCCGGTGGCGGTCTTGTCGATGTGAACGGTCAGCTTGAAGGTGCTGCTACCGCCAGCGGGCAAGTCACCGAGGGTGCAGGTGATCTTGGGGGGCGGTCCGGCTGCGAACACACAGTTGCCACCCATCGTCGATACGTAGGTCGTACCGGCGGGAAGGAACTCTTCGACCACGACGCCGGTCGCCGCCTTGTCGCCACCGTTTTTGGCCAGGAACGTATAGACCAGATCGGTGTCGGCGTTGGCCGACGATGCAGCGCTGGCAGCGACGGTCAGACCCGGAATGAAGGGACCGAAGCCATCGACGTAGAGGTGTCCCCAGTGACCGCCCTGCGAACAGCCTGCGGCGATGATGTTGGCCTGCACTTTGTCGCCAATCGCAAGATCAGCGGGACCGGGGGCGACGTCGAAGAGCTGCCAGTCGGTGTACTGCGAGCCGTTGCCACCCGTGTCGTTTTTCCACGGAACGCCCGCTTGACCCGAAAAGTTGAAGGAGGACCACAGCACCTTGCCCTGCGTGGTGTTGCGGATCTCGACGTAGAAGTACGGCTGCTGGGTGTTGATGTGGCTCGGGTTCTGTAGCACCGGAGCCAGCGCGAACCGAACATGGATGTTCCCGTCAGACGCATCGACGTCGGCGGGTGTCGTGGTCATCGTCTGGGTGAGCATGTTGGTGTTGTTGCTCGATCCCATCTCGTTGACGACCGCCGCGTTCTTGCCAAAGCGCGGATACTTGAGGGTGTCGTTGGTGCCAATGCCTACGGCCAGCACCGATTCCGGCGTCGCCGCAGTCTTCACGGACGTCTTGTTGGTGCCACCAGCGGTGATCCCCAGGCTTGCCACCGAGACAGGAGGAAAGACCGGGATCGTTGGATTCAGACCCGTCGTAACCGTCCAGCCGTTGAGGGTTCCGTCCTCAAAGTTGCCGTTGACGAAGTCGGCTTGCTGAAGCGACCCGATCGGCTCCTTGCCTTCACTGGCTTGTCCGGCCTGTCCTGCGCAGCCCCCCATCGCCCCAAGTAAGCTAATTCCCAAAGCCAAACGTACTGACTTCTGCATGGTAAGTGCCCTCCCCCCTCCAAGCGCCTGAGCGCGAGCCCTGTATCTTGCGAATCGTATCCTGACCGAACAAGGCGGATCAAGCGCGTTCACGGAACTCCGCGAGCACGTAAGGGGATTGGTTACCGACGAGAGTTAGCGCGGCAAAGGGGGCGAGCGGTACGTCACTGGCTGCGGCCCGCGCGACGTCTGCGCCTGGCCCCTACCATCCACAGCGCAGCGGTGGCAAACAGACACAGTGCGCCCGCGTTGCCGGAGTGACCGCCTCCGAAGCTGCAGCTGCCGCCGAGTCCACCGCCTGCGAGCGTGTACTTCTCGGTGGCCGGGTCTGGGGTCTTGCACACGAAGCTCTGACAGACCTGCCCCGCCGTCTTGCAGTCGGTGTCAGCCGCACACTCGACGCACTGGTTGCTGGTGGTACTGCACACCTGGCTTTGGCAGACGCGAGCGCCCGTCTCGGCGGTGCAGGTGGACCCAGAAGGAAGAGGCTGGCCGGTGGTGACAAGCTGGTCGCAGGAGCCGCTCTGGGTGTTGCAGAACTTGCCGCTTCCGCACTGAGCGTCAGTGAGGCAGGTGGTCCCGCAGGATCCCGTGGTGGGATTGCAGAATGGACCGGCATGGGTTCCGGTTGCGCAGTCTGTATCGGCGATGCACTTGCGACAGCCGCCGAGCGAGTCACAGAGCGGCGCGGCGGTGTCGGTGCAGGCATTGCTGACGCCGCTGCCTTGGTCGCCCTTGCAGGGAGCGCAGGTCTTGGTGGACACGGTGCAGGTTGCGGTGCAGTCCGAGTTCTTGGTGCACAGACCGCAGAAGCCCGTTGCGTTACAGCTGGGCGCACCCTGCGGACAGGACAGACCGGATCCAGAGCCGAAGTTGCCATCACACGCGGTACACGAGCCCGCGGTGGGGCCGCTCGGGATACAGAACGGAGCGGAAGCCGAGGGACAAGCGCCCGCCATTCCACTGCCGTAGTTGCTTTTGCAGCCGCTGATGCAGGTGTTGCTTGCGCCACCGATGTCACAGCCCGGATTGGGCATGGTGCAGGCCCCAAGCTGCGTGGGCGTACACTGACTGCAGACGTTCTTGACGGTGTCGCAGACCGGGCCAAGCTGGCTGCCGGTGCAGTCGGCGTTGTTGCTACAGCAGACGCCGCTGGTGGCTGCGGTGTCGGACGCAATGAAGCTGAGGATCTCGTGCTGCGACAGCTCGCCGCCGGTTGAGCCGGTAAAGCCCATATAGAAGGGCTGATTGCCAAACCGCTGCGCCAAGTTCACAACCGTCGTCATCTGAGGCAGAAGCGGCTTGGTGGCAGTCTGTGACACATAGACCGTCAGCGTCGTCGTAGCGGCCAGGTAGTCCACCCACACATAGAACGGGGTGCCGACCGTCTTCATCCGAAACGTCGGGATGTACGAGGCAATGTGAGTCGTCGGATCGCCATCGAGGGTCACGCCCAAGTGGTTGTCGTTTGGGTCGCCTGAGTTGGTGTAGGTATCCATCTCGACCGTGACGCTTGGCGTGATCTTGTTGGTGCCGCCATAGCCGATGGCTCGGGCGGGATCGCCAAGGGCCGCTGCGCCACGCGGGTCACGATGCATCACAAAGGCAATGCCGTCCGCACCACCTCCCACAGTGGTCGTGATCTGAAGCTTGAGCTGAATGTGGATGTCGGACGTGGCCGCAAAGGTCGGCACAAACATCGCGGACCCCAGCTTGTTGCCCTCATTGGGGGTCACAAGCAGGTCGGTGCCATTGAGCGTGGCCGATCCGTTGAGCTTGAAGTTGGGAAGGTTGAGACCGCCCTGATAGCAGACATCGGTTCGGGCCTGTGCTGCGCTGCCGATCAAAGTAGACACGGCGAGTAGGAAGGCAGCCCAGCGGCTTGCAGTGCGTTTGGGAGATGCGTAGTCCTGCATATAGGTAATCCTCCTGTAGCGAATGGGATGAACAGCTATAGTAATACACTTCACAATTTGATCCTAGAAACTTCGGCGACTCCACCCGACGTGGGCGCAGACCGCCAGCAAGTGCCAGCGTGTCGGCGCAAGGGAGTCCGTGCGTGCGCACATCGAGCCCAGGCCGCGCATCAGACGCAGCGTGAAGTCACATCAGCAGATGGTGAGCGGCTTGCTCACGAGACGGAAACAGAGGGAGCGAGCGAAGTCAGGGGGCGAGGCTTACTTGGCGGTCTTCGTCAGCTCTTCATTGATGATCTGACGATAGGTGTCGATGGGCTGAGCGCCTTTGACGGGACGACCGTTTAGGAACAGGACAGGGACACCGCGAACTCCGTTTTGGCTGGCGGCTTGGATGTCATCGAGGATCGTGCTGCGCGCTTCGGGACTGAGCAGACAGCGCGAAAACGACTCGACATCCAGACCCAGCTCGGCGGCAAGCGGCTTGTGATCGGCGTCTTCCACCGCTCCACCAAACAGCTTCTTGGCCATCGGGAAGAACTTCCCTTGCCGTCCCGCACAGTACGCGCTGCGAGCCGCCGCACAGGCATGCTCATGGATCTTGCGCTTGACGAGCGGATTGCACGCTTCATCCAGGGGGAAGTGACGGAAGACCACGCGGATCTTGCCGGGATACTGCGTAAGCAGCTCTTCCACCACGCCGGACACCTTCTGACAGAAGGGACACTCGAAGTCGCTCACCTCGATGAGGGTAATCGGCGCATCTTTGGGTCCCAGCGCGGGTGCGGACGGAATGTCCAGCAGCGGAACTCCGGCTTTGGGCTCGACCTTGACCGCGTTTTTGGCCGCCAGCTCTGCCGCCAGACGACTGGCTGTGCGCTGACTGTCCAGCACGTAGCGAATCCCCAGCATGGAGCTAAGCCCGCCAAACAGTCCGCCAATCAGGATCAGCATGAGCGCCGGATTGCGCAGCAGCTCACCTGGGCGAAGTGACGCCAGCGAGCGAACCGCCGGGCGACTCCCAAGCAGCGTCATTCCGAGCAGCCCCAGGTTCACGGCATGCAGGATCATGCAAAACAGACAGAACGCGCGAATCACCAGCGTGGACAGCGCGAACAGACCCACCGAGGCCAGCACCGCAGCAAGTGACAGGACCACGAGCAGTCCGTGCAGCGACTTGCGAATCGAGTCTCGCGCGGCACCAAGCAGCGAAACCAGCGCGGTCAGCAGATAGAACAGCGACCCGACGTGCGACAGCGGAATGCCCCACACCGTCGAGTGCTGCCCACTGCTCACCAAGTCACAGTTCCACGCGCCGCCAAAGTTACAAGCACTGGGAGCGCCGGACTGTAGGTACGAAAGGTGATGCCGGGTCAGATACAGAGACACCCCGAGCCCGACAAAAGACAGCAACGCCGCAGCGGGAAGCTGCCAGCGTCGAGTAACCTGCGCGGGCTCGGTCATGTCGCGTTAGCCTTCGTCCTCAGCAGACTTGTGCACATCATCGAACTCACGCGAGACAAGCGACGCCTTGATGTAGTCGCGGTTCATCTCGGCAATGAAGTGCGCCGGAATGTTCTTGGGACAGACGGCTTCGCACTCATAGAAGTTCGTGCAGTTGCCAAAGCCTTCGTGGTCCGCCGCTTCGACCATCTTGACGGTCCGACGAATGCGCTCGGGAGCACCTTGTGGAAGGTGTCGATACTGCGCAAGCTTCGCCGATAGAAACAGCATCGCCGAGCTGTTCTTGCAAGCCGCCACGCACGCGCCGCAGCCAATGCAAGCTGCTGCATCAAACGCAATGTCGGCTTCCGACTTGGGAATCGGAATCGCGTTGCCATCGGGAGCCGCTCCGGTATTGACCGACACATAGCCACCGGCTTGCTGAATCCGATCAAACGAAGAGCGATCGACCACGAGATCCCGTACCACCGGAAATGCAGTGGCGCGGAAGGGCTCGATGGTGATGGTGTCACCGTCTTTGAACACCCGCATGTGAAGCTGACACGCGGTGGTGCCACGCTGCGGTCCGTGCGGAATGCCGTTGATGACCATCGAGCAGGTTCCGCAGATTCCTTCGCGGCAGTCCGAGTCGAACGCAATCGGCTCTTCGCCTTTGCCGACCAGCTCTTGATTGACCTGATCGAGCATCTCAAGGAACGACGAGTCGGGACTTACGTCCTTCGCCGGATACGTCACCAGTTTACCCGCACCAGAATTGCCCTTCTGGCGCCAGACACGAAGGGTCAGGTTCATTTGTAGCTCCTCTGTGCGAGCTTGATGTTTTCGAAGACGAGCTTCTCTTTGTGGAGGTTGGGCGCGTTGCCGACGCCGTTAAACTCCCAGCACGATGCGTGACAGAAGTCGTTGTCGTTGCGCAGCGCTTCGCCGTCTTCGGTCTGGTATTCCTCACGGAAGTGACCACCGCACGACTCTTCACGGGTCAGCGCATCCAGACACATCAGCTCTGCAAACTCTAGGAAGTCGGCCACACGACCGGCTTTTTCTAGCTGCTGGTTGAACTCTTCGGCAGCGCCGACCACGCGCACGTTCTTCCAGAACTCATCGCGCAGCTCAGGAATCCGCTTGAGCGCTTTTTCCAGGCCCGCGCGATTGCGACCCATGCCGCAGTTTTCCCACATGAGCGTGCCCAGCTCGCGGTGAAACGAGTCAGGCGAGCGGTTGCCCTTGATCGACTGAAGGCGCAGGATCTGCTCGCGCACCTGACGTTCCGTTTCCGCAAACGCCGGATGATCGGTCGTGATCTTTGGAAGCTGCGTGCCGCCAAAGTAGCTCGCCAAGGTGTACGGAATGACGAAGTAACCGTCGGCCAGACCTTGCATCAGCGCGCTCGCACCGAGCCGGTTTGCACCGTGATCCGAAAAGTTCGCTTCTCCGAGAACGTGCAGACCGGAGATGTTGCTCATCAGGTTGTAGTCGACCCACAGACCACCCATCGTGTAGTGCACGGCGGGATAGATGCGCATCGGGACAACGTACGGATCCTCTCCGGTGATCTTCTTATACATATCGAAGAGGTTGCCGTAGCGCTGGCTGATCGTGTCCTTGCCCAGACGACGAATCGCATCCGAAAAGTCGAGATAGACACCACGACGAACGCCTGCGACTTCAGGGCCGACTCCGCGACCTTCATCACAGACACGCTTGGCAGCACGCGAAGCGATGTCACGCGGCGACAGGTTGCCGTAGCTCGGATACATCCGCTCTAGGTAGTAGTCGCGCTCGTCTTCGGGAATCGTCTCAGGAGAGCGCGTATCGCCCGCCTTTTTGGGAACCCAGATCCGACCGTCATTGCGCAGCGATTCCGACATCAGGGTGAGCTTGGACTGATGCTCTCCCGCGACCGGAATGCAGGTCGGGTGAATCTGCGTAAAGCACGGATTCGCAAACAGCGCGCCGCGCTTGTACGCACGGTAAGTCGCAGTGACGTTGCAGCCGACTGCGTTGGTCGAAAGATAGAAGATGTTGCCGTAGCCGCCGGTCGCCAAGATGACCGCGTGGGCGGCGTAGCGCTCGATCTTTCCGGTGACCAGATCGCGGGTGATGATGCCGCGCGCCTGACCATCGACCACCACCAGATCGAGCATCTCGGTGCGGGTGTGCATCTTCACCTTGCCCGCATCGATCTGACGGTTCAGCGCCGAGTACGCACCAAGGAGCAGCTGCTGTCCGGTCTGTCCGCGCGCATAGAACGTACGCGACACCTGCGCGCCACCGAACGAGCGATTGGCCAGCGTTCCACCGTACTCACGCGCGAAGGGAACACCTTGCGCCACGCACTGGTCAATGATGAGCGTCGAGACTTCCGCCAGGCGATGGACGTTGGCTTCACGCGCTCGGAAGTCGCCGCCCTTGATGGTGTCGTAGAACAGACGGAACACGCTGTCACCGTCGTTCTGATAGTTCTTGGCAGCGTTGATGCCGCCCTGTGCTGCAATCGAGTGAGCGCGGCGCGGGCTGTCCTGGAAACAGAAGCAGTCTACGTTGTAGCCAAGCTCTCCGAGCGTCGCAGCGGCGGATGCACCGGCCAGACCAGAGCCGACAACGATGACATTGAACTTGCGCTTGTTGGCCGGGTTGACCAGCTTGCTCTGCGAGCGATAGCTGCTCCACTTGGTTGCAAGCGGTCCCGGCGGGATCTTGGCATCGAGGTTGATATTAGACATGACGGATTCCTCTTATCCTTAGTTCCAGGCCGGAATCGGCAGAGTCACGATGTTGTTGAAGTGCAAGAACACGCTGATCGGAATCACCCAGAAACCGATGACCAGCGCGACCACCAGAGCCTTCAGTCCACTTCGCAGCAGCTGATTGTAAGCCGGGTGATTGATGCCGAGGGTCTGGAGCGCACTCGACAGCGCGTGCCACAGATGCAGGCCCGCAAAGCCCAGCGCAATCACATACACACCGCTAAACAGCGGATCTTTGAAGCCCGCGATGACCATTGCGTAGACATCAGGATTTCCCATCGAATCGGTGTGGTATTCACCCGGCAGCAGATGGAACGTGTAGTGCGCAAGATGCATCGCAATGAACAGCACCAGCACGATTCCTGAAACCGCCATAAAGCGCGAAGGGAATCCGGCTCGCAGCGTCGCTTCCACTTGGTACTTGCTCGGTCGCGCTTTGCGATTTTCCGACGTCAGCTGAAGTCCCTTGAGGATGTGAATCAGCACAAACAGGAGCATCGCAACTCGGGTTGGCCACAGCAGACTCGGATGGTCATGCAGCCACAGCGCGTACTCGTTGACCTCTTTCTGGCCGAAAAACACCTTCAGGTTGCCAGTGAGGTGGCCGATCAGCCATCCGGCCATGCCGAGGCCAGTCACTGCCATAAGCAGCTTCTTGCCGATGGATGTGCTTGCGATTCGAGCAAACCGACTCATTTGTTGCCTTGTCCGTTTTTGGGTTTCGATGCCGCCGAGTTCTCGTCGAAGACACGGCGCTATTGGCGGCGAGTATACACGCTTTTGCCGCTCGCCCAAGCCCGCATTTTCGCACGGTCAGCGGTTCAACAATTGGGCAAATGTCATCGCCCGCGCTATCTGCTGGAACTGAAGAGCGCTTTTGGCGCGGAGCTGGGCAAGTTCGCAAGCAAATGAACGGCTGCGACAAGGATGATCGGTCGAAAAAAGAGATTCAGGATCGGGGTGGCCAGCAGCAGCGCAGTCATCACGGAAAACCCGAGCATCAAGACCGTATGCTGCTCCGTCAGCGCGATCTCTTCTTGCCATGGCTTGGCCAGATAGCGACACAGCGAAGCAAACCATCGAAAGACAAATCCGACGACGGGAACACGAGCCCCAGCGTAGGCACAAGCGCGGACAAACCAGATCTCTGGAACGACGGAAGGAATCGCTTGGGAGGCCGCATCAGGAGCCGCAGCAGAGTTCTCTGTAGGAACGGAAGATCCCGACGGTGACGAAGCACAAACTCGCGCACTGTCAAACGCTTCGACCACAACCCAGTGAAGCGCCCAAATGGCGCCCAAGCTGGCGGCAAGTGCGGTTCCCACAAGCGGAACTTTGGTCGCCAGCGCAACCAGCGGAGCGACGGCAATGGAGATGACTGCCGCTTGCTTGAGCGCGTGAATCGCAGCGCGAAAGATAGACTCTCGCCGGGGCTCACATTCCCCGATCGAGAGCTTGCGATACGCAGACGCAGCCAGCCGTGCATAGTGAGCGGAAAGCAGAATCGATGGCAGCGGAGCCAGCATCGCAAACGCGGCGAAAAACCGAGGCCAAAAGCCAATGACGCGGAGCGACTCCTCATCTTCGGGAAGGTGACCGATTTGTAGATGAAGCAGCGCAGACAGCGTGCAGAAGCCCGCGAGCATCAGCGCCGGAAACAGCGCATCCAGCAGGAGGTCGCGATGAGACAGCAGCATCCGCAGCGCAAGCAGAGGCTGCGCACAGCCATACAGCAGCCGATCCAGTGCAGAGACGGGATCGGACAGCGGAGTGCCCGGCTTGCTGTAAGACAGAAACTTCTGCCAAACAGAAGACGGGCTCGCGGGTGAAGAGGTAGACACAGTCAGCGTGGGTGACGAAGCGTTGGCTTACTTGGCGGTGTTGACGCGATGCTCTGCCGGCGTCGGGTAGCCCGCCTTGGTGAACTCATCAGCAATCGCTTGGGTCATCGCAAAGTACACATTCCAGTAGGTGCGATCGTGGGTGTAGGCACGAACCAGCAGCACCGTTCCGGCCATGTTGAACTTGTCGATCTCGACCATCGGTGCCGGATCCTTCAGGACATCGGAGATCTCCGACAGACGCTTCTTGAGGCGGTTGGCCGCTTCGACCGGATTGACACCATGCGCAAGCTGCGCGCCCATGTCGACACGACGGAAGGGATTGGCAGAGTAGTTGACGATGTTGTCGGAAAACAGCTTGTTGTTGGCTACGTAGACGCGGATTCCATCGTCAGTGTCAATCGCGGTGACGAACAGACCCAGCTCGTGAACCGCACCGAGCACGCCCGCTGCAGAGATGCGATCTCCCACTTTGAACGGAGAGAACAGGATCAGAAACACGCCAGCAGCGAAGTTCGACAGCAGTCCCGACCAGGCCATACCGATGGCAACACCAGCGGCAGCCAAAAGACCCGCAAAGGTCGTGGTCTGAATGCCAAACACACCGAGCACCGCAACGATAAGGAGAATCTGTAGTAAGACGCCGACCACGGAATCGAGATAGCGAATCAGCGTGGCATCGACCTTGCGAGCCTCTGACGTGCGGCGAATCAGACGGCGCACCGCCGAGATGATGATCCGTCCCACAATCCATAGCGCCAGCGCTCCGAGGAGCTTTCCGCCAATATCCAGCACAAATGGAATCAAGGACTCGACGGTCTTTTGGAAAAACTGCTCAATCTGCTGCTGCGACATCCAACACCTCTCCCTATAGCGGTTGACAGTACGCGGAAGAGGTTCGCAAAAAGTAGCAGCGTCTGTCAATGCCACCGACTCTTTACGCAGATCACAGTCGATAGAAGCCCAGCCAAATAGGAACCCTACGCAGATGTCTTCCGGCAAATACCAAAATGAACCGACAGAGGGATCCCACGCCAAGGCGGTGTGGCGACCCCAAGATCTGGACGGACTCCCGATCTCAGCGACGGAACGAGCACGCAATCACGCAGCCGAACAGACGTTTAACATCCGAATTCCCAAGCACTATGTTTCACAGATTGACTGGGACAATCCACAGGATCCGATTCGGCTCCAGACCATTCCGCAAGCGGATGAGCTGCTGTTCGATCCACGCGAGCTGACGGACCCGATCGGAGATCAGGCCCACAGTCCGGTACCTCGGATCACCCATCGCTATCCAGATCGCGTGCTGCTGTATCCGACATATCAGTGCGCGGTGTACTGTCGTCACTGCTTTCGGAAGGAATCGCTCAGCGACGCAAACGATCAGTTTTCGGAAGAGCTACTGCGGCCCGCGTTTTCCTACATCGCAGCGCATCCCGAAGTGCAAGAAGTGATTGTGACCGGCGGCGATCCGCTGATTCTGTCCAGCCAGCGACTGGCCTACCTTCGCTCGCAGCTTGAGTCGATTCCGCACCTGCGAATGATTCGCTTTCATACGCGCGTTCCGGTGGTGACGCCGCAGCGTGTCGATCAAGGACTTGTCGAAGCGCTCACAGGACGGCTGATGGTCTGCGTGGTGACGCACTTCAACCATCCGCAGGAGATCACACCGGAATGTAAAGTGGCTGCCCAGCGACTGCGAGAAGCGGGCTTTGTGCTGCTCAATCAGACGGTTCTGTTGCGTGGAATCAATGACAATGCAGAGACGTTACAGACACTCTTTCGCGAGCTGTTTTACACGTTAGGAATCAAGCCGTACTACCTGCATCACTGCGATCTCACACGCGGACTTTCGCACTTTCGCACCACGATTGCGGAAGGTCTGGACATCATGCAAAAGCTGCGTGGTTACATGTCTGGACCGTGCGTTCCGCAGTACGTGCTGGATCTTCCGGGAGGCAACGGAAAGATTCCGCTTGGTCCTTCGTATACCGTCGCACAAGACGGTCACTGCTATACCTTCCGGAACTATCAAGGGAAGCTCTGTTCGTACGAAGAAGTGGTGCCGCAGAATCCTCCGCGCAGGCAGTCGGAAACACAGACAGAAGCCGATTCCCAGCCAGAAAAGTGTGCGCAGAGCGAGCGCTGATTTCGTGTAGGATGCGCCGCCATGGCGACAACAAAAGACACAGCGGACGCAGAGACGTTCGATTACATCGTGGTGGGTGGCGGTTCTGCGGGCTGTATCGTCGCGGAAGCACTGTCTCGTGATCCCAATCAGCGTGTGCTGCTGCTGGAAGCGGGTCTGCACGCAAACCAAAGTCCAGAGACGCTCGCAGCCGATCAGTACAAGTACGCGTTCATCAATCCAGAGCTTCTGTGGGAGCGATTTTCCGTCCCGCAGCAGCGCTGTCGAAATGCTCGGCTGTTTCAGGGATCAGGACGCGGTCTTGGTGGCAGTGGCGCGGTCAACGCGATGGTCTACACCCGAGGCAGCGCGTACGACTATGACTCGTGGGGACTGCCAGGCTGGAAGTATTCGGACGTAGAGCCGGACTTCGATGCGCTGGAACAAGTGCTGGGCGTGAATCGACTTCCGCCGACGCGCTTTACCGAAGCCTGCATCGGCGCGGCAGAAGAGTCTGGATTTCGTCGCAAAGAAAACCTAAACGATGGCGCGCTGTGCGGATTCCTTGGGTATGAGTGGATGAACCTCAATCCCGATAACAATGAGCGGCGCAGCTCGTATGTCTCGTTTCTTCGTCCGCAAGAAGGACGACAAAATCTGGTGATTCGCACCGGAGCGGCGGCGACCAAGCTGATTCTACGCAAGACAGACGGACTGCGCGCAGTCGCACAGGCCGACGGTGTGGAATATCTGCAAAACGGCACGATGCAGCGTGCGCTGGCTCGCAAAGAAGTGATCTTGTCAGCGGGCGCTCTGGAGTCTCCGCGCCTACTTCAGCTATCAGGAATCGGTGACGGACGTGCGTTACAGCGCGTAGGAATCGATCCGCTGGTTGAACTTCCCAGCGTCGGGAAAAACCTGATGGATCATCCGAATGTCAGCGTCTTCTTTTTGGGAAAGCAGGAAAGCGACTGTCGCTGGGCGCAGCTGTACGGATTCCATCGAGTAGGACAGCATGTTCCGCAAGGAGAAGCGGATTCCTGCTTTGTGTTCTACAGCGCGCGATCTTCCTTTCGGGAAGGAATGCTGCGGATGCTCCCAACCATGGCGCTTCCACCGTCGCTGTATCGGATGGGATGGCCCAAACGTGCGTTGCAAGCGCTGATTCGCGGAGCCTTCCGTTTGGGTCCCGTTCAGAGGCTGGTGAATCGAATGTACGGAGTCGTGGTGATCTTGGGAAAGCCCGAGAGCCGAGGAACGGTGCACATTGGGAGTCCGAATCCGCTCGATCCGGCGCTGATCGATCCGGCGTACTTCGCGGTCGATTCCGATCTACAGACGATGATAAACGGCGTCGAGCTGGCGCGTACGATGGCCAATGGATCCAGCCTGACTGCGTACGGAAATCGAGAGCTGATTCCGGGTGCGCGCAGCAAGTCTCGTGATCGAATCGCACGCTTTCTGAAACAGAACGTGATGACGACGTATCACTACGCAGGAACCTGCAAGATGGGAGTCGATGCGGAGTCGGTGGTCGATCTAGACCTGCGCGTGCGAAGTGTATCGGGACTGCGGATTGCGGATGCGTCGGTAATTCCCTCGGTTCCGGTGTCTGCGATGAATGCACCGAGCATGCTGATCGGATACCGCGCGGCGCGCTATCTTACGGAGTCAGCGCGCTAACCAGTGCGAGTGCGAGCGAACCGATGAACGTCTGCATGATGGTGGCAAATCCGATCCTTTACGACGGCAGAGTCATTCGTCATGCGAAGACGCTCGTCGAAGCCGGACATCGCGTGACGGTGATCGGCGTCATTGGTCCGAACGATTCCGACGGAGAGCTGCCGAGCGATACCCCATTTGCGGTGCGCAGGCTACGTCGTCAGCGTCGAGGACTTCTGCCGCAAGCGATCTGGGCAACGACGGCTCTTCGGCAGCGGATCGCGCAAAAGCTGGTGTCTGCCCTGCCCGACTCGGTGCTAGGCCAGTTGGCAGCGATCGCGGATCTGGCGGTGGCCACATCGGCGGTGGAGCTGACAGCGCTGACGATCGGCACATCGTACGACGTGTTTCATGGCAATGATCTGAACACACTCCCGGCGGTGGCGTGGGCGGCGCAGCTGCACGGAACGCCGTATCTCTACGACGCACACGAGTTTTATATCGAAGAGTCCCCGACGCTGACGCAGACGGAAAAACGTGCGCGGCAGCTCTGTGAGCAGCGACTGAGCCAGCGTGCGTTTGCGGTGCTGACGGTGAATGATCTTCTCGCCGATGAGCTGATGCAGCGGCATCAGATTGCTCGGCCCGTCGTGGTGCGGAATGTGCCGCCGCGCTTTCAGACGACCGATCCGCTGGAGTTGCCAGTGGGACCGACGGGAACGCTACGGCTGCTCTACCACGGAACGCACATTGGGCTGCGTCAGCCAGGCACCGACGATGTGCTGCGAGCGATGGCCAGGCTGCGCAACGACGTTCAGCTTCACCTGACGCTGCGAGGACAGATCTCACACCTTGAACAGCGCGAGCTGACGGCGCGCGTGCGCGAACTGGGGCTCATGGGGCGCGTCGAGACGGCACCGCCGGTTCCTGGTCCCACTGCGCTGTTGCAAGCTGCCGTCGACCAGCACGAGGAAGTGGGCCTCGCGTTTCATCCTCCGCTATCGGGAAACTTTCGACTGGCGACATCCAGCAAGGTCTACGAATACCAAGTGGCGGGCCTGGCGGTCTGCGCAACCGATGTGCCGGGAAATCACGTCATCCTCGACGATCAAGCCGGCGTGTTTTATCCGTTTGGCGACGATGAAAAGCTGGCAGCGGTGCTCAAAGAGCTGGCGCAAGACCGACCTCGGCTTCAGCGACTGCGGCACAGTGCGCATCAGCGAGGACGGACCGAGTTTGCGTGGGAGTCAGAGCGTCAGCGCCTGCTTGCGGTCTATGACGCGCTGAGCAAGCGAGTCGAGCGGCGCGCTTAGTCGCGACGCTGCATGCTGCGGGTTCCAATCGAGGGCAGCGACGGAATCGTACGAGCCGCCGGGGCAGCCTTCGGTGGTTCCACGTTGGCCATCGCAACCGGCGCCGGGGCCGGTGGGGCAAGCGGTGGAGGTGCCTTGCCAGCCAGCGGCGCGGGCGTCGCAGCAGACGGAGAAACCGTCGGAGCCACTGGAGCCGCCGGGGCAGCATGCGCCACGGGCGGCGTCGGAGCCGCAGCCTTCGGAGCCGCACTGCCCACCAGTCCCGCAAGCTGCGCGTCGGAAACAAAGGTCACTCGCGTCGCCATGACTTCACCCAGCAGGCGACCGCCTTGGTGGATACGAACCACCTCACGCGCCTTCAGCGTTCCCGAAAACAGGCCAACGACCAGTGCGTCGCCGACCTCCGTATCCTCACACGAGACGGCGCCCGTGCGTCCAACCACAAGGCGTCCTGAAACGCGCAGTGGTCCGCCTTCCAACTGTCCTTCAACCACGAGGTCTCCGTCGGTCTCAAGCCGGCCAACGATCTTGGTGCCAGCCCCGATGGTGGTCTGTGTCTTCGTCATGTTGGCCGCAGGATACAGGCCACTGGAACCCTTCGCAACGTCGGCGTATCGCACATCGCAAAACACCGCGCGCCCTCTTCGCAACGCCGCCCAGAACACCGATAATGACAATATGCCCCCATCTGGATCGGCAGTTCAGGCAGCCCCCCATGCAGCAGGCGCGGCGGCAGCTCTCGAGATCGACACCTCCGCATCCGTCGCCCACGATCACAAACAGCACGCTGGCAGCTTCCCGGTCGCATTTTGGACCGCCAACGTCATCGAGCTGTGCGAGCGAGCCGCCTACTACGCATGGTTCATCCTCGTCACGGTGTATCTGACGTCGACGGTCGGCTACAGCGACATCCAGGCTGGCTACATCACCGGCTGCTTTGCCGCCCTGCTCTACCTGCTGCCGTTTCTATCGGGAGCCTTTGCCGATCGCGTGGGCTACCGCAAAGCCTTGATCCTGGCGCTGGCGCTGCTGACGGTGGGCTACACAGGGCTGGGGCTGTTCGCGATAAAGCACATTGTGCTGATCCCAATGGCGCTCGTGATGGTGGGCGGCTCACTGGTCAAGCCGATCATCTCAGGCACCGTCGCACGCTCCTCCAGCCCCGAACAAAGAGCCCGCGCCTTCAGCCTGTTTTACATGATGGTCTTGCAATTCAAATTACGTAAAATTCATTGAACATTAAGCACTTCCGTCGCTGTAGGTGGTTTCCCACATAGCGAACACAACAAGCTCAGACGAAGCAAAACAGCGCGCGAACGGACCACACGGGGACCACATGGGAGAAGTGATTCGTAGGACCAAAGGCGGAAAATTTGTTGGCTGGTACCTTCGCTTTGTCGATGCGGATGGCGTTCGACGGCAGCGTGCGAGTCGGCAGCCCACTGCCGCTGATGCCCGTCGGTGCCTTGTCGAAATTGAGGCCCGGATTGCCCGCGGCAAGCTCGGTGTGCCGGAACGGGAAACGAAAAGCCAGGCGACGATTGCGGACATCACCGAGCAGTACCTTCAGGAATACGACAGTCCGCGCATCAAAGATCTCGACCGCTGGCGCGCAAAGCTCCGCTATCACCTGGCGGTGCCTCTCGCTGCCGTTGGTGATGTGCAAGCGAGCCAGTTTTCCGTTGAAGCGGCAGAGCGTCTGCGCAACCGACTGATGCGGCAGTATGCAGCGAACACGACGCGAACCCATCTATCGGCGCTGTCTGCTGCGCTGGGCTGGGCGACCCGAAAAGGCCTGATGCTGCAAAATCCGCTGGCGCGACTGCCGATGCCGCGCAAGACGGTGCGACTCGAATACCTGAGCCGGGAGGAAGCGCGCATTCTGCTGACCACAGCAGAGTCTTTCGCGGACAAAGGAACGCTGCGCGATGAGATGCTCGCCGTCGCAGTGGCGCTGGGAATCTATGCAGGTCTGCGCGCTGGCGAGATATTCGGTCTGCGCTGGCGGGACGTCAGTTTTTCCTCGCGACTGCTCACGGTTTCGCGCAGCTTTTCACGCACCACCAAGAGCGGCCTGACCCGTCACATTCCGCTCAACCGTGAGCTGTCCGAATACCTGACCGCGTGGCGTCCGCGCTGTCCAAAGAGTCCAGAGGATCTCGTCTGTCCGTCGCTGGATGGAAAATCATGGACGATTCCCAAGCAGGCTCCGCGCGATCTGCCGCG
>CALMML010000146.1 GCA_937868485.1 uncultured Myxococcales bacterium | reverse complement strand
GCAGTACAAATCAGCGCGTATCGCGATGCAGGTCGCACACCCCGCAGACCAACCACGGACGAAATACCGCGCTGCAAAAGCGGGTCGATGGCTCTGTGCGTCTGACTCCTTTGTACCAGCACGCCGGACTGATGGGTCAGCGGAGCACCAACTCGCAAGCCGAAGTTCCGCGCAAGCTCCAGATAGTCAGCAGGATCTTCGGCCACTCGCCTTGGACACCACTTGACGCGGACGCGAGCAGCGCGAAGCGATCCACCATGTCAATTTGGCTCAAAATTTGACCATTTTAATGGTCATTTATTGATAGAAAATCCCTGAAGCCCCCCCTTTTTGAGGTGTCTTAACTGGTTGTCTTCCGAACCCAAACCAGCCACGGCGCGAAGGCAGGGACTTCGATAGCAAGTGGCTGATTCTTGGTCAGATCTCGTGGTACGGTGAAGGCCAAGATTCCCATGTCTTCACCACCTGTCTCGGATCATGGCTCGGCTCGGGATGTGCAGTCTGGCTCAGCGCGCCCGCAGTCAGGACAGCGAAAATCACGGACTCCGTTACGCTTTTCCAAGCGCCTGTCGCGCGGTCTGGGCGACTGGTTCGGCATCGCGATTTTGTTTCAGCTCTGGATTGTGATGCTGATCTTGGTGGCGCACAGCGTGATCATTCCGCGCACCTGTACGCAGGCTTGGCCGCGCGCGATTCCGCTGCTTGGTGGCATCAAGTCTGTGCTGGAAGGAAGTCACGGACCGCGTGCAGCATGCCTTGCACAAGCTTCCACCGATCCAGCCGTGATCATGCTTCCTACGCTGCCGAAGCTGACCATGGCGGACACGATGACCACGTACATTCTGCCCGATGATGCGCTGATCTTGGCGACGACGCTGTGGGCTGTCGCAGCCATGCCGCTGCTGCTGTCGTTTGGTGCTGCGCTGATCTCCAAGTGGCAGCAGTCTCCGCGCGCGCGTCATCGCTTTGTGGCCGAACAAGAACGAACCGGAGCCGCGTGGACAGCGCGCGAGCGAATCTGGAAAACGGAAGCTGCGGAAGGAATCTCCAAGCACTGGCTGATCGAGTCACGTCACGCCGCACAAGCGCAGCACCGGATGATGCAGCACGCGTGTCTGTATGGCTTTGCAACCTCTGCGATCTTTGCGTGGGGAATCCTCAGCAACAACAGTGACGAGCTAACGTGTCAGACGCGAATGATGGCAGTGACCGCAGCCAGCGCAGCGTTTACGTCGTTTAGTCTCAGCTTCGGACGTCTCACCGTGCGTGCCTCCATTCGTGACACCAGTGCTCGCATGTTTGCGTATGCACTGCGCGCGCTGATTCTGTCTGTGGTCGCAGCAATCTTGATGATCGCGCTGCTGTGGCATCACAGCCAGGCTCCAGCGCCGGTAACGACCGACGGTGTAGCGGCAGTAAAGGATGCAGCGATTCTGGCTGCGCAGCCCTTCAAAGGGCCGACCAGTTTTATGATGTTGGGAATGGTTGTCGCGCTGATCGGAGAAGGCGTTCTGAGTCAAATCACCGCGCGTGCAGCGTCCGCGATGAGCATCAGCACCACCGCGCGCAGCAGCGAAGGAGCCAAAGAGCTGGCTGCGATCGACGGACTGACCGAGCATGACATCGTGCGACTTGGGGAAGAAGGAATTGACTCCGTTCATGCGCTGGCGATGGCATCGACTGCGTCGCTGTACTTTGCCACTCCGTACACGTTACAGAGACTGGTTGACTGGCAGGATCAGGCACTCCTTATCACCTACGTGGGACTTGCCAAAGCGCAGATGTGCAGAGAAAAGCTGATGGTGCGCGGAGCCTGTGATCTCCAGCGCAAAGCAGACTTTTTGATGAGCCAAGCTACCGACGGAACACCGGACGCCAACGCCACGCGCGACAAGACCTTTGAGATCATTCGCAGCTCGCTTGGTTTTGTCTCGATTGAACAAGCAAGAGAGTCTCTGTTTCCCATTGCGCACGACGGAGTGATTCGCAGACTCCGCGTCTTTCATCGTGGCGCAGTCAGCGAAGACATCCGCGCCTGATACCCGGACCTTCAGCAGCAACGATGTAGGCACATCCGATGCAAGCCCGACTTTCCGAAAAACGATTCCCGACACCGTGATACGATCCGTCCTGCTCTGATGGAATCAGCGAGTGATCGCACCACCAGCAAGAGGGCTTGAAGGAATCATGACGCAGGTAGGGAATCGGATTGCCACTGCCTCGATTGTAAACGACGATCCTCACGCCGCAGCCCAAGAGGCGATTCGTGAGCTGACCGATCAGCTTGGCGCACCACCAAGCATTGTGCTGGTGGTCTTTTCCGCAGACTTTTCCGCACAAGCGGTGCGCGATGGAATCTATCGTGAGCTTCCCGCGTCCTCCGTGCTTGTTGGCTGTTCTTCCTTTGCAGAGCTGGGTCCAGATGGCGCACTGACCCACTCTGTCACGGCGCTGGGACTTCAGCTTCCTGGCTACACCGCAAAGGCGCTCTGTACGCAGGGCGGAACCGATTCCTTTGCCATCGGACAGCAGCTTGCAGAGGAGCTTCTACAGCCCAAGCCGGATCTGCTCCTGCTCTTTCCTGATGTCCTTACGCTAAACGTAACGCGACTTCTGCGCGGACTTCAGGCACAGCTTGGAACAGACATTCCGATTCTGGGTGGTGCGCCCGCAGACAACGGAGCCTTTCGACAGACAGAGATGATCTGTGGATCGCAGATTCTTCAGTCTGGAGCCGTCGCACTTGCGCTGTTTGGACCGCTGTCGATCCACTCCGCAGCGTGCAGTGGTTACACGCCAGTCTCTGTTCCGCTGCGTGCCACCAGCATCGAACAAGGCAACGTCCTTCTGGAGCTAAACGGAAGGGATGCGCTGTCTGTGTATCTGGAACTGCTCGGACCTCGTCGCAACGAAATGCCCGCTGTCACCATCGAGTATCCCATCGGTGTGATTCGCAGAACCAGCGGCAAGACAGAAGTCCAAACGGATCTGGTTCGCGCGGTGTTCGGAATCGATGAACACCGAGGCGCACTGGTCCTGGGCGGAGACATTCCTGAACAAGCAGAGCTGTGTATCCTGAGCGCAACGCGACCCGATCTTCTCTCGGGAACCAACGCCGCACTCCAGTCGATCTTGAGCGCAGAAAAGGGGTCCGGTTCGGAGTCCGATCTGGTGCTGGTCTTCAACTGTATGTCGCGCAAAGTCATCCTGGGTCCGCGCTACAAAGAGGAGTCCGCGATTCTGTCTTCGCTGGTGGCTCCGAAGATTCCTCGCTTTGGCTTTTACACCTTTGGCGAACTGTCTCCGGTTGCGCGAACCACCCAGCATCACGAGTCGACATTTACCGTCGCTGCGATCCGATTTCATCGCGCAACGTAGCGGAGTCCTATCATGCGCTGTGAACGCTGCTGCTTAGAAGATCCTGCCAGTGAATCACTCGATCTCGATTCGTACTGTCGCAAGCTCACAGCGTGTACAGAGTGTCCGCTTCAGCAGGGAACCGCAGCGATTCCGCGTGAAGTACTCCTTTCGCAGATTCGCAGACTGAGCCTGGCCGCCCGACAGAGTCGCCAGCAGCAGAACCGCATCCGTCAGCTGGAACGCGAACAGAAAGAGCTGGCGCAGGAAATTCAGCGATCCGATGAGCGCGTCGCCAAGCTGGAACAGACCCAGAAAGCGACCGCGCAGGCAGCGGATGAGCAGCTTCGGGCCCAGCTGGAGCTTCTCGCGCAGCAGCAAGCATCGATCATGGCGCTCGCGACGCCGATCATTCAGGTCTGGGATGGCGTGCTGGTGCTGCCGCTGATTGGTCAGCTCGACGCAGAGCGCATGCAGACGCTGACGGTGAGCCTGCTGACGGAACTTCAGCAGCGACGGGCGCGCTTTGCGGTGCTGGATCTAACTGGCGTTCCGACGCTGGATGAGTCGTCGGCGCAGCATCTGTATCGCGTGGCGACGGCGGTGCGACTGCTGGGAGCGGAAGCGCTGCTCTGTGGTCTGCGCTCGCAAGTGGTTCAGACGGTGACGAGCCTGGGTGTCGAGCTGTCCTCTCTGTCGACGACCCGGAGCCTGCAAGATGCGCTGCGTCGCTGCATTGCGCTGACCCGAGAGATGAAGCGAGCGTGAACCCTGTGCGCCTCGCTGCCATCCTGGTATAACTGCAAGCTGTGCGCATGAGTCGCTGGCTCCCGGTCTTGTCGCTGTCGCTGCTGCTGTCTGTCCCGACAGCGCAGGCCGCCGATCTGTACGGAGGTGGCAGCGATCTTCCCGACGAGCTACGCACGCTGTTATCGGCCAGTGATCCCTCGCGCCGACGAGAAGGCGTCGAAAAGCTTCAAGCCCTGCCCCAGCGACTGGCGGCTCCGTATCTTTTGCAGCGACTGCAAGACGGTGATGCAGCGGTTCGCGCACGCGCCGCCCAAGCGCTTGGCCCGACGCAGATGGTCGCAGCTGCACCGGCTCTGCTCGATGGGCTCAGTGACGCAGACAGCGTGGTTCGCGCCGCGTGTGCCGAAGCGATGGGTCAGTTTGCCGCGATTCCCAGCGCCGAGCAGCAGCGCGCGGTGACGCAGCTTTCCCGCGCCATGGGTGACAGCCAGTTCGAGGTTCGCCAAGAAGCGCTGCGTGCCGTCGAGCGTCTCATCGCCGCACAGGTCTTTCAGCTCACCGACTTGCCGCAGCTGCTGGGTCCGGTCCTGCTGCGCGCCGAAGACGAAAACGTCGGTGTTCGTCGCAGTGCGCTCGCAGTGCTCGGTCGGCTGAGTCCGCTCAAGCTTCCATCCGAGCTGCGCAGTCGCGTCTTGTTGTCGCTGATTGGTCGACTGTCTGATCCCGCGCGCGATGTGCGAGCCGAAGCGCTGCGCAGCCTGGGACTTTTGCGCGCCCAAAATGCTGCGTCGGCGGCGCTGCGACTGCTGCGTGATCCTGCCGAAGAAGTCCGTCGCCAAGCCATGCTCTGTCTGGGTCGCTTGGCATCCGAGTCCGCGATTCCCTTGCTGCGAGAGTCGCTGGAAACCGGAACCGAAGCCCAGCGAACGGCAGCTGTTCAAGCGCTGGGCCAGTATCTTCTGCCCGATGCCGCAGCGACGGTCTCTGTTGCGGTGCAGCGTCAGGCCGCGCAAGCCATCCTCGGCAGCCTCGAACAGCCCAGCATAAGGCCGCTCGTCCTTGATGTGCTGCTCGCCGGAAGCGATCGCGTCGCGCCGCTGCTGCTATCGGAGCTGACCCGACCGACGATAAGCACCTCGTCTTTGGCAACCGTCGTGGAGCTGATTCGCGATCTGGGACCCAAGCTGTCCGAACCGCAGCGCAGCATGGCCTCTGCCGAGCTGATTCGCGAGCTATGGCGCAGTCGTCTGCCCAAAGAGCTGCTGCTCGATGCACTGGCTTCCGTCGGAGACCGCAGCATCACACCGCTTCTTGGCTCGCTATTGACCGACAAAGAAGCGCAGGTCCGACGCAAAGCCATTGAGCTGCTCCGGCTTCCCACGCTGTCGGATCGTCGCTCGCTCGACGCGATCTTGGTTGCTACGACGGACAGCGATCCACAGGTTCAGAAGCTGGCGCTGCTCGCACTCGGGGATCTGGGACAAGGTCAGCCACGGCTCCTCGAAGTGCTGGACCCAACGGATCGACCCGCACTGGCCGACGTGGAGCTGAGAAAAGCGGCGGCCCACGCACTGCTCGCGCAGGCGCAGCAAGGACAGCTTTCCGACGCAGCGGTGGCGATGCTGATGCGCACCGTGCTGACGGTGCGTCCCGGACTTCCCGAGCAGCGACTGCGACGAACCGCAGCCCAAGCGCTGTCGGTCTTTTTGTCGTCTCGTCCCGAGCGTCACGCGCCGATCTTGGCGGAGCTGCTTTCGACGCTGCGTAAGTCGCCCGAGTCCGGTCCGCACAGTGAAGTGCTGCTGCTACTGTCCGGCATCCTGCGCGGCCACAAAAGTGAGACGGTGCAAGAGCGCCTGCTGTCGCTGTCACAGCTCGCAGCCGATCCGCAGAGCAGCGAAGGTCAGCTCGCCGTCGATGCGCTCTCTGCCCTTCAGTCGTTTGTCGATCTGTCGGCGCAGAGTCGGCTGGCCAAGCTGCTGTCGCATCGCGATCCGGTTCGCGTCCAGCGGGCGATCCAAGCGCTGGGAATGCTCGTCGCCAGTCAGCCCAGTGATGCGCTGATCGCGGTGCTGACCGGACTGCTTGAAGAAGGCCAAGGCAGCGACTTGCGAGCGACGAGCGAAGCGGCCTGGGCGCTGTCGCACCTGCCACGCAATCACGCAGCGACGCAGCGAGTCGTCGATCGGCTGCGTGCACTGCTTTTGCCAAAGCGCGATGCGTCGCCCGAGCTTGTCGCGATTCGGACCAATGTGCTGGCGGCGCTGGCTCGACTGGGCACGGCGGAACCTCGCGATGCCGAGTGGCTCGACGATGCCGACGCGGGTGTCCGTCGCAATGCCGCGCTGCTGATCGGAGCCCTGGTTCCTCGCCCGGCTGGACTGGAAGCTCGCCTGCGCAACCTGGCTGCGCTCGACGAAGATGCGACCGTGCGAAAAAACGCCGAGGCTGCACTGCAAGGACGCGCGCCACAAGGCCCAGCCAGCCGCAAGCACTGGCTCATCAGCTATCACAGTGACTTCGACGGAAAAATCAGACCGCTTGCGCCTTATCGCTTGATCCTCAGCGACGGAATCACTCGCGCTGGCTATTCCGATCGCGTCGGCTCCACCCACGAAGAGCGACTTCCCGACGGACCCTGTCAGGTCGAGCTGTTGCCTTCGTCGCCACCACCGCGCTAGATCGCCGCATCCATCGACGGCAGCTCCAGCGACGAATCGGGCCAAACCTCGACGGGAAGCGGCGCCGACAGCGTCAGCTGCTCATCACGTCCAGGCTGACGCAGCGACAGAAACGCTGCATGCAGTCCCAGCCGCGTCGCAGACGGTCCACCGTATAGCGTATCTCCGACGAGTGGATGTCCGATCCCAGCCAGATGAACCCGCACTTGATGGGTTCGTCCCGTCTGAAGCTCGACGACAAGCAGTGACGAGGCTCCGTGCTCGGTCTGCATCGTCGCGCAGCGCACAAACAGCGTCTCGGCTGCGTCTCCTTCGGAAGCTCGCTCGGGATACGTCCGCATCTTTGGCGCCGCTGTGCCACGCGCTTTGCCAATGCGCAGCGAAATCCGACCACGCTCGGGAGCAATCCCGACGACGCTGGCCAGATAGCGCCGCGTGATCTGTCCCGCCGAAAGCTGCGCGCTCAGCTTGGCACAGCAGTCCGCCGAGCGAGCCAGCATCGTCAGCCCCGAGGTCTCCGCGTCCAGGCGATGCGGCAGCCACAGGGGACCACGCAGCACCGACAGCAGCGACGGCCCGCCTTGTCGTCCCGGCTGACACGGCAGCCCCGCTGGCTTATCGACGACGATGAGCGCTCTGTCTTCGTACACGACCCGTGGCGACGGCAAAACCGGCTGCATGTCCGGCCAAAACACCGTCACGCGCTGACCAAGCGACACCGCACGCTGCCCCGACGAAGCGCGCTTTCCGTCGATCCACACCGAGCCTTGCTGATGCAGTCGCTGCGACGCATCCGGCGAAATCGACAGCCGACAAGCCAGCAGCGAAATCAGCTCCTTCGGATCGCCGACAGCAACGGTAAAGATCTGTTTCTTCACGAGCGGCTAGGCTGCCCGACGCAGCGAGGCCAGCGCCGTCGCCACTTCGCCAGCGACGCGGGCATTGTGAACGATGAGCGCCCGATTGGCCCGAACGCTCGCCAGCCCAGTCTCCGTCGCAATGCGTCCCAGCAAAAACGGCGTCAGCGCCTTGCCACCGACGTGCAGAGACTCCGCCGCGTGCAGCGCAGCTTGCAGCGCTCGCTCGACGACATCAGTCGGCAGCGCATCGGACGCCGGAATCGGATTGCAGAGCAGCACGCCCCGTCGCGGATGAATCGCAAAGTGCGAACGAACCAGACGGGCCGCCGCCGCTGCACCATCCACCCGATGCATCAGCGACAGCTCGCTCGACGGAGTGTAAAACGCTGGCAGGTTGCCCGTGCCATATCCGACGACGGGAACGCCCAGCGTCTCTAGGTATTCCAGCGTCTTGGGCAGATCGAGGATCGCTTTGGCTCCCGCCGACACCACCGCCACAGGCTCCGTCGCCAGCGTCGTCAGATCACAGGACACATCGAGCGCATCGCCACGATGGACACCGCCGATTCCGCCCGTCGCCATGATCGAGATGCCAGCCCGCGCAGCCGCCGCTACCGTTGCAGACACCGTCGTCGCCGCATCCGCTTCCGCCGCCAAAAGTGGTCCCAGATCCGCCGCTGAGGCTTTGAAAAAGCCTTGTCCGTGGGCGACGCGCTCCAGCTGCTCACGAGACAGACCAACGTGGATTCGTCCCGCCAGCACCGCGATCGTCGCCGGAACGGCTCCCGACTGTCGAACCGCAGCTTCTGACGCGAGCGCAACCTCGATGTTATCGGGCCACGGCAGACCATGCGCGAGCAGCGTGGACTCCAGCGCAACCACCGCCGAACCACTTGCCAGCGCCGACGCAACCTCGGGGCTCAGCGACAGATAAGACGACACGCAGCCGCTCATCAGTTTTGAACCTGCTGTCTGCCGCGACGGATCTCAAGCAGCGTCTCTTTGGAAATTTGATAGACCTGCGCGCAGAAGTTGCAGGTGATCTCGGCCTTGCCTTCTTCGATCAGCTCGTCGAGATCGCGCATCGCCACCGTCTGGAGCATCACCGCAATCCGACTGCTATCACAGCGACAACGGAACTGGAGCGAGCGCTGATCTTGCACTTCCAGCCCGTCGGCATACGGACCCAGCAGCAGCTTCGCCAGCGACTCCGGCGTCTGCGGTCCGCTCGCCAGCAGCTGGTAAAAGTCACCGCCGCGCATCATGTGCTGCGCTTCTCGCAGCATCGTCAGCGTCTCAGGTGGAGCATCCGGCATCGCCTGAAGCAGCACGCCGCCCGCCTGCACAATCTGGCCCGCAGCGTCGAAGATCAGCTCGGTCCCGAGCGCCGACGGAATCTGCTCGGACTGACGCAGATACGCTTCGATGTCTTCGTCCACTTCGCTTGTCACGAGCCCGACTTGACCTTGGAAGCGTTCCTGCAGCCCGACATCGCGCAGGACGTTGACCACACCGTCGCGACCAATCAAGTCCGCCAAGCGCTGGCGACGATCCACACGAACGTCTGGACACGCATCCGGGACGAGCGGATAGCCGCGCACAAGGCCGTCGTCGTAGGCATCGACATTGACGCCACGCAGCGGACCGTTCGCCTGAAGCTGGATGGTCACGCGCTCTCCTCCGCGCGTCAGGGTAGCCAGAAGGAAGCTGCCCAAAATGCCGCGACCGAGTGCGCACGCGGCGGCGGGTGTGGCTTTGTGACGAGAAGCTGCGTCTTTACAGACGTCTGTAGCGATGGCAGCGACGATGCGGACGTTGAGCGTCCGATGAATGGCACGGATGAGCTGGTCTGACATGGCGATGTGCTTGGAAAAAAAGCGACGCAAACCTAGCAACTTTTTCGGGTCTGCGCACGAAACCTACCCAGGCCTACAAAAGTTTTGCTGGGACCACATCGACCTGCATCGAAACCCGATCTTCGCCAAAGGACGACCATGCTCAGGCAACGCAGCTCCGATCCATTCGTCGCGCTTGCTCACACCGCTGTCCCGATTTCCGTCACGGCAGCACCACCTTGTGCGCAAGATGCGCGCGTTCCGTATGGCAGCGACGCTGCGCCCACTCCGCTTCTGGTTCCGTATCGTCCAAGCGCCGCGCCAGCAACCTGGCTTGTACGCTGTAGCGACGGCACAGAGCGCAGTGTGTCCAGACTGCTACGCATCGGCAGCGGTCCCGACAACGACTGGATCATCCAAGACCGCTTTGTGTCCACGCTACACCTTGTCATGCGACCCGACAGCGACGGAGTCCTGGTCGAAGATCGCAGCTCACGCAACGGAACCTATATAAACGGCATTCGCATCCGTCACGGAGAGCTTCGTCCCGGCGGCAGCCTGCGCATCGGTCAGACCGAGCTACGTCTGCACGCGCCCGCACCGAGTGAGCTGCTCGGCGAAAGTCCCCAGATGAACAAGCTCCGCGAGCAGCTTCAGCGCTTTGCGCCATCGTCGCTGCCGGTCTTGGTGCTGGGTGAAAGTGGCACCGGCAAAGAGCTGGTGGCCAAAGCGCTTCATCAGCAAAGTGGTCGACGAGGACCGCTCATCACCATCAACTGCGGTGCGCTGCCCAAAGAGCTGATCGAAAGCGAGCTGTTCGGCCATGAGCGCGGCGCATTTACCGGCGCGGACCGTCGACATCCCGGCTGCTTTGCGGAAGCCAGCGGAGGAACGCTGTTTCTCGATGAGCTGGGCGAGCTTCCAATCGAGCTTCAGCCTCGGCTGCTGCGGGTGCTGGAAAACCGCATGATTCGTCCCGTCGGTGCCAGTCGAGAGATCGAAGTAGACGTTCGGATCGTCGCGGCGACGCATCGCGACCTCGCACAGTCGGTGCAGCAAGGTCTATTTCGTCACGATCTGTTCTATCGGCTCGCTGGGCTACGACTCGACATTCCACCGCTTCGGCACCGTCCAGATGACATCGTGCTGCTGGCTCGACACTTTGTCCGTCAAGCCGCGACGGAGTGGCCTGCGCTCTCGATGTCCGACGAAGAGCTTGCGCTGCTCTGTGACGACGACTGGCCCGGCAATGTGCGTGAGCTCAAGATGGCGATTGTCCGCGCCGCGCACCTGTACGGACCGACGCTGCGTGCGCAAGATGTGCTCGAACACAGCGCGCGGCTCCGCCGTCAGACCGACGACGTGATCTCAGTCAAAGGCCGTCGGCTCGCGGACATTGAGCGCGACATTCTGACGACCGCGCTCCGTCACGCAGGCGGCAATCAGCGACTCGCAGCCGAGCAGCTTGCCCTGCCCAAATCGTCGCTGAGTGATCGACTCCGCAAGCTGGGAATCGTCACCGCCCGGCAGGTGGTCGCCGACAAGTAGCGCAGCGTCAAGCACGTCGCTTCGATCAAAATAGAAAAACCCCGACAACCGAGAGGCTGCCGGGGCCTGAGCGGGTAAGCAAGCAGCGGCTTACGACTGGCTCTTTCGACGAGCAATGAAGGCTTGCGTGACGCGCGCCGCTTGATCGTAACCGTCGCGGATCTGATCGAGCATGAACTTTTCGATCTTTCCCCCGAGGAGCGGCACCGAGACACGAATCTCGCCACTGAACTCCCGACGACAGCGACCCGGACCAAGCGGCGTCACCGCGAACACACCCGAGAGATGAAACCGATCGCGCATCACCGCAGGCTCGATCCGAACGTCCATCTTCGACTCCGCTTTGGAATAGAGATCGATCTCGGTGTAGCCCGTTTCCTTGACCACCGACGTGGCCCACGACGGAATCGCGATGTCCGGCTCTAGCTTGACGTGACGATGCAGCGTGCTGCCCTCCTCTCGTCGCACAAGAACCTTCCACGAGCGCATCTTCAGGCCCCGAAACAGCTCATCTTCAAACGCTTCGGAAAAAAACATCTCCCAGAACGACGTGGGATCGATGTCGAAGTCGTGAACAAAGCGAAACTGCATCGGGACACCTCGCTTCTTGGTCGTCGCAGTGAGCTAGCCAAACAGCTTCTTGAGCTCGTCCTTGATCTTCGTCTCGACGGTGCCCTTGATGGGCGTCAGCGCAAACGACAGATCCAGGTTCACGCGCACTGCGCTCTGCTCAATCTTGATCGTGCCCGACGCACCGGAGCGCTCGACCTTGGCTTCGGTCTCCGACACCCACTTCGAGGTGAGTCCGTACTTGTCCGCCAGATCTTTGCTCAGCGTGTCGAGCTTCTGCTTCGCCTCTGCGGCTGTGACCGTGTGGCTCTGGGTAATCTCAAGCTTGGGCATCGGGTCTGCTCCCTGTTCGATGTTGACTGTGGCCCGCCAGGTGGCGTGGCGCGGGATCGTACAATCTGGCGAAGTTCTTCGCCGCTACGTGTCGCTATATCATGTGCTAGCTTGCCGCCAAAATGGACAAGTTTTCGGGCCCAACCACCGATACAAACGATGTGCGCAGCGAGCCGTTCCGCCTCACGCGCTTTGCTTCGTCGGGTGGTTGAGCGGCCAAAGTGGGTCCGGGTGACCTGCAAAAGCTCGTGATGCCGGAGGGGTCCGCTCGACTCGGCAGCGCTGCAGAACAAGCAGTGCTTGTCGGAACCGAGACGGGCGACGACGCCGGGGTCTACCTTGTCCGCGACGAGAGTGCCGAGGGAACGGGCCTGGTTCAGACCGTCGACATCATCACGCCGCTCGTCGACGATCCCGAGCTATTTGGTCAGATTGCTGCCGCCAACGCGCTGTCGGATGTCTATGCGATGGGCGGTCGTCCGGTGAGCGCGCTGAACGTCTGTGTCTTCCCCAAAGAGCTTCCGACCGTTGCTGCGCGAGCGATTCTCGCCGGAGCCCAGCGCAAGCTGCACGAGGCGGGCGCGGCGCTGCTCGGTGGTCATACCGTGCGTGGACCCGAGCTGCTGTTTGGCCTGTCCGTCACGGGTGTCGTTCATCCGTCGCGGATCTGGCGCAATGTCGGCGCAAAGCCCGGAGATCGGCTGATCCTGACCAAGCCGCTCGGGGCCGGACTCATCGCGACCGCGCTACGCAACAGCCTGGTGACGATCGAAGATGTGGCATCCAGCATCGCACAGCTTGCCACGCTGAACCGTCGAGCCTCCGAGCTTCTGTCCGCCTATCCGGTGTCCGCAGCCACCGATGTCACGGGCTTTGGGCTCGTCGGACACAGCCTTGGAATGACTCGATGTGGCACCGTTTCCCTTCGCATCGACTGCGGCAGCCTGCCAAGCTACGACCGCGCACTCGGCTTTGCCGAAGCGGGCATCACCTGCGGCGGATCCAAAAACAATCGCGCTGCGTTTCTGAACGACATTGCGCTGCATCCGTCGCTGTCAGCCGCTCAGATCGAGCTGATCTTTGATCCCCAGACCTCCGGCGGACTGCTGGTTGCCCTGCCCGCTTCGTCGGCAGCCTCGGCGATCTCTACGCTGACCGACGCTGGCATTGCCGCAGCCCAGATCGGCGAAGTCACGGCTCGCGATCGGTATCCACTCTACGCAGACTAGCAACGACACTTCCACATAACGGAAGACCATCGCTTCTATTGTCGGCTTTTTGTCGGTCGCAGTCTTACCCGCAATCCGCTGATTTTGTGATTAAAATTCGCTAACTCCAGCAAACACCTTATAATAGAAGCACGATGCGCGGGGCGAAGGCTTATGCCAATTGACACCGACGCAACGTCGCGTGCCGACGTAGAGCGATATCGAGGATGGATTCGTTCTCTATCCGAGGGAATGAATGCGCTCTTCTTGTTGGTCGATTCAAGCGGAGTGCTGGTCGATGGCGGTGCGCATCCTCTGCTCTATAAGCGGATTTGCGCGGGTGAGCTACTGAGCGGTGTGCCCCTTCAGCAGGTTCTGCCACATCTGGCACCCATGCTGGAACAAAGCCTGACGATCTGTCGTCATACAGGTCATCCACAGAAGCTCAATCACATTGTCGACGATCACAAGGGTCTACTGTTTCTAAAGATCCTGATCTCTCGATTTCATCATAACTATTTCTCGATCATCATTTACGACGATCATCAAGAGCGCTCGTTATCGCTTCAAGTCGAGACCTTGGCGGCGGATCAGCGACAGACGATTGCGCTGCTACACGAGATGGACTCGCGCTATCGGACGCTGTTTGACTCGCTGAGCGAAGGCGTGATCTTCATCGCTCGCGACGGTCAGGTGCTGGCTGCGAACGAGTCTGCGGCGCAGATCTTGCGAACCACCGTCTCGGATCTGCTGCATCGTGGCATCCACGAACCACTGCGCTTCGAGATCGTCGACAGCAGCGAAAAGCCACTGCCGCAGCAGCAGTGGCCGATGATCATCACGCTTCAGAGCGGTCAGCCGCGTCAAGAGTCGGTGATCGGCCTGGTCTTTCCCAGCGCCGAAGCGCCAAAGAGCATCGTCTGGCTGGCTGTCAATTCCAGGCCGCTGTGGCGTTCAAGTGACAGCATTCCTTATGCGGCAGTTGTATCATTTTACGATATCACGCATCGAAAACAATTGGAGCGAGAGCTATTCTACAAAGCATTTCACGACCCACTGACATCACTTCCAAATAGAAGCGTATTCGTTGATCGATTAGATACAGCAATTCGACAAGCACGACGCACCGGAGATCTGGTTGCAGTCTTCTTTTTGGATCTGGATCGATTCAAAGAGATCAATGATGAACAAGGTCATGATGTAGGCGACAAGTTCCTACAGTCGGTTGCGCAACGACTCTTGGCTTCTTTGCGTGATGGCGACACTGTTGCTCGATTTGGTGGTGATGAGTTCACAATCTTATTGCCAACCATTCAAACGGCAGAAGATGCATTGCGCGTCGCTGAGCGTGTCTTGGAAGAGCTACAGCGTCCGATGGTAATTAACGGCATCTCGCTGACCGCATCCGCCAGCGTTGGCATTAGCCTGTGTCCTCACGATGGAAATGAGTCTTCGACGCTGATTCGACATGCCGATATGGCGATGTATCGCGTCAAAGCCCAAGGTCGCAACAACTGTCAGTTTTTCCGCGAAGAGATCAACCTAGCGACGACGCGCTGCCTGAGCCGAGAGAACGTGCTCAGTCAGGAAATCGCCAAGGGTCAGCTTGGGCTGCACTATCGGCCTCATGTGCTGCTATCGACGGAACAGATTGTGGCGTGGGAAGCGGAGCTGTATCGACCGGCGAAGGATGACCGCGACGAAGAGCTGATCAGTGAAGCGTCGCTCGAAGAAGGGCTGGCGCAGCAGCTGTTTCGGCACTTGGTTGACCTGGCGTGCCGAGACTTTCAGCGCAGCCTCGCGCGTCGTCAGCCGTCGGAATCGCTGGTGGTGCGCATCTCGCAGCGACATCTGCTGGGTGCGACGGCGGTGATCTCGGTGGCGACGGCGCTGGAACAGAGCAAGCTGCCAGCGGAGCGACTGGAGATCGATGTGACTGCGACGGGAAGCATTCAAGATCCGTCGGCGCTGCTAGAGCCGCTGCTCCAGCTTCATCACTTGGGTGTCCGTCTGAGCCTGTCTTCGCTGGCGACGAGCAGTCTGCCGCTGGAATATCTGCCCAACCTGCCGGTGTCGTCGATGACGCTGCCTGAGCCGCTGTGGCGTCGCAGCCTGGAAGATCGAAAGACCGCGTCGCTGTGTGAGGGACTGGTGGCGCTGGCAGAGCGACTGGGCCTGTCGGTCAATGCCGCCGGAATCACGTCTCACAGCGAGCGAAAAATCGCACAAGCACGAGGCTGTCAGCGCGGTCACGGATCGCTGTGGCCCATGGTCAGCCGACTGCCAGGTCACGACAGCTAGCGAGCAAGCTCTCCCGTCTCACCCGCGGCGGCAGCAAACAGCGCGCTCTTGGCCGCTTCGCCGCGTGGACCTTTTTCCGCGGCCCAGCGATCCAGCACCGCACGAGCATCGGCTCGCACGCCTGGGTCCGCGTCAAACTGGGCAACGTGTCCCAGCAGCGGCACCGTCTCTTGCAGACCAATTCGTCGCAGCGCCAGCAGTGCCGCCCGTCGCTCTTTGGGCTCGGTTCGATGCAGTGCCGCCTCCAGCGGAGGCAGCGCCGCCCGACCGCTTCCAAGCAGCGTGCGCAGCGCCTTTTCCTGCACCTCGCCTTGGGTCGTCAGAAACAGCTCGACGCTGGGCTTTAAGTCCATCGGCTGTTCCAGGCACGCGCTCAAAAACAGAGCCAGCAGCGACGAAACAGCACCAAGCCGGAGACGAAGCATCAGCGTGCAGATCCCAGCTTGTGACGATACCAGTCGATGGTCTGGCTCAGTCCTTGTTCCAGATCGAAGCGAGGCTCCCACGACAGCAGCTCGCGCGCCTTGGCAATCGACGGAACACGCAGCTCCACGTCGGCATGATCCCAGCGCACAAACTGAATCGGCGACGACGAACCACACAGCCGACGAATCAGCTCCGCCAGATTGTAGACCGTCACCGTCGAGCGAGGATTGCCAATGTTGAACGCATGACCGCTCGCTTGCGGACGAACCACCGACAGGAGCGTCGCATCGATGATGTCGTCGATGTAGCACCACGCGCGAATCTGCGCGCCGTCGTTGTGAATCAGCAGCGGCTCGCCACGCAGCGCGCGGACGATGAAGTGATGAACCGCACCCTCGCCAATCTGACGAGGCCCGTAGATGTTAAACGGACGCACCGTCACCGCTGGGAACTGAAACTGACGGTGATACGTCATCGCCAGATGTTCCGTCGCCAGCTTCGACACCGCGTACGTCCAGCGCGCTTCTCCGACGGCACCGACGGTGGTCGCATCCAGCTCGCTCACCTGATAGGCATAGCGACCGAACACTTCGCTCGTCGAAAAGTCCACAAAGCGCTGACAGCGTCCCGTCGAGTGCGCCGCATCAAGCAGGTTCGCCGTCCCGAGCAGCGACACCCGCATCGTCTGCGTCGGCATCTTCATCACGGTATCGACGCCCGCGATCGAGGCCAAGTGAATCACCACATCGGTATCCGCAACCGCTCTGCGCACCGCGTCTTGATCCAGGACATCTCCGACGACAAGCTCGACATTTTTGTGTTCGTGAAGTCCCGCCGGACGCAGCGCATCCCGACGCATCACATCGAGCACGCGCACCTTGTTGTGCGTCCGCAGCCGCTCCACCAAGTGAGAGCCAATGAAGCCCGCGCCGCCGGTCACCAGCACATGCGCGTCGCGAAGATCAGTGTTTTGCATCGACATGGTCGCGCATGCTAGCCGGGATTTCTGGCTGTGCCGATGTCTTTTTGTCGTCCGAAACGCCAGGCTGTCCACGCAGATAGCGCAGTCGCTCACCCAGCGTCTTTTCGTAGCCACTCGTCGACGGATGATAGAACGTCGCGTCACGCAGCGCGTCTGGCAGATACTGCTCCGCGACGTGATGCCCGGCGAAGTCGTGCGGATACTTGTACGCAGTTCCGTAGCCAAGCTCTCGCATCAGCTTCGTCGGAGCATTGCGCAGATGCAGCGGCACCGGCAGCGCTCCACGCTTCACCACCGCCTGCTTGGCCGCTTGATACGTCGCAATCGCACTGTTCGACTTCGGAGCCAGCGCCAGATAGATCGCGGCTTCGCTCATCGGCAGCGTCCCTTCGGGCAGGCCAATAAAGCGCACTGCGTCCGTCGCTGCCATCGCAATTTGCAGCGCACGCGGATCAGCGACGCCAATGTCCTCGGCAGCAAAGATCACCATCCGTCGCAGCACAAACAGCGGATCTTCGCCCGCTTCCAGCATCCTCGTCATCCAGTACACCGCAGCGTCGGGATCAGAGCCTCGCAAGCTCTTGATAAACGCCGACACGACGTTGTAGTGCTCGTCGCCGCTCTTGTCGTATAGGAGAACCTTCCGCTGAAGCGCTTCCTCGACGGTCTGACGATCGATCAGTCTTCGTCCCTGCTCGTCGAGCACACCAGCATGATGCGCCGCGACTTCCAGCACCCCAAGCGCCCGTCGCGCATCGCCGCCAGAGTGTTCCGCCAAAAAGTCACGCGCTTCGTCGCTGAGCACCACATTCTTTGCGCCGAGCCCACGCTCTTTGTCTTCAAGCGCCCGCGTGAGCAGCGTCCCAAGCGCCGATTCTCCGAGCGACGACAGCGTCACCACCCGACAGCGCGACAGCAGCGCCGCATTGACCTCGAACGATGGATTTTCCGTCGTCGCACCGATGAGAACCACCGTTCCGTGCTCGACGTGCGGCAGCAGCGCATCTTGCTGCGCCTTGTTGAAGCGATGAATCTCGTCGAGAAACAGGATCGTCCGCCCGCCACGAGCGCGCTCATATTCCGCGTCGCTGATCGCTGCACGAACTTCCTTTACACCCGCCGTCACCGCCGACAGCGCGGCAAAGCGAGCCCCAAGCTGCGTCGCCAAGATCTTCGCCAGCGTCGTCTTGCCTGTGCCCGGTGGTCCCCACAAAATCAGCGACGGAAGCTGCTTCGACTCAAGCGCTCGCGCAAGCAGCTTTCCAGGCCCAAGCAGGTGCTCTTGACCGATGAACTCATCGAGGCTGCGCGGTCGCATTCGCTCTGCCAGCGGTGCCCGCGAATCCACCGATTCCGCTGTCGCTGTGCCTTGCATTCGAGAAAAGAGATCCACGCGCCGACGCTAGTACAAACCGCCGAGAGGATCTACAGCCAGCACACCTGCTCGATCGTCGCAGCGCTCAGACGATATTAGCCAAGTAGCTCGTCGCGCAGGGACAGACCCAAGCCCGTTCCCGACGGAAGCACCAGCTTTGCCGACGATCTGTGATACGGACTGTCGACGGTGAAGCGATCGCGCAGAAAAAACGGCGTATCCAGATCGCAGACCGAGATCAGCCCGGTTCCACACACGGCATGCAGCGACGCGGTCATGGCGATCTCACTTTCGACCATGCCGCCGATCATCAGCTCCGTCTGAGTCCGACGAGCCAGCTCCGCAATCAGCAGCGACTCTCGCACACCCGACTTCATAAACTTCAGGTTCACCATCTGAGCCGCCCGTCTTTCCATCACGGTCATCGCGTCGAAGATGGTCTTCACCGACTCGTCGGCACAGATCGGAATCCGCAGACGCTGGCTCAGCCGCGCCATGCCCGCGATGTCGTCGTACGGAAGTGGCTGCTCAAAAAACAGCGGCGTCACATTCCACTTGGAAAGCTCGTCGCACAGCATCGCTGCGCTCTGCTCGCAAAGTCCCTGATTTCCGTCGAGGCTCAGACGAACAGAAGGCCCCGCGCAGCGCACCAGCGCCATCACCCGATCGAGATCTTCCGACAGCGCACCGCCGCCCACCTTGACCTTGACAAACGGAAACCGATGGCTGGAAAAGTGCCGATAAAACGGAAGAACCTCGTCGGCAGATAGCCGAGGCAAGGTGATGTCTGTCTCGGCATCGAGCCGCGCAGCGCGTCCCCACAGCGACGACAGCGAAACCCCAAGCTGCCGCGCGTACAGATCCCACAGCGCCAGCTCGACACCGGCTCTCGCCGTCGGAGTCTTCGCAAAGTCATTCCACAGCTCGTCGTGAAGCCGCGTCATCGCCGCCGCCGGATGAAGCCCAACCAGCGCATCGGCAAGCTGCTGACACGCGGGCAGCACCGTCTGTTGTGTATCGCCAGTCAGCACCGGAAACGGCGCGGCTTCTCCGACGGCAGAACGACCTTCTGCATCCCGCAGCACGATCAGGACATTTTCCAGCGTCTCGACCGAGCCATGCGAGATATGAAACGGCATGTGCAGCGTCGAGCCCAGCGGACGAACCAGTACGCGATCAATCGGCCAAAGTCGCATCAAGCTGCCTATGGAATCATGCGGCTAGCAATCGGGGAAGAACTCGTGCGTCACCGACGCGCCACGCGCCCACTGATCGTCGCCACCGGGAAGCAGCGCCGCGTCTTGCGAGATCATCGCCACCGACTCCAAAAAGCCCGCGTGATACGACAGCGTAAAGCAGGCCTTGCCCGATGACTCTCCCGTCGCAGGATTTTTGCGAAGATCGAACGCATTGGGCGCAAACGCGGCGATCTCATCGTCGCTGAGCTTGCATACTTTTTCCGCGAGCCGCGCCAAGTTCCCCGGCGACAGCTTCGGACTATACGACGAGTCTAGCTTCGGTCGCCACGGCGGCGTCGACGGATAGTCCGCAAAGATTCCGAGCCACGGCGAGCCCAGTCCATACAGCCGACGCGGCGGGAAGTGATAGGCGAGCTGGTTGATCGAGCTTCCCGAAAACACATTCGCGCGCAAAAACGCCATACACGCCGGGCCGTCTTGCCGAGAGCGATCCTCGGGATGAAAACAGGCATCGAAGCCGAGCGCCGTCGGACCGCTTGGCGGCGCAAACTTGTGAAACACGTAGTCCTGACCGCGATACTCACTGGCGGCGTAAAGATCCTGATAGTCGAGGCTGCGTCCGCTCGTCGCAAACTGGATCGACGCACCACCGACTTCGATGATCGCAAAGCTGTCGCGCACCGACGCAGGAAGCTGCTGCGAAACCCCGAGCCAGGCCAGTCGCGCCTCCTCGAGCCCACTGATCGTCCGCGCCACCACATGCTCTTGCTTGATCTCTTCTTTGAAAAACCGCGAGATCTCCGCCCAGACGGCTTGAAACTCGCGGCGCTCGTCGGGAAGATTGGTGCTGGGACTGCGAAATCCGCCCGTCCCCAGCGCGACGACGCCACGGATGCGCTCGCGAAGCTGCGGGTTGCCCTTTTTGTGCGAGTCCCCGAGTGCATCCCACGCTTGTCGCAGCTTGGGCAAAATCATCGACGGAACTTCGTCGGCAGCGTGACCTCGCACCAGCGCAGCAATGCCACCGCTTGTCTTCACACACACCGGATTGACCGACGTCACACGACAGCGTCGCCGATCGGACTTGTCCTCACGCTCGACGGACACCGGATACATACAAAAGCGCGTTCCCGACGAACCCAGGTCGAGAACCAAGTGAACGGACTCCGAGCGCTCGGTAAAGTGATGAGACGGAACCAAGCCGCCTTCCTCGGGAAGACCGAGCAGTGCCAGCAAACAGACGATGGGAACTGTTGAAAATAGGCGGAGTGGACGCGGACGCATGTCGCCTCCCGAAACACAGGGATTGAGTCAAGCCGGACAGAGGCAGGCAGGCAGCCGCGAGCGCGGCTACAGACGAGCTAAGGAGTAACCCAAAATCCTACAAGTAGGGTTAGCTTTTTGCAGAATTTTGGTTATTCATTGTAGTTTTTGCAGCTTTTGCAGATTTTCTGGCTGACG
>CALMML010000145.1 GCA_937868485.1 uncultured Myxococcales bacterium | reverse complement strand
GACTTGAACCAGGGACCAGCCGGTTATGAGCCGGCCGCTCTGACCAACTGAGCTATGGGCCCTAACGAATAACGCCGGGCACCGTAACGAAAGCCCGATGAAATGGCAAGTCGAGCCGCGGATTTCCACACGACTTGCCGCGAAGTGGGTCGCTTTGTGCGCGATCGAGTGCGTACGCGCTCAATCCCTCTTGATTGCGCGGGGTCGATTGCGGCATCGTCCAGGCCGCTGTGGCATCCGACTGACCGATTGCGCGGCCACGTCGCTGCTGACGAACCTTTCGCGGACATGATGGAACCTTCAATCGACCAATCAGAAGACGCGCGCGCCCCAAGTCCTCCGTCGACGAGTGGCTGCCCTGCATCGTCGAGCGATCGCGTACTGCACTTTGCGGTGCTGTCGCTGCTGTGCTTGCTATATCTGCCATTTACCGGTGCCTACGGACTGTGGGACCCGTGGGAAACGCACTATGGCGAGGTCGCTCGGCAGATGGTTTCGCGAAGCGACTGGATTTCGCTGTGGTGGCCCGGTTCGCCGCAAGATCCAGCCAGCGGAGTGTTCTTTTCCAAGCCAGTGCTGACGTTCTGGCTGATGGCGCTGTCGCTGAAGGTGTTTCGTCTGGGTCACGCGAGCCCGCTGTTCTTTGATGAAATGACGATTGGCTGGCGGGCCGAGTGGGCGCTGCGTCTTCCGTTTGTGCTGCTCGGAATTGTTGCGGTGTTTGCGACGTATTACTTGGTCCGTCGAACGGTGTCGCGGCGAGCGGCGCTCTGGACTGCGCTCGTGCTGGCAACCTCGACGCAGTGGTCGCTCATCACGCGGCAGGCGATGACCGATATGGCGTTCGTTGCACCGATGACGCTGGCGGTGGTCTTTGCTGGGCTGGCGCTGCTGCCTCAGCGACGACATCCAGCGGATCCTTCGTCGCCGCTTATCGACCTAAAGGCCGATCTGCCGCGCAAGTCCGTTCAGCTGTTGGGGCAAGAGCTGTCGTGGCCACACAGCCGCGTGTTCTACGGCTTTGTGACGCTGTTTGTGCTGCTGGTGCTGCCGCAGCTTGTCGTAAACCTGGTTCAGCTCAAAAGCTTTGCCATCTCGGTCCGAGGTCACGGGTATCGCGTCGCAGGTCCGGTCGCGATGCTGCCGTTTGTGCTGCTGTTTGTGCTGTCGCTGCTCTGGTGTGCGCAGGCGAAAAGCCGTCGGTCGATTTATCTGTGGTCGGCCTATGCGATGTGCGGCGTGGCGACGCTGGCCAAAGGTCCGGCGGGAATCGGGATGCCGGTGCTAACGCTCGGTCTGTTTTTGCTGCTGAGCGGTCGCTTGACGGAGCTGCTCGGTGAGCGACGTGACGTGCAACCGACGGGCTTTCTACTGAAGCTGCCCGAGCCGATTCGCGAGATCTGGTGTTACCAAGGCGGACTGGAGCTTTCGCGCGGACTCAGCATCTTTTTGTGCGTCGCGGCTCCGTGGTTTGTGGCGATGCTGGCTCGTCACGGTCTGCCGTTTTGGATGGAGCTCATCGGCGACAACTACGTGCATCGTGCGCAAGGCCGACACGGCGATCGTGGCACGTTCGAGTATTACCTTCAGCAGATCACAAACGGCATGTTTCCCTGGTCCGGTGTCGTTGCTGCCTCGATGGTGTGGGTTGGTCGCTGGCTGAAGGGCTCAGACGAAAAAGACGCGAGTCGTCGTCAGCTCGTGCTGCTGTGTCTGGCCTGGTTCATCATCGACTTTGGCGTCGTGACGCTGGTGAATACCAAGTTTCACCACTACATCTTGCCCGCGCTGCCGGCGCTGGCGATCTTGGCGGGACTTCTTCTCGACGAGCTGTGTCAGCCGGTTGCTCGCTTTGTGCGTCGACAGCAGCAAGCGGTGCTGTTGCTTCTGGCGGTTCCGGTGACCTACTTGGCGGGTCGAGATCTCGCGAACTACCCGGCGCGCATTGGCTGGCTGTTCAACTACGACTACGTCAACGTTCCGACGGTGGGGCGACCTTGGCCAGCGACAGGACTTTACGGTTCGCGCTACGAGTATTTCAACCAGGTCTTCCTCTACTCACTGCTTGGGACGGCGGCGGTGCTGTTTCTGTCGCTGCTGCTGTCTCGATCCGACGATGCGTCTGCTGCGCCTGATCCAGCGGATGCGACGTCTTCTGCACCGGCAAAGAGCGCTTCTTGGCCGATGCTCGTCGGGCTTTCGCTGCTGGTTGCTGGACTTGTTGCTGTCGGCAACTCGGCTGCGCCTTCGCCAGAGCTGGTGACGACGTATTCGACGTCGAAGCTACCGATGGATATGGTGCTGCCACTGCGTCTTCGCTTCGGGTATCTGGTTCCGGCGGCGCTGGCCTCGCTGTGGCTGGTCGGTCTGTTGGTTGTTCTTTCGTCGAAGCTGCGTCTAGGAAGCCGCATGGCACGCACGGGAGCGACGGGAATCGCTGTGGTATCGGTGCTGGCGCTCGTCTGGAACTGCTGGGTGCTGGATCGCTTTATGGTCGATATCTCGCCGCACTGGAGCCAAAAGCACGTCTTTGCGACGTATTACCGTCTGCGCAAAGGCCCCGAAGAGCCCGTCATCGCCTGGATGATGTACTGGCGCGGCGAAAACTTTTACACCTGCAATCAGATCTACGACCACCGAGTGGATCCCGGCGAAAAGACGGTCTTTCTGGGTGATCGGAACACCGAAAAGCTTCAAGAGTACGTGCGGAACCATCCTGGGCGACGGATGTTCTTCCTGATCGAGCGTCATCGGTTGGAGTCGCTTCGCAGCCTGCTTCCCGAGGCTGCTCGACCCACGCTCGAAGTCGTCGACGACAGCAATAACAAGGTGTTTTTGGTGCGGGCGCAGTTGTGAGCTTGGCCCGCGTAGACACCTCCTCGAAGAAACGACACCAAGGAGACGATGATGAAGAAGACGCTTGGATTTTTACTGTTCGCGACGCTGACTGCTTGCCAAGGTCCAGCCGGTGATCAAGGTCAGGTCGGTGCCATCGGTGACAAGGGCGACAAAGGCGACAAGGGCGATCCGGGACCGGGCACGACGCCGGCTCTTGCTGCGCTGACTCCGTCGACGATGTTCCTTGGTCGCACGACGGTGATGCAGCTCTCAGGCGTTTCGACGCACTTTCAGTCGTCTAGCTCGGTGGTGTTCGACGATCCGGCGATCAAGGTCACGAAGATCGAGGTGGGCTCGAACGCAAACCTGCGCTTTACCGTCGACGTGGGTCTCGATGCCAAGCTGGGTTCGCACGATCTAACGATCAGCTCTCCACCGACGGGAGGAGAAGCCGGTGCCGAAGATCTGAAGCTCAAGGGCGGACTGACGATTACTCCGTCGCTGTCGGTTGAGCTTGGCTCGGGCGTTTCGACGGGACCGACGGTCAATCAAGGTGGGCTCCTTGATGTTGCGGTTCGCAACCTGGATTACCGAGACAATCCGTTCTGGAGCCAGACGCGCTTTGCGGGTCCGGTTTCGACGATTGGCTCGGTGTCGGCGACGTCGGCTCGCTTGTCAGGGACTGCGCTGGTGGATGCACTGGCCCCGGCGGGCGCACTGGTCATTGGCGGAGCGACGGTGGGTCCGCTCGGTCAGACGGTTTACTACAGCAGCGACGCGGCAGATATGGCGTCTCCGACGGTGAAGGCTCGCGCAGCAACGGAGCTAAAGTTTGGTACCGCCAAGACCGGCGAGAGCATCGCGGAAAAGCGCGCAACCAACCTGTACAAGTTCACGACGGCGGCGGACAGTCAGGTGGTTCATCTTCAGTTTTCGTCGCTCGGAACCGGCTGGAATTCCTCGGTTCGTCCGATTGGTTACACCGCGCCAGCGAGCGGAAAGTTTGGCGAAGGCCTGGCCTTTGATTCGTGGGGAACGGGCTTTTCTCCGACGGTGAGAAACGTCCTTCAGATCCTACAAAAGAAGGGCGATGGCTACACCGTGGTCCTCGCAAGCGATCAGTCGGGGTCGATGGCGCATGGCTATTCGGTGACGGCCAAGTCCGGCGCTGCGGCTGCGATGACCAGCTTGAAGGAACCGGCGATGGGTGACTCGACGGGCTCGCCACTGGCAACGATCGCCGAGCTGGACAAAGCGTACTTCGGAACCGATGGTGCGTTCGACGCGGCGTATGAGGACGACTTCATCAAGTTCAAGGCCAAGACCACAGGCAAGGTCTTCGTGCAGATCAGCGCCGTCGCCGGTCCGAACATTGGTGTCGGTCTCCGCGATGCCACCTGCTCGACGGTGGTCCTGTCGACGCAGTACAACCGAGGCGGCAGCATGGGCATTGAGCTCGATACCAAAGCGGGAGAGACCTACTGCCTTCGTCTGAGCGGCGAAACCGCAGGCACCGCGTATAGCTTGATCATCAGCCCGGCGCTGTAGTCGTCGTCGAGATCTTCCCTCATCTGCGCTTGCATCCGTCCGCTGCGCTTTCCTGCTTATTGCGGCGGACCTTCGACTTGACGATGCAGCGCGTCCTGTTCAGCCAGCGTCACTTGAATCGCCCGATGCGCCGAGCGAAACAGCTTTCGCTTCGGGTCAATCGCGAGCGCTTGTTGATATTCCCGATGGGCTGACTCGAAGTCGCCCAGGGCTTCACACACAATTCCCAGGTTGTAGTGCAGTGCGGCGTTGCTCGGATCTTTGCTTAGTCCGTCGGTGAATGCCTGCTGCGCCATCTCCCACGCGTTGGCTCTGGCCAGGTCGAGTCCGCGCTGATTGTCGGCCTGACTGTCTTTGGCAAACTCGATGGTCTTGGTGTAGCGCTTGGGAACGATGTGCGGCACGAAGTGATCGGGAATCGCTTGCGCAAACAGCGACACAAACGCTTCCGCCGGCGGGAGATTCATAAACAGGCGCGGATTTCCGTCGAGCGTAATGACCGAGTAATACCGGGGCTCCGGCATGGGCCGTGGTCCCGGATACACTTTGACCGCGCTGCGGAAGCTGATGGGCTGTAGAAACACGACTCGTCCGTCGGAAACTCGGAAGAGCTGGAGCTTGAGCTGAAGCTCTGCAATCCGAACGATGAACGGATACGGACGCCGCATCGCGATGACTGCCGATCCAACCACCGGCGGACTCGGAACAACCACGGGCCGAGGATGCGCGCGAACGCCCGGGATCGCAAACGAGGGCGGCATCACAACCGGCGGCGGCGCAACCACCGTCGCGGGAGCAGCCACTTCAAGCTCATCCACACCGGGCTCGTCATGAATCCGCAGCACATCGACCGATCCAAAGATCAGCGCATCCACGTCTAGCGTTCGTCCGATTCGATTGAGCGCCGCTGGATCAAACATCGACTCAGGCGGCACGGACATCTGGCTCGCAAGCTGCGCAAGGTTTGCCTGTTCCTTGACGGAAAAGTAGCCATTTTGACCAAGCGCTGCGACGAGGTTCGATACCAGCTCGGCACCAAACTGCGGCGGTACATCCGGCGACGGTGCCAGGCCCAACACGCCGATCTTGTGAATCCCGGAGATGTTTACATCTGCCGGTCGCACCATCGGAACATGGACATACAAAGCACAGCCACTTGTGAACATCACTGACAGAGCGAACAGCAGGATCGCAATGCGCTTCATTGTGAGGACTCCCACTAAGCTGAAGAAGACGTACCGACGCGAAGCCCGATTGTATCAGGCGACCCGAGCGCAGCGGAATGCGGGGAAAGGTGGGAAGACCGTCAGTAGCCCGTTAGCGTGGCGGTAGTTCAACTTCGAGGTTGAGGAGCTGATTTGCCCGGACTGGAACGCTGCGGGTTTGGCTCTGATGACCGGGCGCACTCACCTGGACGCTGACGGCTTGTTGTCCATCGTCGCTGGAAACGGGAATCGCCATCACTTGGTTGCCGCGACCGACCATCCGTCCATCGACGACCACATCGACGGGCTCGTCGGGCGATAGCTTCGAGCTGTGCGCTTTGACGAGCAGCAGCGCTGGCTTCCATCGGAGCCTCACCCGGATTTCCTCGGTGGTGCTATCTGACGCGATCGCCACTTTTTCGCTGTAGCACGCTGGGTTTTCGAACACGAACTCGTTAAGTCCCGGCGCAAGCTGAACGCTTCGCACGTCGGTGCCATACGCTCCGAGTCGCTTTCCGTTGTGCACGACGGTGACTGCTTTGGGCCAAGGCTCTAGTCGCACCGTGTGAAGAGGTGCTTGCACCCGATTGGAACCGAGCCGATGTGGATGCCGAAGCTTGCCTGTTCCCGTCCCCAGGTCGCTTCCAGCTGGCGCTCCGTCGTCATCGTCCATCGCAATCACCGGCGCTTTGTCGGTATCGGCTGAAAGACCTCCGTCGCCAAGCGGTCCGTTTGGCAGCGGCACAATCGTCAGCGGCAAGCGCAGCGGGCTTCTTTGGAGCTTGTCCATCACGACGGACCCAACGCCTGCCACGACGAGCGCGCTCAGCAGGCCAATGCCACCGTACACGATGAGGCTGTGCGTTCGCTGCCGTCGCGACAGCTTTCCAATCAGCGCGTGGGCCTCGGAATGATCCGGCGACAGAGAGAGCACGCGACCCCACGCAGCCAGCGCCGCCGCCGCTCGACCTTCCGCTTGCAGCGATTTTCCCGACTGCACCAGTGTGGAGATGAGCTGCGGCAAAAAGCCCTGCCAAAACCCTTCGGGATCGAGAAAGTAGGCACGGAGCTGATCGCGCGGCGCCGAAAGTCCGCTGTGCTGCAAAAAGTCCGACAGCGCCGTTCCCAGGCTGCGGGCTGAATCGAAGCGCTCTGCGGGATGGGTCGCGAGCAGCTTTTCAATGATCTGCGACAGCGGGCGAGGGCAGCTCGGCTCTCGCTCGGCGATCGGCTGGTGTTCGCCTTTGGAAATCAGCGTCAGCGTCTCGTGCGGATTGCGACCGGCAAACGGCAGCGCACCCGACAGCGCCTCATAGAGCAGCACACCGAGGGAAAACAGATCCGAGCGACCGTCTTGCTGTTCTCCGCTGATGTGTTCGGGCGCGATGTACGCGGGCGATCCGAGCAGCTGTCCCGTGTTTGTCACCGTGTCGTTATCGATCAGCCGCGCAATGCCGAAGTCGCACAGCACCAGGCGACCATCGGCGCGAATCATTACGTTTTCGGGCTTGATGTCGCGATGCACGATCCCAAGCTCGTGAGCGGCGGCCAGCGCATCGGCCAGCGCCCAGCCAATCAGTGCGGTGATCTCGGCAGGAAGCGGTGCGTGTAGTTCCAAAAACCTGCGCAGTGTCGGTCCGGTAATGAACTCGGTGACCAGGTAGCTGTCTTCGGACTCCGCCTCGCTGAAGGCATAAATTTCGAGGATGCTTTCGTGCCGCAGCCTCGCAACCGCACGCGCTTCCCGTGCAAACCGCTGACGAGCTTGTGGTTCGCTCGCCAAGTGCGGATGCATCAGCTTGATCGCGACTTCACGATCGAGCTTGTCATCGTGGGCTCGGAAGACGGACGCCATTCCCCCATGACCGACAAGATCGAGCAGTCGATAGTGCGCGAGGGTACGCCCGACCATCGTGAGCGGCAGCCTATCACCTGGATGTGAAGACCAGCAAGGCCCCAAACCACACCTTGACCAATCGAGTGGAGTGGCCAACTTGAACTTCGTTTCGCACCGCTTGCCTTCGCCGGTTTCTGTTCGTTCAAGCGCGTGTTCGTCTGCGACTTGCGCTGCTTTTTCCTAACGAGACTCGCGGTGTTACAGTGACGTTCACACCCAACCCTTACGGAGAGTAGCGGTCCATGTTCGACTTTGATCTTCCAGACCCTGGGCTTTACCGGACCACCCAGCCGATGCCGGGTAATGCGGATGCCATTCCAGCCGGTGCGCTGGTGTTTATCGGTCAGCCCAAGACCGGCGGCGTCAAGTTCGTCGTTCGTCCCTCGGACAACCGTCGCAATCGCTGGTTTTGGCGCGATCCGACGGTGCCGCTGAAGGCTACGCATGCCGCGTGGGCCAAGACGCTCAAGCAGCTTCCGTCGGAAGGCTTCTACGTTCTGCCTGAAACCATCAACATGGAAGGCGGCGGTCGCTGGCTCAAAGGCGCGATTGTCGAGCTGGGCTATAACGAAGAAGGCAAAGGCATCATCTTCGTCGGTCAGTGGCAAGAAGACGGCGAAGACAACGTGCTCACCTTCAGCGATCGCGGCATGATGGTCGACGATCGAATGCTGAGCAAGCTCATCTGGGCGCCGATCCTTCCGCTCAGCGGCAAGACGCAGTAACCTCCTTCGAATTTTTCTCCCCACAGCGGGGCTGACATTGGGCAAACCCTGCTACAATCGGAGCCCTCGTCACGCATGGCATCCGTCAGCATTCGTGGTTTGTGCAAAGACAAGCCGTCGGCCCTCGGGAAGGGCGGCTTGCATCGCATTTTGCACGACGTATCAATGGAAATCACCGACGGTGAGTTCTTGGTGCTGGTGGGCCCGTCTGGTTGTGGCAAGACGACGCTGCTGCGCTGCATCGCTGGACTCGAAGAACCGTCCGCCGGAGAGCTGAGCATCGATCGGCTGCGGATGAACGAAGTGCCGCCGCAGAACCGAGACATCGCGATGGTGTTTCAGAGCTATGCGCTCTATCCGCACATGACGGTTTCCGACAACCTGTCGTTTGGCCTGAAGATGCGCAATACGCCGCAGCGCGAGATCAAAAAGCTCGTCGAAGAAGCGGCAAATATGCTGGAAATCGGGCACCTTCTGTCGCGCTATCCGCGTGAGCTGTCCGGCGGTCAGCGTCAGCGTGTTGCGATGGGTCGCGCCGTGGTGCGCAGGCCGAAAGCGTTTCTGTTCGATGAGCCGCTGTCGAACTTGGATGCGGCGCTGCGTCAGCAAATGCGACTGGAGCTTCTTCGCCTGCATCGGCGACTCAAAGCGACGATGATCTACGTGACCCACGATCAGGTGGAAGCGATGACGCTGGCCGATCGGATCGCGATCTTGCGTCAAGGTCGCGTCGAGCAGATGGGAACTCCGTCGCAGCTGTACGATCAGCCGGTCAATACCTTCGTCGCGCGCTTTTTTGGCACACCCGAGATGAACCTGATCGACGGAAAGATGGAAGACGGCTGGTTTGTCGCCGACGGCATTCCCTTTCGGGTGCATCTGCCGGGATATGAAAGCCAGCCGGTGACGCTCGGAGTGCGCGCCGAAGATCTGCATCTTCACCAGGGCGATGTGACGGACTTGCCGTCGGGTCGCATTGATGTCGTCGAGCATCACGGACACGAAGATCTGCTGCACGTTCGCTGTGGTGACAAAGTGCTGTCGGTGCGATCGCTCGCGCACAAGTCGCCACCGCCGGGAACGGACGTATCACTGCTGGTTTCGACCGAGAGCTGTCATCTGTTTCAGCGACGAGACGGGCAGGGCGATGGACAGCGGCTTCTGCCCTACGGTCACGAGGCTGCGTCCTGATGCACGCGCTGTCGGCTCTGCTTTTGACCAAGTTGGTTCTTTGGCATGCCTACGCGGGGGGCGAAGAAAAAGCGCTGACGCAGGTCGTTCGCTCGTTTCATGAGTCGCACCCACAAGGTCCGCAGATTGAAGCGATCAGCGTTCCGTATGGCAGCTTTGCCGACAAGCTCCAGGCGGCGATTCCGCGCGGACACGGACCGGATCTGTTCATTCAAGCACATGACATCGTCGGACAGTGGTCTCGGCTCGGGCTGATTGAGCCACTTGATGCGCACCTGCCGCTCGCCGAGGTCTTGCCGACGCTGTGGCCCGAGACGATCGCGCCGCTCCAAGATGGTCCGTCGCTGCTCGGGCTGCCGCTGTCGTGGAAGAGCCTGGCGCTGTTTTATCGCAAAGATCTGGTATCGCAGCCGCCGAAGACCACCGACGAGATCATGGCGATTGGCGAGCGCTTACGAATGAGCAGTGCTGGCTCAGCTCGTCGCTACGGCTTGGTCTACGAAGCGGGCAACTTCTTTAAGCATGCGGCGATCCTGCACGGCTTTGGCGGCGCGATCATTCCGTCGGGAAGTCCGGTTCCCACGCTGGATACGCCAGAGCAGCTTCGCGCGCTTGGGTTTGTCTCAACGCTCGTCAAACAAGGCAGCTTGCCCGACGAGATGTCCGCTGTGTTGGTCACGCAGTTCTTCAACGAAGGACGCGCGGCGATGACCATCAACGGACCGTGGTTTATCGCCGAGATTGCGCCCAATGTGCCGTATGGCGTCGCGCCGATGCCGATTGTGTCGGAAACCGGGAAGGTGGCGGCACCGCTTACGTCGATCGAGGCGGGCTTTGTGTCGGCGCGCAGTCTGCACAAACAGGAAGCGGCGGAGTTTCTTCGTTATCTGGCCGGTCCCTCGTCGGCGCAGGTTCGCGCGCTGGTTGGTCGTCAGTCGGTAACGGAACAGACAACGTGGCAGCTACCGCAGGTTCAGCGCGATCCGGTGCTGAGCGCGTTCTTTGCGCAGCGAGCGCACATTGTACCCAGTCCAACACATCCGGCGATGCGAGCGTTCTGGGAACCGGGCGAGCAAGCGCTGCGTCAGGTGCTGCGTGGAGCGGAACCTCAGACGGCGCTTCGCAGTGCGCAGCGGCTGCTGGATCAGTATTTGAAGCCAGCTCCAGCGACGGAAAAAGAGACGCCGTATCTTGTCGCGCTGTCGATCGCTGTGCTGGGTCTGGTGGCTTGGCAGTTTGTGCGTCTGCGACGACGAAATGTGTTTGCGGAAGCGTGGCGCGAGCGATCAGCCTACAGCTACGTGGTGCCCGCGCTGCTGGCGATGACGCTGCTCACGCTGGTGCCGTTCTTGATTGGCGCCGGAATGTCGCTGTTTCATCGCGATCTCGACGGGAGCTGGCGCTTTATTGGCGGTCAGAACTTTCGCGACATCTTGTTGTGCGTCGACGGTGGCTGCTTTGAGCCGATGAGCTTCTACTTCACGCTGGTGGTGACGATGCTGTGGACGGCGGTCAACGTCGTGCTGCATCTGGCGATCGGCGGCGGTCTGGCGCTGATCCTGCGTAGTCCCTGGCTGAAGCTGCGCGGCGTGTATCGAATGCTGCTGATCGTGCCGTGGGCGGTTCCGAACTACATCACCGGACTGATTTGGAAAGGGATGTTCAATCGGCAGTTCGGAGCGATAAACGGGCTGCTGACGCTCGTCGGACTTCAGCCGGTGTCGTGGTTTAGTCACTTTTCGACGGCGCTCGCGGCCAACATTGCGACCAATGTGTGGCTCGGCTTTCCGTTCATGATGGTGGTCGCGCTCGGGCACTTGGCGCAGATTCCGAGTGAGCTGGAAGAAGCGGCAATGCTCGACGGAGCGAGTCGCTGGCAGCGCCTTCGTCATGTGGTCTTGCCGCTGCTGCTTCCGGCGATGCTCCCATCGGTGATTTTGGGCGCAGTGTGGACGTTTAACATGTTCAACGTGGTGTTCTTGGTTTCCGGCGGTGAACCTGACGGAGCGACGGACATCCTGGTGTCACAAGCGTATCGCTGGGCGTTTACGCGCGGTCATCGCTACGGCTTTGCGGCGGCGTATGCGGTGCTGATTTTCTTGATCCTGATCATTCAATCGGCGCTGACTAGAAGGCTTACGGACCGTCGCTGATCGCTTGACCTGCGCGATTTTCTGCGGACCCGAAGATCGATTCCCAAACGCGGACGTTTGACCCCGGAATCGCAACCGGAGGTTCCGAAATGACCGCGCTACATCGCGCTTTCACGCTCGCATCGCTGTGTGCCGTTTCTGTGTTTCCTGCTTCACGCGGATGGGCCGGAGCACCGCTTCAGCCCGTCGCCAAAGCCTGTGTTTCGGAGTCCGCAAAAGCGGTCACGAAAAGCGATCCACAGATTCGCAGCAGTGCCAGTCGCGGACTCGCATTTTTGGCGCAGTCGAGTCGTGAATGGACGGAGCAGCATCGCTGCTTTGGCTGTCATGTTCAGGCCGTCACGATGGAAGCACTGTCCGTCGGAAAAAAGCATCAGTACACGATCGCGCCCACGGATCTCGCGGGGATGGTGAAGGCGCTGAAGATGGGCGTGACGGCGGGCGGTCATACGACGGGTGTGGCCTTCGAGGGCTCGGCATGGGCTCGCTACGATCAGTGGGTTGGGAACAACGAGACAAACGAGCTGCTTCGGTACGCGCAAGAGCTGCTGGCTCTGCAGAACAAGGAAGGCGCAATTCCCGATGACGATCGGCGGCTTCCAGTGACGGGCGGAACGCTGGAAACCACGTTTCAAGCGGCGCAGACCTGGCGACAAGCGTACGCACGGACGGCGGATGAAAAGTGGCTGTCTCCGATGCGGCGAGCGGAACACTTTCTGGTGCAACAGAGCGCATCGTTTGGCAGCGAAAAGCGCGTCTACATTCAGGACATAAACTTTGCGCTGCTTGGGCTGCTCGCGTCGGGGGTGACGCGAACGGAAGCCAGCGCGCAGCGACTCATCAAGCTGCTGATCGATAGGCAGAATGCAGATGGTGGCTGGAGCCTGGACGCAGGACAGAGCGATGCCTTTGCGACGGGTCAGACGGTGTATGCGCTGAAGCTAGCGGGCCATTCCGATGCGGACTTGATGGTCGCGAAGGGAATCCGGTTTCTCGTCGGAAAGCAGGGTCAAAAAGGCGAGTGGCAGACCTATCGCAGCCACCAAAGTGGTTCGGAAAAAGCAGAGACGATGTGGGCGGTGCTCGGGCTGGTGACGGTCGATGTGGCGAGCCTTTCGGTGAGCGGACTGACCGACGGACAGCACGTTGAGCCGAAGATGACGCTTTCGGTGTCGGCGGCGGACAATCAAGGCGGCGGCATCAAGCAGCTGGAACTTCTCGTCGATGATCGCGTGATTCAAACCGAGTGTGGCGGGAAGCTGTCCTACACGCTCGATACGACGACGCTGGAGTCAGGCAAGCACATCATCGACTTGGTGGCGCTGACGGACAAAGGCCAGCGAAGCGTGCGACGATTTACGGTCTATGCGGGCGATGTGTTTCTGACGGAGCTTGGTGCGCAGTTTGATGACAAGAGCCACGCATCGGTGGTCTCGCTGCGAAACATTGCGCCCGTTTCGGAACAAGCGGGCTCGGTCGAGCTGGAGCTGTATTCGCTGAAAAGCGGATCCAGCGATGGAAAAAACGAAGCCAAAGATCGCATCTTTGTGAGCAGCAAAAAGGGCCAGTCGGGCGGTCTGTCGTTTTCGTGGAATGGCCAAGGTTCCGACGGAAAAGCGCTTCCGGTCGGTCGCTATCTGGCCAAAGTCCTGTTCCGCGACGCAGCCGGCAAAGTTCGTCAGAGCGACAGCACGATCTTTTTCCACGGCAGTGAAGTGACGCAGCGCGCGCAGTTTGCGGAAGTGGAAGGTCAGATTGCGCTGAAGACGGGATCGGGATCGGCGAACACGCTCGTCGAGCTGGTCGACAAGGCCGGTCGCGTGGTTCAGTCGACGCGCACCACCGAGCAAGGCAACTATCGCTTCAAGAGCGTCGATCAGGGTCAGTACCGCGTTCGGGTTCGCAAAGCTGGCTTCGACAGCTTGGAACAGAGCGTTCAGGCTGCTCCCGCCGCTGCCCCCGCCAAAGCCAGCATGAGCTGGTAGTCCGACCGCTGGTCCGCCGCGCCTTCTGTCATGGATTTGTCACGGCGCGGTCATTTTTCACGTCACCCTCGCGGAGTCAGCGGTCGTTTCCGTTATCTTCGCGGCAATGGACGTTCAATACAGAGATCCGTGGACCGAGACGTGGCGCCGTCGAGCCGTGACGATCCCACTGTTTTTCCTGGTGGGAGGACTGCTGATCGCACTGTCGCCGCTCATCGTGGTGATCAGCCTTCTGTACGGACCGTTTGAAAAGCATCGCTTCGCCAAGCTGCGGTTTATGGGCTTTATGACCGGCTACTTCGGCGGAGAGATGCTGTTTCTGACGCTGGCTGCGCTGCAGTGGCTGGCGCTCGGCGGATTCACCCGTGCTGGCAGAACGCGCGTTGCCGATGCGACGGTACGGCTGTCAAACTGGTGGGGACAGGTTCTGTATTCGCTCGGTGTGTTCTTCTTTGATCTGCGCATCACCGTCGAAGGGCTGGATGCGCTCGCGAAGCCAGGACCGCTGATTGTACTGCTTCGTCACGCGAGCCTCGGAGACACGCCGATCGGTCCGACGTATCTGGGGCGGCACTTTGGCTTCCGTCTGCGCTACGTCGTCAAGCGAGAGCTTATCAATGATCCGGTGTTCGACGTGATCGGCGGGCGACTCGGTTCGTGCTTTGTGCGACGAGGATCGAAGAACGGCGGACGTGAAGTCGAAGCGGTGTGCTCGCAGCTTTCGCAGATGAGCCCGAAAGACGCGATCATTTTGTATCCAGAAGGCACGCGCTATTCCGAGGACAAGCGACAGAAGCTGCTCGAAAAGCTCCGTCGTGACAATCCGCAGATTCATGCGCTCGCGTCGCGCCTTCATCATGTGATGCCGCCGCAGCTTGGGGGGCCCGTCGAGCTTCTGTGTCGCAATCCCGGCGCCGATGTCGTCATCTGTCAGCACGTTGGCTATGAAGTCGCATCGAGCTTTCGCGATCTGGTCGACGGACGGCATCTGCATCAGCGCATCGAGGTGATGTTCCGTCGGATTCCTTACGCGGACATCCCGAAAGATCGCTCGGAGATCACGACGTGGCTGCTCGATGAGTGGAAGAAGCTCGACGACTGGGTGGCTGAGCGCAAGCCGCGTGTGATCGTTCCGTCGGTGCCTGAGCTGGCTCCCGTCTCGCTGACCTCGCAGGCCAAGCCGTAGCGACGAGCCGCGACGACGCTGGATGGGCTCATGGTACTGTCCCGTGCGGAGGTCGTGATGCTGCGCGATTCTGTTCCCGTCGAGATTCCCCCGATTGTTCTGTCCGCGTTTGAACAAGAGCTACAGAAAGCAGAGCGTGCGCTGTCGGAGGAGCAGTTCGAGGAGGCGTGGTCGCTGCTGTCGCGTGCGCATGTGCTCGGGCAAGCGTGGAATGGTCCCCACGCGCGGGTTCACGTCGCGATGATTCGCTACGGGCTGCGTCGCAGAAAGCTCGGGCTGACGATTCGCCAGGTGCTGATTCTGCTGAGCAATCCGCTGGCGACGGCGCTGGTTCGTCGCATGGTCGGAGCCAGTGGTCAGAACGTCAATCCGCTGCGACGAGGGCCGGTTCCCAGCGATCTCGCACAGATACTTCGCGAGGGAGTGGCCGCAGTCCGTTAGCCGCACAGGTCGCGCCACGACGGCGCTTGTCTTGTCGGGGAAGAACGTGCTACACGCCGCCCCGATGTCGCAGACCAACTCGCTTGTCCGCTCTGTCCGCTTCTCACAACTGCCTGGCTGCGTGCTGTTGTCGCTGTTGGCTGGGTGTAACGGTCTGATCGATCCCGATCCCTACACGGGGACGATCGATCCGTCGGGCTTCGATAAGCAGTATCGCTTTCAGCCGACGACGCGCGAGGATCCGGCCCTGGGTTGTCTGATGCCTCGTCGAGGTTGGGACGGAACGCAGCTTGGCGATTCGCTGCGCTTCTACTACCTGGGCGCGCTGTATGCGGCGCAGATCGATCTGTCGGGCACGTTTGATACCTCGCGGTCGCTGCCTGCGTCGGTGTATCAGCTGTCGGGCTGCAACGCCCCGGAAGGTCGCGAGGATCCTGGCGAGTTTGACATCCGCACGAGCAACTACGATAAGCGCGTGCAGTATCCGATTCTGTCGCAGGGACTGTTTCCCATTCAGGTCGGTACCGCGTCGGAGCCCACCGCGCAGGCGTCGTACAAGCCGTTTCACATGGTCGTTGCTGCGACGATCGGGGATGGCGTTCGTGAGCGCATGGGCTGCAACGACGTAAAGCGAGAAGTATCGCTGCTCGAGCGTGCGGGTTGGGATCGCGCAACCAAGGCATTTCCCGACGCTGGTCCCACCGATATCGCCTTTTCCTTCCCGAGCCGCGAACAGATCAAAGCAGGAATGCCGCGCTGGAAAGACTGGCCGATGGTCAACGTCGGAGTTCCCGTCGGTCGCAGCCTGGATCCGGTCCAAGCGTGTCCGTTTGTGACGGGCAGCAAAGCGACCTATCCCAAGAGCTTCAGCGATCAGGAATCGTCCTTTGCATTCCCTTCGCAGGCTTGGTTCCGAGGTCTTCTGTCTGGATATCTCGACGGTGGAGAGCTTCCTGTTTCGACCGATCCGCGCAAGTGTCCCGCGCTGTTTGATTCGGGCCGGGCGTGCAAGATCGAAAGCGGAATGCCGACGGGTTGCAGCTTCACCGACGGAGAAGTCTGTACTGCCACGGACGCTGCGAAGCCGGGAACGTGCTTGGTTCCGCCTCCTGTCTGTCCGGTGATTAACGATCTGTACGTCAGCAAGGATGAGTTTGTACCGCCGGGTGGAACGGGCTACGACGCCGCGGATCCGCTGCCGCGTGCGAAGTCGATCGTGACGCTGACCGATCCTGTGGACATGAGTAAGACGCGCAAGGCCGATGCGCTGGCGGTGTTTGCGGCGGCTCCAAGTCAGCCTGGATTTTCGCCGGTCTGTCGTGTGCGCTGGGTTGATCTGTCGAAGCTGACGACCTGCGCAAAGAGTGAGCCGGATGCGATTCGGCCTCGACCGCTGTGCAGCGTGAGTGAGATCTTGGCCAATCCGACGGCAATCCTGCCGACGGCTCCTGGCAAGGATGTGTACGTCCACTGTCTGTTCCTGGCCACCGGCAAGTAGCCTTGGGGAGTCCGTCGATGCGATGTAGAAGAGGGCCGTGGGCGGCGCTGCTGCTCCTTGTACTTTTTCTGTCCCCAAAGCTGGCCTTGGCCATCGGTGAAGTCACCGGACGGCTCGGCGGAATCGTGACGATTGATGGCACCAAAGATGGGCTGTCAGGCGTTCCGATTGTGGTTCGTTCCAAGCAGCTCATCGGCGGCAGTCGAACGGTTGAAACCGGCGACGATGGCAGCTATCTGTTTCAGAGCCTTCCACCCGGAACATATGAGCTAGAAGCCAAGATCGAAGGCTTTGCTCCCGTCGAGCAGCGCGGCATTGTGGTGGTGGCTGGACAGCTCGCTGCCGTCGATGTGGTGCTGCGTGTCGGTCAGATTACGGAGACGAAGCGGATCATCGAAAAGCGCAACCCGGTGCTGAATCCGGAAAGCGCAGTGTCGACGACGACGCTGGACAACCAAAAGGTGTCGCGTACGCCGGTGTTTCGGCAAATCCAGTCGGTTGCGCAGCTGGCTGCGGGCGTTGGACCGGGAACGTCTCCGTCGGTGCGTGGCGGTCTATCGCGCTATACTCGCTTTTTGGTCGATGGTCTGGATACGTCGGACATTGTGACGGGCGGAATCAGCTCGCCGATGAACTTCGATGCCGTCGAGCAGTACACGCTGTTTACCGGCGCGATGGACGCGGAATACAACTCGCTCGGTCTGGTTCAAAACATGGTGACGCGCTCGGGTGGAAACAACTTCACCGTCGATGCGAGCGTGGTCATTCAGCCCACTGCGTTCTATCTGCGAACGCGTTACGGTGCGCAGCTTCCGCAGCAAAACGGAGCGCTCACCTACGACGATCGAGAGCCGCCAGTTCGGGACTTTTACTCGGTGAATGCGAACGTCGGCGGACCGATTGTGAAGGATCGGCTGTGGTTTTTTACGTCGTTCCAGTTCAACTACAACCGCGCGATGATCACGGTGCCGCCGTTTCCGTGGCTCGGGATCACCGACGATACGGATCGATTTCGCGACACGTACACGTACCTGGGACGCGCGAAGCTGACCTGGCAAGTGACGACGGGAACGCGGCTTTCGCTGTCGTTTAACATTGACCGCAACTTCATCACCAACGGGGCGCAGCAGACGACGCTGGCTGCGGAAGCGGAGCGCCGAACGGGTCGCGGTGGTGAGTGGCTGGTGCTGCTGCTCGACTCTGCGATCTCTCCGAAGTGGATGTTCCAGATGCAGGCGGGCTTTACCACCAAGCGATCGGTGGAAGACACGATGCGGCTCGGCGACGATGGTCAGCCGGATCGCGTGACTCCGTCGCATGCGCTGCGAACGTCGGATCAGTTCAACGGCGTGACGTACCTAAACAGTGCGCTCGGCTGGAACCAGGAAACGAAGTATCGCATTCAGGTCGATCCGACGCTGCTGTATAGCTCGATGGGTCTTGGCGGCATGCACAACGTCAAGATCGGCGCGCAGTTTGCGTACATGAGCTATCGCCACAACGTCGGCATCGCGGGCGGTCGCAACTACGTGGATACGATCGCCGGAACGCCATGTGAGCCGTCGGACATGAGCACGCATGCAAGCTGCTCGCAGGTGACGGAATATCCCGACTCACTGCCGAATGACGGTCTGGCTGGAGACGGCTTTACGACGACGGCAGACGCAATCAACATCGGCTTTTTTGCGCAAGACCGCTACACCATCAAGCGCTACCTGACGCTGGTTCCTGGCATGCGCTTTGACACGGGAATCCTGCGCGACTACCAAGGCAATCGGCTGGGATCGCTCATTGGCTTTGGGCCTCGGCTGTCGCTGGTCTATGACCTGCTGCACGATCGGACGACGCTGATTTCGGCGCACTACGGTCGGCACAACGACATGGGGAACTCGTACATCGCGGATCGCGGCAATCCCCAGCAGCTCGCGATTCAGAAAAACTGGGACGGAACCAGCAAGTCGTTCGTCGAGCGCAATCGCCAAGGCGGTCCAGGCGGACAGCTCTTTGCGGACGATGTCAAGCCGCCGAGCCTCGATGAAGTGTCGGCTGGTATCCGGCGCGAAGTCATCAGCGAGATGATCGTCGGTGTGGACTATACGTTCCGTCGCTACGCCAACATGTGGACGAACACCGAAGTGAATCAGGTGTGGGATCCAGCGGGCACGCGCATCGTCGGCTACGTAAACGGAGAGCGTCGACGCATCTATCTGGCAGAGACGCCCGACGACGCGCAGCGGCTGTATCACGGACTCGATGTGTGGGTGCAAGGCAATCCGGGGAACTGGGGTCTGGTGGCGTCGTATACGCTGGCCTTTACCGACGGCACGGTGAGCGATTACTTCTCGGCGTATCGTCAGAATCCTCGTCTGAACCCGCTGTATTACGGACCGATGTCCGATAACTATCGGCACACGCTCAAAGGCGCGATCGACTACAACTTCGACTTCGGCCTGAACACCAGCGTGCGGATGCAGTACCGATCCGGCGCGCCGCAGTGGAAGGTGTTCCAGAGCCCGGAAGACGCGAGCTTTTCGCTCTATCGCTCACAGCGGGGAACGTCGACCGGAACGCGCGTCAACGATCCGACGACGTGGGCCGAGTTCAAGCTGCCCGATCAGTTCATCTTGGACCTGCAGTTTACGTACAACTTCCAGAAGCTCATCGGTCAGCGCTTTGACCTGATGCTGCTCCTTTTCAACATCTTCAACAGCGGAACTCCGACGTCGATCGATCAGCGCAACGGCACCACCTTCGGGGCCATCCAAGGGCGTCAGGACAACTTCAACGCCGAGATCATCGTCCGCTATCGGTACTAAGACTCGAGATGACGCAGGGTAAGCCGCTTCAGATTGTTTCCTCGATGGAGCCGCGCGGCGATCAGCCGACGGCCATCGTGCAGCTCACCGAAGGCATTGTTCGGGGCGACAAGCGTCAGGTGCTGCTCGGACTGACGGGATCGGGCAAGACCTTCACGATGGCGTGCGTCATCGAAAAGGTGCAAAAGCCGACCCTCATCATCGCGCACAACAAGACGCTGGCGGCGCAGCTGTACGGTGAGTTCAAAGAGCTGTTTCCGCACAACGCCGTCGAGTACTTCGTTTCGTACTACGACTACTACCAGCCCGAAGCGTACATTCCGACGTCGGACACCTTCATCGAGAAGGACTCGCTCATCAACGAAGAGATCGATCGGATGCGTCACTCGGCAATGCATGCCGTGGTGTCTCGTCGCGATGTCATCGTTGTTGCGTCGGTGTCTTGTATCTACGGCATCGGTGATCCTGAGTTTTATCGCAGCATGGTGCTCGGGCTTGATGTGGGCCAGGCGGTGCGTCGCGATGCGGTGCTGCGCAGGCTGGTCGAGCTTCAGTACGAGCGAAACGACCTCGACTTCCATCGCGGAACCTTTCGCGTTCGCGGTGATACCGTCGAGATCTTCCCGCCGTTCGAGGAAGAAGTCGCGATTCGCATCGAGTGGTTTGGCGACGAGATCGACACCATTTCCGAGGTCGATCCGCTGCGTGGCAAGACGCTGCGCAAGCTCAAAGAGGTCAGCATTTATCCGGGCTCGCAGTACGTCACGCCCGCCGACGCGCTGGTTCGAGCGATGGGCGCGATCAAGGAAGAGCTGCGCGAGCGGATCACGTTTCTCAAAGACAACATGAAGCTCGTCGAGGCCCAGCGGATCGAGCAGCGCACGCTGTTTGACCTCGAGATGCTGGATCAGATGGGCCACTGTAGCGGCATCGAGAACTACTCTCGCCATCTGTCGGGACGCACCGCTGGAGAGCCGCCCGCGACGCTGATTGACTACTTTCCGCGCGACTTTCTGTGCATCGTCGACGAAAGCCATCAGACGCTGCCGCAGGTTCAGGCGATGTATCGTGGCGATCGCTCTCGCAAAGAGACGCTGGTCGATTACGGCTTTCGCCTGCCGTCGGCGCTCGACAATCGTCCGCTCAAGTTCGAGGAATGGAACGAGCGCGTGACCCAAGCGGTGTTTGTGTCGGCGACGCCCGGTGATTACGAGCTGACGCAGACCGGCGGCGTGGTCGTTCAGCAGGTGATTCGTCCGACGGGACTGCTCGATCCAGAGGTCGAGG
>CALMML010000144.1 GCA_937868485.1 uncultured Myxococcales bacterium | reverse complement strand
CTGTACCGCAACGTGACGGGAAACTCGGCCACGGCGCTGGGGATTGTCTGCGCCGGTCAGCTCTGCTTGAGCGCGCTCGCCACATCGCCCAGCGTCAGCAAAAGCTGACTGTCATGACTTCGCAGATACTGCTCCTCTGTTCGTTTTTGCAGCAGCAGCAGCTCTGTCCGTCCGCTTGGGAGCACCGGCTGCAAGACCCCTGACGCGGCTCCTTTGGTTCCTGATGTTCCTGATGTTCCCGTCGCTGTTGCAGTTCCTATTGCCGGTCCATTTGCGACCGGAGTCTGTGCCCAGCTCGCAGAAGACCCACACAGCGCGCCACCCAGCGCCACCGCAAGCCAGCGTCGATTGATCAGCCTACGCACAGAGTCTACGGCTTCCCAGGATCGCATCCCTTGATTACCTCCGAGCCGCCACGCCACAGCTTGCCATCCATTTGTTGAACGCCCGGCAGAAGCACCACGCCAAGCTCTACACAGTGACCATTCTGTATCACCCCTGATCGCACCGTGACCACCGACGGTTGAATCGCTTTTTGCAGCGTCCACAGTCGCTTCTTGTGGGACTCTCCAAAGCCCGCGCTCTTGCTCCTCGCAAACAGTCCGTTGAGCTTGCGCGCACTCTGCTCCAGCAGCGCCGGAGACTGACCACTTTGCTGATAGTCTGCGATGCTGATCTCGGTGTCCGTGAGATCCAGATCATGCCGTTCACGATCCTGCAAACCGGGACGCTTCCGAAGCTGCTGGAGCAGCTGACGCGCAGTCCCCAGGTTCTGCGTCCGCAGCGCCGCGCGCACTTGTTCCAGACTCTGGGAAAACGAAGGCGCCGCAGCAGGAGGAGTCCCAGAAGGAGTCCCAGAAGGAGTCCCAGAAGGAACGTCAGGACGCGCACTTCCCGCATCAACGGGCGCACGGAATCCCAAGTCGGTTCCAGACACGACAGCGCCTGCATCCACGGGATTCCCAGTCATCACATCCGCTGCCGCTGCGCGCGTCTTTGCAGCCGATGATCCGTGGGAACTCGCGCCTTTGTTTGATGCAGGTGGCGCAAGTCCAGCCTCTTCATACAGACGCCGCGCGAGCAGTCGCACCGCCAGCGCTTCATCGTGAAGGAAGCGCTCCAGCGTCAGTCGCAGCATCGGCAATCGCTCTGCTTGATACAGCTCTGCGACCACCCGCAGCACTTCTTTGCGAATCACATCCGATGAGTCATATGCAAGCTGAAGCAGATACGGAGCCGCTTCCTTTGGACTCAGGTAACGCAGAAGCTGTACCGCCGCAAAACGAATGCTTAGATCACGCGTCGACAGCAGCGCACGAAGCTGCGGAGGCCGCGCCACATTCACCCCGAGCCGTCGCAGATCCATGTAGGCCAGCAGCACCTGTCCGCCTCGTCCGGCCAGCATCTCTTGCAGCACAGGAATCGCCCGCCGATCGCCGGACTCTGCCAGCCGATGCGCAGCAAACAGACGCACCACCGGACTCTGATCAGACAGCGCCGTGATCAAGATCGGATGACGCAGCGGAATCACTTCCACAAGCAGCTTGCGCAGCGACTCATCGGCTGACTTCATCGTCTGCTGTAGCAACACCGACTGATGGGAATCACCCAGCCGCAGCAGAATCACTTGCGCGGTCACACGCACCTTGAGATCTGCGGACTGCGCCAGCTCTTCCAGCTTCTGTCTCAGCGCGGTCGGAACGGCAGTCTGCGCGGATCCGGTGGCATCCAGAATCTCCACAAGTGCGCGCTCACCGGCCAGTCTCACGTCGGTGTTTGCATCTTGTAGCGCCATCCGCAGACCATCCAGCTCTTTGAGCAGGCGCGCACGACCGATGCCACGCACAGCGGCCAGACGAACCTCTGTGGACTCATCATGAAGCTGTCTGCGCAGCCAGTCCGACAAGCTCGCATCTTGCTGTTCAATGAGCGCATCCAGACAGCGCATCTGATCGGTGGACAGACCACTTTGACACAGCGACTGAAGCTCATCTGCGACGGAGGAATCACGCTGCGACTGCGATGGAAGGAGCCGCAGCAGACTGCCAGCCACCTGATCGCGAACCGGCAGCGGAACCTTTTCATCACGCAACAGAGAAGACAAAAGCGTCACCGTTTCTAGCTGCGGACACAACGCCAGCGCAGACACGAAAGCAAGCCGCTCGGAATCAGCACGATGGACAGAGAGTCCCTCACGCAGCGTCGCACACAGCGACGGATCCCCAGGACGCGATAAAAGAAGCACTTCCGATGCTTCATATTTGCGCGGAGAGCTTGGCTGCGACAGCTGTTCCAGTATCTCTGCGGCTGCGCCATCACCAAACCGAGCCAGCACTCCTTTGAGTTGCAGCGACGATCCCGCTCGCAGTCCGTCCTGACTCCGCAGCCAG
>CALMML010000143.1 GCA_937868485.1 uncultured Myxococcales bacterium | reverse complement strand
TGGCATGCGCAGCGCTCGTCATGCCATGCGCAAGCCTCGTCATGCCATGCGCAGGGCTCGTCATGGCATGCGCAAGGCTCGTCATGTCATGCGCACGCCTCGTCATGGCATGCGCAGCGCTCGTCATGGGGAAGCGGGGTCGGCGGGGGGGTTGGCGTCCAGCACATCCCAGGCGCTCTTGGTCAGCCGCTGCGCCAGCACTTCATCGTGAGACACCAGCAGCAGCGCACCGGGATAGGCCGAAAGCGCGGACTCCAGCCGCTCGATCGAGGGCAGGTCCAGGTGATTCGTCGGCTCATCCAGCACCAGCAGCCAGGCATGCCGCGCCATCGCCAGGGCCAGCGCCAGCTTGCGCGCCTCCCCGCAGGACAGCGACTCACTGGCCAGCAGCCGATCCGGGTCCACCCCGAGCGCCGCCAGCAGCGACAGGGTCCGTCCACGCTGGGCGGGTGGCTGGCTCCGTAGCGCAGAAACGAGGGCGTGCGCATCGGCCTGCGACAGCTCTTGCGGCAGGTGCAGCACCCGATCGGGCGGCAAGGTACAGGCCGCAAGCAGCGCCCGGACCAGCGTGGACTTGCCCGCACCGTTGGGTCCACGCAGGTGAACCCGGTCTTGCCGTCGCAAGGTCAGGCACAGCGGGCCCGCCAGCCGCCGACTTCCAGCCCACAGCGCGGAGAGCGCAAGCGACAGCAGGACGGGACGACTTGGCGGCGACCAGTCCACAAACAGCGACCGCCCGACCGCTCGCGGCACGGGGGCCAGCGCCGCCAGCCGGTCTTCGGCGCGCACAAGCTCACTGCGCTGCGCGGCGACTCGCTGTCCGGCCCGAGCCTGGGCCCACTCTGCCAGGTTGCCCGCGCCCAGCGTGCGTGCGTCGCTGTCGTAGCGGCTCTTCATGCGATGGCGCGTCGATCGGCTGTGGGTCGCACCGTCTTGGTCACGCCGCGCCGCCACGATCTGACGCTCGACCGCCCAGACCCGCTCCCGCGCCGCCTGCCGCGCACTGCTTCGGGCCTCGTCTTGCGCGTCCCAGGCCGCCCGCGCTTGCGAGTAGGGCAGGTGCAGCAGCTCGATCTGCCCGGCCCGCAGCCGCAGCGTCCCCACGGTCAGCGCATCCAGCAGGAGCCGATCGTGCGACACCAGCAGCGCCGTCCCACCAAAGCGGCGCAGCGCGTCGATGAGCAGCGACCGCGCGCTCGCATCCAGGTGATTGGACGGCTCATCGAGCAGCAAGATGTCGGGCTTTGCATACAGGGCCGCACCGACCTGCCAGCGCTTGCGCTCTCCCGATGACAGCGTGGGCCAGCGATCCAGATCGAGCGGTTGCAGCTTCAGCCGCGCCCGCAGCCTGTGCGCCTCCCGATCGGTGGCCGCAGCCAGCTCACGCCCGCCCGGTGGCAGCAGCTCCACCGACTGGGCACACAGCACCACCCGGCCCCAGGCAGGCTCGATGCAGAGCTGACCCGCCGTGGGCACAAGCTCCCCCAGGATCAGCCGCAGCAAGGTGGTCTTGCCCGCGCCGTTTTCGCCGACCAGACCGAAAAAGCCGGGGCCGACCTGAAACGAAGCGTCTTCAAACAGAGAAACAGCGTCGGCATACGCATATGCCAGGCGCACCGCAGACAGTGCGGATACAGACATGGAAACTCTCCCGAACGAAGGGTCAGAAACAGCCGAAGCGAAGACGTTCTTTAGGAGAGGATTTCCATGCGTCGCGGCACGCGGTGCCGCAGCCCTTGTTCTAGCGGATCACGCCGCCGATTGCACGGGGGTTAGTCGAAGTCGGCGCGGCGCTGGCGCTTGACTTCGCCGTCTCGCTTCTTTTCGGACAGGCGACGCTCTTTGGCGCTGCGGCTGGGCTTGGTGGGGCGGCGCACCTTGGGCACCACCGTCAGCGCGACGAGCTTTTCACGCAGGCGCAGGATCGCCATCAGGCGGTTTTGGATCTGGCTGCGGCGCTCGGTGGCGGTGACGACGATGCCGCTCGGCAGGTGATGCAGGCGCACGGCGCTCTCGGTCTTGTTGCGGTGCTGGCCGCCGGGGCCGCTGGCGACAAACAGATCGACGACGCACTCGGCAACGAGCTTGTCATCGGGGAGCGCCAGCGAGGCCCTGGCCATGGCGCGAATATGAGGAGGTGCGATGTCCATCTTCCGTCTCGGGATAGTGCCCGTGTCCGCTCACAAGCATCGTAGACAGCGTACAGAACGGCTGCGTGTGCGTCGAGCAAGGCGATTTCTGATGCGGTCCCACGTACTTGCGCGCCCGTCGGTCACTGTGTCAGCCTGCTAAGCGGGGCGGTCGCAATCATGGCGTCGGATGTTCCAGTTTCAGTGGCAGATACACAGACACACGCGCTGCGCTTCGGCAACCACCAATCGGTGATCGACGGGCCGCTCTTGATCACACAGCTGAACGGCCAGCTGACCGAAGCGGATGCGATCCAGTTCATGGACTTTGTCGAAGCCCAGCACGAGCGCCTGGGCAACCTGGGCATGCTGGTGTTTTTGGGACAGGACGTGTCGTTTACGCCGCAAGCGCGACAGCACATGGGCAGCCGCACCAATCCGAGTACGCCGGGGCTGCCGATGGCGGTGCTGGGCGCGTCGCTGCTTCAGCGCACGGTGCTGACGCTGGTGGTCAACGCGATTCGGCTGACCAGTAGCCAAGCGATTCCGATGCGCTTTTTTTCGACCGAGCAGGCGGCGCGGGACTGGCTGACGGAACAGCTCGGCATCCGGGCGGCCACGCTGGCGAACCAGGGCATGCTTCGCTAAGCCGTCGCGCAGGCGGACCGGCTGGTGGGGATGGGTGGGGGGAACTGGCGGGCGAAAGCGAAGCGGGCTTAGAGGGTCGGGGTGCCGACTCGGTTGTTGCAGTAGCCGCTGGAGCCGCAGGTGGTGCCGACGGCGGTGTACCAGGCGCTCTTCTTGGTGCCGTACTGGCGGTTGTCCGAGTGCGAGTGCGCGCCGGTCGAGTTGCCGGTCGAGCCGATCAGGCCGATCGCGCAGCGGTCACACGTCTGCGTGCCTTTGGGGCTGTTCGAGTGAAGCTGCCGGAAGTCCCAGCCGCTGCCACCGGACACCACAAAGTAGTTGCCCGCGCCGCCGTTGCAGCAGCCCGCGCCCGCCGAGCAGGCCCCGCAGCTATCGGCGCAGCCCGCGTACTGGGTGTAGCGGTAGCTGCCGACCAGCATTGCGCGATAGTTCCACACGCTGCACGTCCCGTTGGCGATGTCGAGCGCGGTGTGCGATCCGCCGCTGCATCCGTAGTAGGTCGTCGAGTTGACCTTCGCACCCGGGTCGCAGATCGGACCGTTGGCGGTGGCGGCCAGACCGACCGGCTCACCCGTGAGCAGCGCCGCTCCGAGCACAAGCAGACCCAGGGTCCCTGCCAAGAATCGAGACTTCATGTTCACACCTCCTTAGTGTGGTTGGGGGGCATCGGGCAAAATCCGCTGCTTTTCCCGCTGAAGCAGCGTCCATTCCTGAAGACCGCTGCGCAGCGCCTGCTGCCACGCATCGATGTCTTTGGACAGGCTCGCGTCGATCGGACGGAGCGCTTCCAAGGTCGTAAGTGCCGTCGCCATTTGCAGCCGACACAGCGCGGTCAGCACCGCGCGCCGCACCTCGCGGCTGTCGTCTTGGCGATACAGATCGATCAGCCGGCGGATGACGCGCGCCGACTCGCTCGATGGCACCCCACCGAGCGCCAGCACCACCGCCGCCCGCAGCGACGCAAGCGATGGATCAGACGGCGCATCAAGCAGCGCGACAAGCTCGCTCACCGCTTCGGAGCCGACCGACTCGGTCGAGATCTCCGAGAGCAGCTTGGCCGCCAGCGCCGGATCAGCCTGTGGACCCGCGCGCACCGCCAGCGCCGCCGCAATCGCCTGCTCGGACACCGCGCGATCGTGACCAAAGTAGACCTCGGCACTCTCGGCAAGCAGGTTGCTCGCGACCGCCTGGCGAACCTCGGGCGCGGCATCTTTGATAAGCGTCCGGTAGTCCACGCCGCCGAGCTTTTCCATCGCTTCAACCGACGCAGTGCCCCGCAGCCCACGCACCGCCGCCGCCCGCGCCGCCGGATCGCGATCCTGCATGGCGCGATCGAGCACCGACTTGACCGCCGACGGCTCATTGTGACGCGCCATCCGCGCCGCCAGCGCCCCCGACAGCTCTTCGATCATCGCGGGCTCACGCTCGCGCAGAAACGCCGCCCGCAGCTCGGCTTCGGGAAGGGTCGCCGCTCGCTCCCGCAGCTGCTTGCGCAGAAACTTCTTGAGCGGCGCAGAGCCTCGCACAAGCCCCAGCCGCAGCGTGTCGAGCTGACCTTGCAGGCTGCACGCGGTCTGGACCGACAGCGCCGACGATCCACCGGGCTTTGACTGCCCATCCGCCGCCAGGCTGGGCTGTCCGAGCAGGATCCCGGCAAGCGGCAGCAGCAGGCATCGATTCGAAACGGTCTTCATCGCTGCGCTTCCCCCGTTATTCATCGTCGAGACACTGGATGCGCTCGGGCTTTTCCAGCCACACCCGCGCAAAGTCGACCGTGCCGCGCGCATAGATCGCCACAAAGTCTTCGTAGTCGGGCCGCAGCCGAGGCTCCAGCTTCGACAGCTTGTCGAGCAGCGGCAGCGCCTTGTCCCCCGCCGCCCGCACCGCAAAGCGGAAGATCGCCCAGCGCACGCACAGGTCTTTTTCCGCCGAAAACGCGCCGCCCAGGTGGCTCAGCGCCAGGCCGGGATCTTTGGACAGCCCGAGCCGAAACGCCGCCATCTCACGCACGGAGCGATCCGGGTCTTTGGCAAGCAGCTGCGCGATCGATCCCAGCTGCGCGCTGTCCATCGGGATGTTGCCGTAGGAAGGCATCTCCAGCGCCAGCGAGCGGACCGGACCGTCCCCACCACGCTGTCCGATGTCGAGCAGGTCTTTGACATACGCGCCCGCTTGGCCGGTGCGGGCGTACTCTTCGGTCATCACCTTGCCGATGGTGCGCGTCGCCATCCACGCCACTTCTTCGCTGCGCGGATCGAGCGCCACGCTATGCAGCTGCCCGCGCGCATCGGGTGACAGCGTCTGTTGGGTCTCCAGCGCCAGCAGCGCGCCACGACGCAGCTCGGTCGACTGACGGACATCACTACCGAGCGACAGCAGCTTGTCGGACACCGCTTTGTTTTGCACCGCCGACGCCAGCTTGACGGCCCCAAACAGGTGTCCCGACAGCGGCGGACCGGCATCTGCCGCCCAGCCAATCACTTGCAGCGCCGACGTCGAGTCCCCGCCAATCACTTCGGCCAGCCGCTCTTGCAAGTAGTCGATCAGGAGCGGGTCTTGCTGGGCCATCGCCGCGAGCAGCGCATCTTTGAGCCCGAGCAGCGTCGGTCGATCATCGAGGGCAAACAGCCCTTCCCAGCACGGCGGCACCGGCAGCTTTTCGGTCACGGCATCGCTGGAATCGCCTTCTTTGGACGATCCAAGCGGCGCGCCACCGACAGAAACCTGCGCACCCGACGCCGAAGTCTGCGCAGCAGAGACGTCACCGGACGATGGACTTGGCTTGCGAAACCACAGCCAAGCAGCCACCGTGACGACGAGCAAGACGACGAGCAGTCCACGATGCGTGCGCAAGGTCATATCTGTCGCGGACTAGAGCACGCTTCCGCGCGGCTCGATCCCGGTTTTTTGCTGAAAAAAGAGGCAGGTGCGCAGGCGAAGGCGGCGGGCGTACGGCTCGGGCGTACGGCTCGGGCTTACGGCTCGTCAGGAAGCGGAAACATGTCGCCCCACAGGGACGCGCCGCCGTCGATGTAATAGGTCGATCCGGTGATGAAGTCGGCAGCCGGACTGGCCAGGAACGTGACAAGGTGGGCGACCTCTTCGGCGACGCCGAGGCGCTTCCACGGGGTGCTGCGACGCGCGGCAATGACCAGCTCTTCGGGATAACGATCGGTGCCGCTGGTGCGAATGATGCCGGGCGCGACGGCGTTGCAGCGGATGCGATGCGGCGACCACTCGACGGCGAGGCTCTTGGTCAGGTTGTCGACGCCCGCGCGGGCAGCCCCGGTGTGCGACATGCCGGGAAAGCCGCGATAGATCATGGCGATGATGTTGATGATGGTGCCGCTCTGCTGCGGAATCATCGCCTGCTGCGCGACGGCCTGCGTAAACGAAAAGGTGCCGACGAGGTTGTTTTTGATGACCTTTTCAAAGTTCACAAGCGGCATGTGCGAGGCGGGAAACGGACGCTGACCGCCGGCGTTGTTCACCAAGATGTCGATGCGGCCTCGCTCGGCTTTGACAAACGAGACAAAGGCGGCGACTTGGTCGGGTTCGCGGATGTCGCAGGTCTTGTGAATGCAGACGCCGGACGCAGCCTGAATTTCGGCAGCCACCGCCGCGAGTGGATCGGGACGACGACCGCAGATGGCGATCTTGGCTCCGCAGGCGGCAAGCTCCAGCGCGATGGCGCGACCGATGCCGGTGCCACCGCCGGTGACGATGGCAACTTGTCCGGTGAGCAGATCGCTACGAAAGGGGCTCCGAAGGGCAGACTCTGGAACGGTGGGAAAAGCCATGGCGCGCACTGTATCAGTCCTGTGCGCAAGCAGCGGACGCGCCAGGCAGAAGCGGAGCTAGCGACAAGTTCGACGAACCGATTTAGGGTGATGACATGCGCGAGCGGCGGAACGCAAAGACACGACGAGCGGGGCTCGGGCTGTGGGCCGGGCTGCTTCTTTCGATGCCAAGCTACGGCGGCTGTGGTCCCCAGGCCGAAGATCGCGAGCAGCAGCCGGTGGCGCAGCTTCAGCTGGTGTCCTCGCCGTCGCCGCTCGGGCTGTCGTACGGGGAACAGACGACGCTGCAGCTGCGCTATCTGGTACGCAACAGTCCCGGTGCCCCCGCAGAGCCGCGCGCAGGTGTGACGCTGAAGCTGACGCTCGATTCGCCGGTCGGGGGCGGCACGCTTTCGACAGGCACGGCGGTGACCAACGATCTGGGCGAAGCGTCGGTGCGGCTGACGGCGGGCGCGGTCGAGTCCGCGTTTCATGTGACGGTGTCGGCGCCGCTGTCGCCGGACTTGGTGGTGGACGTGGCGGTGTCGCGCTTTGCGTTCGGGACGCTGCGGGTGGTGCTGGATGCCTCGCCGGTGTCGCTGGCAGCGACGGAGCTTCGCGCAGGGCTGTATCCCGAGACGTCATGCGTGGATCTGCCTCCGACGGCGCGTCTCCTGGGTGCGCTGCGCAGTCAGCTACAAAACGGACCGCGCGGCGAGCTGCTGTTTGGCACGCTGCTTTTGCAGACCTACGCGGTGGTCGGGCGTGGCGAAGATCAGAGCGGACGGCTGCTCGGCTATGGCTGTGTGGAAGTGCCAGAGCGCCTGCTGCGCGCGGACCTGAACATCCCGGTCGATGTGCCGCTGACGAAGGTGTGGCCGAGTCCGGTGGGCAGCTATGCGCTCGATCTGAAGCTGGCTCCGCAGTGGGCGATCGGGATGCCGTGGACGACGCTGACGTGCTCTCGCGGGCTGGGTGTAACGCTGGTGGATGCGATGCTCGGGGCGCTGGGTCCAAGTGATCTGGCGATGCGGCTGCTGATGTCGCGCGGCAGCATGGATACGCGAGGCTGTCGGTCCGATACGATGCTGGCGCGTGATCCCGATCGAATCGTCGATGCGCTGCTGCAAGCGACCACGCAAGGTCCGACGCTGGCGATGGTGGCAACCGAGTTCTGGCCGGTGCTGCGCGAGCAGTTCATCAAGTCGAAGCTGACGGTGAAAGGCTCCGATGCGCTCGGGTTTGTGGGTGTTCACAGCCTGTCGTCGGTCGAGCTCAAGACGCAGACGATGTCGCAGATCTACTCGCTGCTCGGTGCGCCGGTGCCGACGGCCAGTGAGATCGTGGTGGCGCAGATGGATGACAAGCTGACGGTGGCTCCGCACGATCTGGCGGTGCGGCTGCCGAAGCTGTGGCAAAAAGCGCTGAGCGACTTGGTGATGGCGCCGCGTGGGGTGACGATGACGGCGGGACAGCTCCTTACGGCGGCGGTGACGGCGTCGCGCTATGGCACGCAGAGCGGCTGTCAGGCCCTGGAAAACGCGATCTGTGATCAGTACGCCGCGCCGTGTAAGGGACTCTTGCTGCCCGCGTGTCAGGCGGCGCTGACCAGCGTGAGCGCGCAGCTTCAGGCGGCGATTGCGGACCCTCCGCTGGGGACGGATCTGCGGCTGGGACTGTCGGCCAAGATGAATGATCCCGACGGAACCATCACGGCGGTCAGCTTGTCCGATGGCGCGCTGAGCGGTGATGCCACGCTGTCGTCAAGCACGGTCAAGCTCGGCGGGACGATGACCGGACTGCGTGACGCGAAGCCATGACGGTCCGCAGACAAGCAGCGCTGGGTGTCTTCAGACGTAGGCTCGGACTCGGGCTCGGGCTCGGGCTGCTGTGGCTTGGGATGGGCTCCCCACGCGCTGCGCTGTCGCAGCCTGCCAAGCCAGAGACGATCGAAGACAAGCCCGATGATCCGCTGAGCGCGCAGGACGAAGCAGCGACGCGAGTGTTGTTCGATCGAGCCATGGAGCGGCTCGGGACCAAAGACGCAGCGCAAGCGACGGCAGAGCTACAAGAACTGGCACGCAAGCATCCACACAGTGCGCTCGCCCCGGAAGCGCTGTTTGTGGCGGCGCAGCAACTGGAAGAACAGCTGGGTCAGCCCGACGAAGCGCTCCGGCTGTATCGAGCGCTGGTGGCCAATCATCCCGACAGTCGGCTGATTCGTCGCACAGAGTCGCGGATTGCCCAGCTTGCGGTCAGCTTGCAAAGTGGCGCGGCGCAGCTGGTGCGCTTTCAGACGATCTTGCGCACCACCAGCGACCGAAGCCCCGAGCGAGCGACGCAGCTACAAGCCCTGCTTACCGACGTACCGCAGTTTGCGCTGGCGGATCAGGTGATGTACTTGCTGCTCGACGGAGCGATTCGTCAAGAAGCCCCCGAGCCAGCGATCGTGTCGCACATGACGCGGCTCGTGACGAACTTTCCACACAGCGACTTTTGCGCGCGCGGTCAGCAAGTCTACGCCGAGCACCTGGTGCGCAGTGGTCGGTACAGCGACGCACGCCGCGTCTACCTACAGCTCGGCGATCGCCAAGAGCCGCTGTGGCAAAAGACAGCGACCGATGGACTGTCGGCGCTGGCGGAAGCAGAGCGTCGCAGGCTGATCGCAGCGACGGGTGGACTGACGCTGCTCGGATCGATGCTCGGTATTGCGCTGCGACGACGAAGAGAGCTGTGGCCGCCGCCGCTCGAGGTCGCGTACTACCTGCCGGTCGGGCTGTTTTTTGTGCTGGTCGCGTCGCTGCTGCAAGGTGCGCAGTTTGCGCGGCCTCTTTTGGTCTTGCTGCTCGGAGGCGTCGCGCTGTGCTGGCTGTCGGCGGCGGCGGCGCGATCGACGCTGCGGCCTCGGTCGCTCGTGCTCGGTACGCTGTGGCGAGGTGGGCTGGCGGCGCTGCTGTGCTACCTGGCGATTGAACGACAAGGTCTGCTCGAGCTGGTGCTAGAGACGCTGCGCAACGGTCCCGAGCACTGAGTGCAACGCTGGCGCTGACTACGGCTGCACGCTGGCTTTCGCGGCCCGCGCCTGTGCTTCGGCGCGAAACAGCTTGGCCACAAACCCGAGCGCCACATTGTGATCGAGCGTCACCGGCAGCTCCACCACCGTCGCGGACGCCGGCAGCACCCGCGCATCGCCCGGCTGATGTCCAAAGTGCGACACCATCACCGGATCACCCGGTCCGGTGACAAACACGCGCAGCGACACACCGCTTGCCAGCGTCGGCCACGATGAAAAGCGCGAGCCCAGCGCAATCGGCAGCGGCGTCCGAAACAGATCCTGCCCGCCCCACGGATTGAAGCCCTGACCCGCCAGCGGCGCCCCGACCGAGATCAGCTCGACCACAAGCTGCGATGGCACCGAAATCCGCGCGCCCGCCCACAGCGCAAGCAGCCCCGCCGCCGAGTGCGCCACCACCACCACCCGATCCACCGATCGAGGCAGCCGCCGCAGCACGTAGTCCAGGTGCCGAACCAGGCTGTCGCCGCTCTTGGCCACGCTCAGCCACGGATCCCACGGCCAGACCAGCGTCACCGCGCGCGGCACCTGCGAAAGCTCCTGCTGCGCCTCATCCCACTCCCAGCCGTAGCCGAGCAGCCCCGGAATCAGCAGATACACCGTCTTGGTTCCAGCGGGCACCGGCGGACGCACGCCCAGCTCGATCGTCTGGCAGCGCGGACAGGCCCGCTCAAGCGGCACCGCACAGCCCAACATCAGCGACGAAAGAAGCCCGATCGAAAGCACGCGCGCAGCGTTACGCCAACCCATCATGTTGAGCCCTAGTCTACGCAAAGCGTCCACCGCACGGCGGCATATCAATCGATATATCCTTTGCTTTGCATTGATTATTTCTACACAGACATCACAGAGGCATCGGCAGCGCACGCATCACCCGGACAAGCGCACAGATTCACAGCCCACCACACTGTAGGAAATTCCCATTTCATTTGGATGACTTAATCGGCACAGCGATCGCGATCGGATCGGCCAGATGACAAGCGCTCGATCGACATCAAAAAAGCCATCCACCGTCGAAAACGAGCCCTTTCAGAACACGCAGGAAATGTACGCGCCTGTGACCGAATCCTAGCCCGATGAAAATGAGCATTTAAAATCCTTCACTGCAACCCATTGAGATCATTCGATTATTCGTTGCAGCGCAGACCGATATAACAGCATCTCACAACGTGATAGGCTGTCCTTGGAATGGCCGGTTCTTGACCATTACCGAGCTTCACTTGCAGGTACTCAAGTCAGAGAAGGAGAACTACATGCGTAATAAGACTGTCTCTCGCATCACGATGGCATCGTTTCTTGGCATTGGTGTCGTTGCGCTGGCGTTTGCCTGTGACGATACGACCCCGACTCCGACCCCGGTCGATATGGCGACGATTCCAGATATGACGCTTCCTCCTGATCTGATGCCTGCGACCCCGACGGTCACGGCCATTACTCCTGCGATGGGTCCCGCCGCTGGCGGCACGTCGATCACGATCACCGGCACCAACTTTAAGACGAGCGCGGTGGTCACGATCGGCGGTGTGTCCGCGACGCAGGTTGCGGTGGTGGATTCCACCAAGATCACGGCCATGACCGGCGCTTCGACCAACTTCGGCCAGGTCGATGTGACGGTCGATAACAAGGACGGCTCGTCGGCAGCGATCCTGACCAAGGGCTTCCGCTACGTGATTGGTACGCCGGCCTTTACCGCTGGCAACGCCAACATCGCGACGATGGCCACAAGCGGTCCGCGCTCGCTCTCTCTCGTCGACATCATCGGCCAGGGCTTCCCGAGCATTGTGACCGCCATGAACACCGCCAACTCGGCATCCACCCCAGCGCTTCCGGGCGTGAACGTGATCCCGAACACCACGGCGAGCCCGACGGCTGCCGCTCCGACGTTCATTGCAACCCAGGGCATCCCAACGGGCGGTACCAACGTCTTCCAGACCGCCGTCGGTGACATGGACGGCAACGGCCAGATGGACGTGGTCGCCAGCAACTTTGCGCCAAACACGCTCACGGTCATTCACCGCATGGCCGCAGGCAACCCCACCATCACGCCGATCACGATGGCCACCGGCGGCTTCAGCGGCCCGTCGTTTGTTGTCGTCGGTGACTTCGACAAGGACGGCAAGGTCAATGACATCGCCGTCACCAACCAGACCTCCGGCACCGTCAGCGTGCTCAAGAACAACGGCAACATGACCTACACCCAGGTCGCGGGCTCGCCGTTCAACCTGACGACGGGCGCGACTGGCTACGTCCCCTACGGACTCGACGTCGGCGACTTCGATGGCGACGGTCGTCCTGACCTGGTCGTCGGCAACAACGGAGCCAACACCTTCATCCGCGTCATCCTCAACAAGGCCGCTGGCGCTGCGGTTCAGACGCCGATCGCGAACTCGACCGCCAACAACCAGAACATCGTCAAGGCCGGCGACTTCGATGGCGACGGCAAGCTCGACTTCATCTCGGTTGCGCGTCTGTCGCCGGGCATCGTGACCTTCTACAAGGGCGACGGCGCGGGCGGCTTCACCAAGGGAGCGACCACCGCCACCGTCGGCAACATGCCGGAAGCAGCAGCGGTCGGTGATCTCAACCAGGACGGCATCCTCGACGTGGTGGTTCCGAGCCTCGGCTCGACCAACATGCACTGGATGACCGGCAAGGGTGACGGCACCTTCAACGCGCCCGTGATGATCAACACCGCCGTGCAGAGCAATGACGTCGCGATTGCAGACTTTAACAAAGATGGCCGTCCCGATATCGCCATCACCGGCTTCAACACCGGCAACGTCGTCATCTATCGCGGCAGCGGTAACTAAGCCTTGTAGCGCGTAAGGCTCTGCCACGCGTAGACGCCCCCGTGTATCAGTCTTCCCAGGCTGTCCGGGGGCGTTTTTCTTTGGTCATGTATCCACATTCAGTCGTTCATCTAACTCCTTGATATCACTGGAAACAATCAACATATAGCAAGACAATATATTCAGCACATCAGGAGTGTTATATTCACGCATATTGTTTACATCCGGTCCTTGCTGACCGTTGGAGGCTAGGTTCATGAAATCCTTTACTTTGTCCCGTCTCTACGCCGCTTCGATCATCGGTCTTGGCACAGTCGCAATTGTGGTTGCCTGTGATCCAGGTTCCGACATGACGGGAACTCAGATCGATATGAATGCGACCCCGGATATGACGGTTGTGAGCGATATGACGATGTTCAATGCACCGACGGTGACTGCGGTCAGCCCGACCTTTGGCGCAAACAACGTCACGACCAACATCACCATCACTGGCACCGACTTCCGCACGGGAGCCTCGGTCACGGTCGCAGGCGCTGCGTGCACCAACGTCGTCGTGGCTTCGTCCACCTCGATCACCTGTACGGTGGCCGCCAAGACCGCCACCTGTGGCCCGCAAGACATCGTTGTCACCCACAGCGACGACGGCAAGTCCGGCACTGGCAGCCAGCTCTTTACCTATCGTTCCAGCGGAACCGCAAGCTGGGGCAATCTGGTCTCGTACTCGACGGGAACGGGCCCTCGCCGGGTGCTGATTGCCGACTTCAATGCCGACAACAAGCTGGACTTGGTAACGGTCAATCAGACGGGCAATAACATCACCCTCAAGACCGGGCTCGGCGATGGCACGTTCCCCGCTGGCGCGTCGCAGAACCTGTCGCTGGGCAATGGTGCCACCGGCCCGAGCGATCTGGCGATGGGCGATTTCAACGGAGACAACAAGCCGGACATCGTCACCGTCAACAACAGCGGCAACATCTCGGTGTTCCTGAACCAAGGCGCGACCGCGTTTACGACAAGCGTCATCACCACCACCGGCTTTTCAGGCGGCACGGGCGGCTCGATCGCCGTCGGAGACATCACCGGCGACAACCGTCCTGACCTGGTGCTGGGATCGTCCAATACGCTGAATGTGCTGCCGATGCTGTCGCAGGGAACGGGTCAGTTCACGGTCGGAACGGTGCGTCCGGTCGGCGGAAGCGTCAGCGAGATTGCGCTGGCTGATATGAACAAAGACGGCAAGCTCGATATCGTCACAGCCAACTCTTCGACCAATAGCGTGACGGTTGCGCTGTGGACAGGATCGGGCACGTTCAGCAACCCGCTCAACCAAAATGTGGGCACCTCACCGAGCGGTCTGTTTGTCGTCGATCTCGATGGAGACAAGTCACTCGATGTGGTGGCGGCAAACAACGGCAGCATGAACGTAAGCGTGCTCAAGGGTCAGGGCACGGGCCTGCTCGATCCGACGGTGAATCAGTCGCTTGGCACCAACCGTCCCGAGTCAGTGTGGGTGGCGGATCTCAATGGCGACGGCAAGCCGGACATTGTGACGGCGAACTCGATGGCAAACAACTGGAGCTACCTGCAAGGTCAGACGGCGACGTCGTATATGGCGCACGTCA
>CALMML010000142.1 GCA_937868485.1 uncultured Myxococcales bacterium | reverse complement strand
CACCAGCGGAGACTGCGCAATCGGCAGCGACAGTCACAGCATTGCAGTTGCGGACGTCTAGCAGAATGAAGGAGTGCGCAGTCGAGCCTACTTCGTGGTCTGTGGTGGGAATCGGAGTCCGTACATCCTTCCCTTGTGCGGATTCCGTGCGAAGGATGCGTTGCGATCAGCCGATGATGATGGTCTTGCTGGGGAGTCGGAAGATCAGAAATGCGCGGGTGGGATTGTGTCCACCGCTGTATCGGAATGGGCTTTTTCCGTCGGGGCTGTACCACATCCAGCGCGCACTGGAATCGACGCCACGCTTTCCGGTTGCATCCATCTGACAGACGATTGGGAAGTCACCACCAGACAGGCTGTTGTCTTCTCCGACAGCGAGGATTCCCTGCGCATTCTTGGTGACTGCGCCCTTGCTGTTGACCCAGCCTGCACTGGTGGTGGATGGACTTCCGGTTCCTGCGTTGCAGCGCGAGATCTCCTGGTTGACGATGTCGATGCTGGGACCACCGCCAGCAGAGCCGGTATCGTAGAACAGTCCGGTCGCACAGACTTCCCAGTCTCCGTCTCCGGTGTAGATGGGAAGTCCGCGTCGATCAAACTGTCCGATCACTCCTTGTGTTGTGGCGTCATCGGCCCACGCAACGATGTACAGATAGCTGTCATCGGGAGCCTCTTTCGCAGGAATGTCATACGCTTCAGGACCGACGCCAATCGGACAGTTGAAGATGTCTCCAGCCACTACGGTCATCGGTCTTCCGCTGAGCTTGGTGACGCGATCCGCATAGCCCCAACCGAAGGCATAGGCGTTGTCTGCGGTGATCACCACATGCACATCAGGAGCCGCAAGATCCGGTGGCGGAGTCAGATCAGGAGGTCGAGGTTCCGTGCGCAGATCGACCAAAACTCCCAGGTCTGTATCGTCGCTGTAGCTGGCATCGCGGCTGTCTTTGTTGCAGCTTGCAGCAAGTGGGACACAGAGACCAAGCAGCAGTGCATGCTTCCAAATGGCGGTGAGTCTGCGCATCGAACGTCCTTCCTTACGCCTTCAGCTCGCTGGTCTGAAACGGCAGCTTGCGGAGTCGCTTTCCGGTGGCCGCAAACAGCGCGTTGGCAACCGCTGGCGCAATGACTGGTGTTGCAGGCTCTCCGACTCCGGTTGGATTTTCCGTCGAAGAAACCGTATGAACTTCCACTTTTGGCATCTCTGGAAGTCGCAGCACCGGATAGTCATGGAAGTTGGACTGATCGACTTCTCCATTGGTCAGCGTAATCGCTCCAGAGAGCGCAGCAGACAGTCCGTAACCGATTCCTCCTTCCATCTGCGCCACCACCACATCGGGATTGATGATGATTCCGCAGTCCACTGCGCAGACCACGCGATCGACGGTAAACGATCCATCTTGCGAAACCGTGACTTCGGCCACCTGCGCAACGAAGGTATGGAAGGACTCGTGAACCGCGATGCCGCGACCGCGACGCTGTCCCGGCTTTCCTTTGGCGAGCGGCTTGCCCCAGCCTGCCTTGTCCGCCGCCAGCTTCATGACTCCCAGATGTCGCGGAAACTTGGCGAGCAGCTCGGTACGGAACGCGACCGGATCCTTTCCTGCAAGCGTGGCCAGATCATCCACGATCGTCTCTGTAGAGAACGCCGTGTGCGTCGAACCAACAGAGCGCCACCACTGAATCGGAATCCCAACACGCGGAGAGTGAAGCTCTACCTGAAAGTTGGGAATCGCGTAGGGCAGGTTGGCGGCTCCTTCGACCGAGGTTACATCGACTCCGTTTTGCACCATCATCGGCTCAAAAGGAGTCCCGGCTGCGATCGACTGTCCGACGATACGCTGCTGCCATGCGAGCGGTTTTCCCTGTGCGTCCAGACCCGCGCTTACTCGGTGAACATAGAGCGGACGATAGTAGCCTCCGGCCATGTCGTCTTCGCGCGTCCACAGCATCTTCACCGGAACACCCGCAGTCGGACCTTGGTTGATGGCTTTGGCAATCGCCACCGCTTCAAGCAGATAGTCTGACTTGGGATTCGCTCGTCGCCCGAAGCTTCCGCCCACCAGCAGCTGGTTCAGCTTCACTTGATCGGGACGGATTCCCAGTGCTGCTGCGATCGCGAACTGATCGCCAGTCTGATTCTGCTCTCCGTTCCAGACTTCGCAGCCGTCTTTGGAGATCTGCACCACGCAGTTTAGCGTTTCCATCGATGCATGCGCGAGGAACGGAAACTCAAACTCAGCGTCGACGCGCTTCACACACTTGGGAAGTGCAGAGGCCGCATCACCTTCCTTTTTGGCCACCGCACCCGGAGTCTGCGCCAGTGCTTTGTACTGCGTGTAGAGCTCTGCGGACGATGTCTTGACCGCTTGGGATTCATCCCAGTCTACCGTGAGCGCATCGCGTCCTTTTTTGGCGGACCAGAAGTCTTTGGCCACCACCGCAACGCCGGTCGGAATCGCGACCACAGCGACGACACCAGACACCGCTTTGGCCTTGGTCGCATCAAACGTCTTTACTTTGGCCAAAAAGCGCGGCGGATGCGCAACCAGCGCTGTCAGCATGCCCGGAAGCTTTAGATCTTGGGTGAAGATCGCGCTGCCATTGGTCTTGGACGCAGAGTCTGTTCGTGGAAACTTCTTGCCAACATACACATACTGTTTCGGATCTTTGAACTTCACATCAGTGGGCACCGGCATCGTCGCTGCAAGCTTCGCCAGCGAGCCAAACGTCGCCTTCTTTCCCGATGCTTTGTGCTGCACGACTCCCTTCGCAACAGAGATCGAGTCCGCTGGTACATTCCACTGCTTGGCCGCCGCTGCAATGAGCATGGCGCGGGCTGTTGCTCCGGCTTGACGAAGCTGTGCAAAGGAATTGGCAATCGCACTGCTTCCGCCTGTCCCTTGGGCTTTGCCCCAGAACAAGTTGTTGTAGAGCTTTGCGTTTGCGGGGGCTCCTTCCGCGCGAATCTGTGACCAGTCTGCATCCAGCTCTTCTGCGACGATGGTTGGGAGTCCGGTGTACGTTCCCTGGCCCATCTCGGTGTGCTTACACATCACGGTCACGGTGTTGTCTTCCGAGATGCGTACAAAGGCGTTCGGTTCAAACACGGGGGCGGACTTGGACGGCTCTCCTTGGGCGGCCAGTGCCGACGGAATCAGGGCCGCAACGGTGAGTCCTGCGGAAGCGACCAGAGCAATCTTGAAGAAGTCACGACGGCTCGGATCGCTGGGAAGAGGTGCACGTTGTTCGGTGCTCATGTCGGACTCCTTTACGGAAGGGTAGACGCTGCTTCTTTGATGGCCGCGCGGATGCGAACATACGTAGCGCAGCGACAGATGTTTCCGGCCATGGCTGCATCAATGTCTGCATCGGTCGGACGCTTGTTGCGAACAAGGAGTGCTGCCGCTGCCATGATCTGTCCTGACTGACAGAATCCGCACTGCACGACATCAAGCTTTCGCCACGCGGCCTGTACTGCCTTTCCTGCTGGGGTGGCTGCGATGTCTTCCACCGTCGTGACATTCTGTCCAACCACTGCCGATACAGGCGTCTGGCACGCGCGCGTCGGGACTCCGTTTAACCACACCGTGCAGGCTCCGCACATGGCCATGCCGCAGCCGTACTTGGTTCCGGTCATGTTGAGGTCATCGCGCAGCACCCATAGCAGCGGGGTGTCAGGTGATGCTTCGACGTTCAGTTGCTTGCCGTTCACGTTGAGCTTGATCATGGCGGGCCATTCCTTTCGTCGTGAAGGCAGAAACTTAGGACGGGCCCAGGTCGCTTGTATAGACGCTGAAAGGGGAGGGCTCCTGTTTTTCGATTCTCGACGGAAATGATGGCGGCATGTTCGCTGGCGAAGATCGGCTTGGATTTGAGATGACAAGCATTCTTTACGTAATGTAAAGAAGTCATTACATGTCTAGTTTGCCTCCCAATCGCGTTCGGACGCTGCGAGAGACCGCACAGCTGTCCCAGCAAGCGCTCGCGGATGCCGTGCAGATCACCCGGCAGAGTGTGCACCTGATTGAGACAGGACGAAGCATGCCTTCCGTCGACGTGGCGCTCCGGCTGGCCCATGCACTGGATAGTACGGTCGAGACGCTGTTTGGCATGGCAACGCAAGAGCAGGTGCTGTGGAGCGAGTCTGCATCACCAGCGATCACGGGCCGGGTGGCGCTGGCACACCTGCAAGGACGCTGGGTGTCCTATCCGCTGGAGCGGGATCTGGCAGGTCGATCTGCCGATGCGCTGGTGACGCGAAGCAGAGGACGAAAGGTGGAAGTCGAGCTGCTCCGCTCGGTGTCTTCCCTATCGGAACAAGTGGTGCTGATGGGCTGTGCTCCGGCGCTGGGACTGCTCGCAGATCGACTGAATGCACGCAGCGGCAGTGGCCGATTTCTATGGCTTTCCCGTTCCAGTACACAGGCGCTTCAGTCGCTTGCACGCGGGCAGACTCACTTGGCCGGAGTCCATCTGACCGATGCCAAGACAGGGATAGACAACGTTCCTGATGTGCGCAGACACACGCGCCAGCAAGACGTTGCGATGATCACGCTGGCGAGCTGGGAAGCGGGCATTGTACTTGCCGCTGGGAATCCGAAAGGAATCCATCAAAGTGCGGATCTGCGTCGAAGAGGTGTGCGTCTGGCGATTCGCGAGTCCGGCTCTGGTGCGCGCAGACTGCTTGAAAGAGAGCTGGCACGCAGTGGCGGATCCGTGGCTTCTCTGTTCGATGATCCGCTGGAAGTGCGGGGGCACCTGGAAGTCGCAGCGGCTGTCTGTATGGGCGCAGCCGACGCAGGAATTGCAACCAAAGACGCAGCGCTGTCGTTTGGTCTGCCCTTCCTTCCGCTCGCAGAGGAGCGCTACGACTTGGTGATTCCCAGCGAGCTACAGAGTGAGCCGCGCATGCAGCGACTGCTTGACTTGATGACGGCGTTGACGTTTCGCAAAGAGCTGTCCGCGATCGGTTACGACGTGCGCTGCTGCGGTGAGCGCGTCACAAAGGAGTCTTCCACATGAAGTCTGGATCGTGGCTGCGGCCTGCGCTGCTGCTCAGTATGCTGCTTGGTTTGCGCGGAGTCGCGCAGGCTGTACCAGCTTGTGATGATCCCAAAGAGATTCCCAATCCGGTCTACTTAACCGTCGGTGACACGCAAGTAAACTTGATGCGTGAGCTGGGGGCCAAGCTGCGCGCTACGGAGCAAGTGACGCTGGTCTATCGTGCCACCGGATCGTGTTCCAACCTGGATACGCTGTACGGGGATCTTCGCATGAGCGGAAACTTTTCCTACATTCCGGCAGGCTACGATCCACAAAAGACTCCGACGCCGCCGGTCTGTACGCTGGCTGCTCCTGGTGTGCTTGCGGACGTTGCCAACTCGATCGTGTTTTTGGATGCCTGCCCGACCCCGAAACCAGCCGATGTGATCGATGTACTGGGTCCGGTTCAGTCCTTTGTGTTCGCGGTTCCGCTGGCCAGCTCTCAGACGGCAATTACCGCTGAAGAGGCGTACTTCGTGTTCGGTTTCGGAATGGCAGGACAGGTCTTTCCATGGCTGGATAACAACCTGCTGTTTGGACGTCCGGTCACCAAAGGAACGGTGATCAGCGTCGGTGCATCGATCGGTGTTCCTGCTGGGAAGTGGCAAGGACAGAAGGTCAACCTGTCGCAAGATCTGGCCAGTATGTTGGCTGCGGCTGCCGATCCAACTCGCGCAATCGGAATCTTGGGAAGCGAGGTCTTTGACGGCTATCGATCGACGCTGAAGGCGCTGGCATTCCGGGCCTATCGACAGTCGCGTGCGTACTGGCCAGATGCCACGCAGAGCGGCTTTGACAAGCAGAATGTTCGCGATGGTCACTATCACCTGTGGTCTTACACGCACTGGCTGATGCGCAGTGATGCAATGGGAAACCCGCGCAGCGCACGGGCCCAGCGAGTGATCGATGTCTTGGTCGGAAATGCAGTGACTCCGCTGGCTGGCTTTGAGCCACTGGAAAGTACAGTGCGTGTTGGCTTGGTTCCCCGCTGCGCAATGAAAGTTTCGCGAAGCAGTGAAGGGGGAGACTTTTCCTTGTTCGCTGCCCCGCAGCCGTGTGGCTGCTACTTTGAATACACAGCGACGGGAAAGACCAGCTGTAGTCGCTGCTCCAGTGATGCAACCTGCGGTGGCGGCGTCTGCCGTCATGGCTTCTGTGAGGAGCGCTAGCCATGCGATTCCCAAACCAGCTGCTCGTGCGAAGTGGACTCTGTTTCCTCCTGACTGGGTGTCCTGATCCTGAGTCCATGGCTCCAGATTCACCGCGTGATCTGTCCACTGTGGATCTGTCGTGTGTGCAAAATCCACGGACCCACGTTGAGCTACTGAACGCTTGCACCAGCGCACAGTCCGTCGACAAGCGACCTGCTTTGCCTCTCCTCCGTTCCGATGGTACGCTTCCTTCCCTTCCGTAAGGGCTGCCTGCTCGCGCTGCTGTGTTCGTGGTTTTGGGCGGAATCGGGACACGCAGAATCGACGGAATCAGCGGCATCTCCGACCGCACTGGCGGATCGCGTCTTGGCGTTGGAAGCGCAGCTTGCCGCGCTCCAGGCCTCCTCGCAAACCGCGTCCGATCGCGCATCCTCCCAACCGCTGACGGATCAGTCCCAGACTCCTTCCCTGGCGCTTGTGCATCGCGGTCCGTTTGCGCTGTCCTTGAGCGGTTTTGTGCAGGTCGATGCGACGCTGTATCGTCAGGATTCGGAAGATGAGCTGGATGGATCGACCGGGCTTCCGCTCAATGAGACCCGCTTTGTCATCCGGCGTGCGCGCGTGCGTGTGCGTGCAGATTCCAAGTATGTTGGTGGTCTGCTGGAGCTGGACGGAAACACCATGCAGGGCAGTCAAGTCCGCTTGATGAGCGCAGAGCTGTGGGCGCAGTGGCCTGCGGAGATCGGACAGACTCCCTATCTGCGCGGTGCACTCGGTCTGATGAAGATTCCCTTTGGTCGGGAAGTGCTTGAACAGGATGTCGAGCGACTGTTTTTGGAGCGCAGTCACATCGTACGCGCGCTGTTTCCTGGTGAGTACGATCTGGGTGTTCGACTGCATGGAGGCTTTCGATTCCTTCGCTATTCCTTGGCGGCCATGAACGGTGCGCCGCTTGGGGATGCTGCGTTTTCCGCGCGCGATCCCAACCAGAGCAAAGACCTGATTGGAAAGCTTTCCATCGACGCTGCGCCCGCTTCCTGGCTGACGCTACGCGCTGGCGCTTCCTTTGTGTATGGAACCGGGTTCAGTCCGGGATCGCTGGCCAGCAAAGACGTGCTGGTGTTTCGCGATGACAACGATGATGGCCAAGTGCAGCAGAGCGAGATTCAAGTGATTCGCGGTCGTGCTGCGGTGCCGTCTCAAAACTTCTCGCGGGATGCGCTCGGACTGGATGCAGAGATCTCTGCGCGCATTCCCATCCTTGGTCGGCTGATGGTGAGCGGCGAGCTGATCTGGGCCCGCAACCTGGATCGCAGCCTGTACATCGCTGACCCTGTGGCGGTTGGTCGCGACCTGCGCGAGCTGGGATATTACGTAGGCGTTACGCAAGAGCTGTCTCCCTATGTTCGGGCCGGACTGCGCTATGACTTCTATGATCCCGATGCCGATGCACAAGAACAAAGAGGCCCCGATCGCGTTCCGTTGGCTACGTCGTTTTCGTCGCTGACAACCACACTGGCTGGCTACTATCCTGGCTACGGAAAGCTGGCGATCGAGTATCAGCACAACCGCAACGCACTCGGACGAAGTGCAGCGGGCATTCCCATCACACTTGGCCGCGATGTCGTGCTGATTCGCGGGCAGGTACGCTTTTAAGGGATCCTCAGATATGAGTCCTTTCATCTGCTTCATATTGGGCATCGTGCTGCTTGTCGCGGGCTGTGACTCCGCTTCTTCTCTGCGTCACCTGGGATCCCTTTTGCGCATCGAGGGAGCCCAGCGTGTGCCGGGTCCACCACCGCAGTCCGCGACGGGTCCAGCGGTGCAGGGTGTGACGCTTCTTCAGTCGCAGATCTGGCCCGGACAAGTGGACAAGCCGATGGGGGGAACGCTTGCGCAGGGATCGTCTGCAGTCTCTGTGTTTTTGGTCGGAGACAATGCGCACTACATCCTGGTTGCCAAAGCGCCGGATGTCTCTGCGCCCGAGCTGCCGACCTTTGCCGCACTGCTTTCCTTTTCTCCGCTGCTTCCGCATGGACCGATGACGCTGCACATTCAGGCCACCAATGTGCAAGGGGACTATGGGCTTCCGTCGGAACACTCCCTCTTGTCGATCGATGAGCCTTCCGTATCCGGCGCACTGGTGATTCGCCTTCGCTGGCAGCGTGCCGCAGATCTGGATCTGCATGTCGAGCAGCCAAACGGTCAGCACATCTATTCACGCCGCAAAGTCGATCGTGGATCGGTTCCGATGAGTACCGCGGGCTCGTTGGATCTGGACTCCAATGCGCAGTGTGTCATCGACGGAAAACAGACTGAGCAGGTGATCTACCAACAGGCTCCGCAGCCGGGTCGCTATCGCATTCGGATCGATACGTTTTCTTTGTGCGGACAAGCGACGGCCTACTGGATGGTGGATGTGCTGCAAGAAGGAAAGCTGCTTGCGCAGAGCGCTGGACAGAGTCTTCCTTCCGACACGCGCGGTGATCATGGTGCACAGTCGGGCGTCCTCGCGCTGGACATTGTGATTCCGTGATGCGTGCTGTGCGGACGCTCGCTGCGACAGCCTTGCTCTTGATGAGCGGACTGGCTGCAGATGCAAAAGAGCCCACATCGTTTGAGACCGTGGTGCGCAGCAGCGGATCCCACGCTGGTCCGTACTCCCATACGCAACAAGCAGACGATGCCCGTCATCTGCCCGGTGGCTTTGGTGATGCACTGCGCGCCGTCGAAGCTGTACCCGGAGTCTTACGTCCCGCGCTTGGCTCTGGACAGCTGGTGGTGTGGGGCGCTGCACCTGCAGAGTCACGAATTGTACTGGACGGAATCGAGCTGCCCGCGCTGTATCATCTGGGGGGACTTCGCACCGTGATTCCGACGGCAGCTGTACAGGAACTGACACTCATTCCGGGAGGCTATGGATCCGCCTATGGGCGCGGGCTCGGTGGCCTGCTGATCATCAAAGCGCGTGAGCTTCCTTCCGGCATTCATGGTGATGTCTCTGCGGATCTTCTCGATGTCGGTGCGCAGCTCTCTGCTTCGCTTGGGAATCGACTGCGCATCGCTGTTTCGGGCCGCTATTCCTATCTGGAT
>CALMML010000141.1 GCA_937868485.1 uncultured Myxococcales bacterium | reverse complement strand
CGCCACAAGCATGGCCCCGATCACTACAGCCGAGCTGCCCACAACCAATCAAAGGGTTACAATGCCCACAGACACGACCAACTGAAACCAGTACGACATGGCTTCGCCCGAGTCGCGCTTTAGCATGCTCGCGACCAGCGGCGCCCGCCCGTCAGGTGAGTTGCCCAGCAGCACGAGCAGTCGGTCTTGCGCGCGGACGATGGCTTGGGGCGTCAAATCAGCCATGGGAATTACCTTCTATCGCCGAGCTGTGCCCATCGCCGGACGCTGGAGAGGGAATCGCAGCAGTTCGCGGCACTTCCGGCGTCTCAAACTCTGGTGGCGGCAAGCGAAGGACAATCCCCGGAATCAACGTGTTTAAGAGCGCAAAAATGATGAGGGCGCCGAACCGATCGGGAGCGAGTTCGAAGCGTTCTTGAAGAATTTCGGCGATGACCATTGTAAAGACGAGCGTCGGAATGACTGCTGTTCCGATGCGCGCTCCCACCTTGAGTGGTTCATCAAGTACCCACCTTCTATGCAACGCGACGCGGAGAATGCGAATCGGGAGCACGATTGCAAGCAGCGCAGCTGCAAGACCGACCGCGGCCCACGAGAAATGTTCAGCACGCAGATGAAGCCCCGCATTGAGGAAGTAAAAGGGAATAAAGAACGAGGCGAATAGTTCCACTCCGCCGAGAAGCTTTTCAGAGCTTAGCGCGGGAAGCTCCTTGCGAAGTCGCACTGCGGTGAGGCCAACGACGAACGCACCAACGAGATAGTAGACTCCCAGCTCGCGAGTGATGAGAGCACACAACAGGGCAACAAGAACCAGGAATGTAAATTCTGTCTTAGGAGCAAACGGCGCGATCACAATCGCAAATGCACGAAACACTGGAGGGAGCAGCACCACCATCGCTGCGAGCGCAAGGGCGGACAGGCTCAGTGTGCCCACGTCCGAGCTTTGGATCGTCAGGAACAAAACCGCGAGGGCTACGAGCTCTGATGCGATAGCCTTGGATTTTACCCAGAATCGCTCCTCGGATGTCAGTCGAAATCCGTCCAGCGAGTCGAGGATGAAGCCCGTCGAAGGAGTAAAAAGTGCTAGCGCGAACAGCAGCGCAGGTCGTCCCGCAAGCCCGAGGACAACATGAAGTACCCAGCTACCGAGGACTAGCAGCAAGAGCTGAGCCCCGATGTGCTGGAGCAGTATCTTGCGTCCCTGCCGCAGCTCTGCGAAGTCGACTTCAAGTCCTGCGAAAAGAAACATCGAGACAATTCCGAGAGTCGCCAGCAGCTTTATGGTGTGGTCGCCGTGGAAATAATGGAAGCCAATGCTCAGCGCGGCGCCAATGCCTACACAAGTGACAGCGCTCGGAATGCGGAAGCGCTGGATGGCACGCGGGACAAAAAACAAACCGAAGACCAGCAGCATGTACTGTAGTTCTGGAGAAATGGAAACGTTCATGGGAGAAATCCTAACTCATTGGGACTGGCGATGAGCTTCTTCCGGTTGGGAGGTCTGTAATCTGAGTCCACCCTCAGCGCTGACGAGGGGGGCCAGGTTCGTTGTTGCACCCTTCGGCTGCGTGTGCGCGCCGCACATTTGCGTCCACAAAGTAGCCCGCAGCGGCCAGCGCAGCCTTGGGAGTCTGCTCGCAGTTAGATGGCACGAGATCGATCAGATGGATGAAAGACCCAACACCCGGTGCTTGATTCGACAGCTCCGCCGCAACGATGATCGGCATCGCCCGAAAGTTGGCCGTTGTATGCCTGCACAAAGGCCCCTTGTCTCGTATAAGCCGGCTGTCCGGGGCGGTGAAGTTGCCCTGCGCGCTGGCCTTTGGAGTGCCAGTTTTTTCGACGGGAAATCGACTCTTCGGTGGCGAATGTGGTCAATCGGAGGCTTGGGATTCGGAATCACTCTCATCATCGGAATCGGACGATTCCTGATTCTGATGCGACATCACTGCCGCAGCTTCAATGCGGGTCATCTCGTCAGGTAGGGCATCAGGCTGCGCGTCCTCGGTCTGGGATGCCTCGGTCCCTGCCGCTTGCGCTGCGGCTTCCGGTTCAAGCTCCGCCCACGATTGAGCGTGCAGCGGGAACCGTTCGTGCCTCCGGCTGCGCCAGACGGGGGCACAGGCGGGCCGGATGATGAGGTCGCGTGGTGAAGGGGGCGTGGCCCGCATGCCGCTCTCATGGCTACTACCGCTGGTGGGCCAAGCGGTGCGGTGAAGAATTCCAGGAGATGTGTACGCATCGGCCAGCGCCTCCACCACTCACGGCGGACCTGTACGCTACCAAGCGCGGTCCCTGTCGATCTGCGATCGATGGTTGCAAGTATACATGGAGCTGATCGCATGTTATCAACGCGCGATGGAAACAGACAAGAAGGTCGATGTTGCCCCGTCGGCCAGAGCGCACTTGGCGCGACGCTGGCTCATTGAGCTGATTGGGGTGTTGGTGCTGACCGGTTGCATCGGGGGAGTCTACCTCTGGTCCATGTACCGTCAGTTAGCGATCGAGCGCCAGTGCGAGACACGCCTCGGTACGCTTCGCGCGGAAGCTGATGCGCTGGAAGACGAGCTGGTGAGTGGTCGGGCCGAAGGCGTCTTCCGGGCATACAGCGCGGGTATCCACGCGGCCGTGCTCGCAAGCCGCAAGGAGAGTCTAGAGCTATCGGTCGAAGAGCTGGTTCGCCTTCCCGGTGTTGCCTTCATTCATCTGTTTCATCCGGACGGTAGCGTGATTGCGAGCAGCGACCGGAAGCTGGTTGTGATGGGCAAGGTCGGCGAGCGCGGGGTCTGGGCACTGGGAGCACAGGGCTTCGTCAGTCGCAAGGGGGACGTGGCAGGCACGCTGGAGATGGCGATGCCTCTCGAAGACGCCGCCGGGGTCAAGACCGTCCTCTGGATGTCGTATGAGACCGACCTGATCAAAGCGCGGGCGCACAAGGCACGCCTGCCTGCTAGCCCGTAGCCGCAGAATCCCCGTTCGAGCTCGACCTAGAATTGAGCTCTGCCCCGTGTATCCGGACACCCAGCGTCGGTGCTTCGACCAGTGCCAACGTCGCAGAAGCCAGGCGCACTCGACCCTCGGTGTTCTCAATTGCTTCGAGAATGCGTGTGAATAGCGCATCCTTGGTGCTCCTTCGCTTTCGATAATCCACCACGTAACGCAGCGTGAACTCGACCCAGTTGTCGTTGGCGATGAGAGTCACCTGGGGATCCACGCGTGCATCCTCGATGCGGTAGGAACGTACCAGCTCCTGCCAGCGCGACTTCGCTGATTGGGTGTAGTCACCGACAACGGCAGCGGCGATCTCGTCCAGAATGCGGCGTGCTTCCGCGTAGTCTGATTCGTACCGGACCAGGATCGTAATCTCATCCAACAAAAATGGGAACTCGCCGGAGTAGTTGAATACCGGCTCCTTGAATACAAAGCTGTTCGCCACGCGGACAATGCGACCGTTGTATAGATCGGCGTTGACCCAGCTCCCGCATTCCATGAGGGTCGTCCGCAGAAAGCCGATGTCGATGACATCGCCGCGGATGCCACCGAGTTGGACGCGATCCCCAACCTTGAAGAACGCACCGAAGGCGACGGCCAACCAGCCGGCGAAGCTGACGATGACTTCCTGAAGCGCGAAGGCAATTCCTGCGCTGGCGGCGCCGATGGCGACTGTCAGCGAGGTGATGCGGCCAGACAGCTCCGTCACAATGACGACAAACATGACGAAGTACCCGAACATCCCAACGAACTTGGCGGTGCGGTAGCGGAGATCCCCATCGCTGACGTTCTTCCGGATGATGCTGCGGGCCAGCCGTACCAGGCCAACGGTGACAATCGCCGTCACGGCGACGATTGCGGTACTCTTGGCGATGGGATCGTTAAGGAGCTGAATGGCTTCTTGAGGCATTTTCTGACCCAGGATGATAAGTCCGCGCGGCCTCAACAATAGTTGACATCCCTCGGTCATGCCCTACCATTTTTTCAATGAAGTCGCCGTTGCTTCACCTCTGCGCTTCGCGCGCTCTCGGTCGGCGAGTCCTTCTCCCCTTCTGTTTTCTGCAGTTGGTTTTCAACTTGTGTGCTTTTCCGCGGGTCGCGTGTTCGCAGACGGTCGTAGACTTCGGATTGGCATCTGCGGACGGTGGTGCTACGTCGAAGTCCGCGATTCAGGGCCTCGTTGCAGGTGCCGCGTCTGCCAGCGTAGAGCACGCGCTGGCAGAGGCAGTCCGTGCGGTTACGTCGGGACAGCGTTCGGTTGCGACTCCGCTTGCCTCGCTGTTTGATGCAGACCTCGAAAACGAAGAGTCGGTTCGAGTCGCGGCACTTCGCATCCGGACATTCCTACAGAATGCTAGCGCGTCCCAGAACGACGCCGCGCCGCCGATAGACGGGGGGCAAGCATCCGAGGCCGCCGCTACGATGCGGAGTCAGGTATGGGAAGCGCGCGTCGAACTTGACCGTGCGCGCCTGGCTTTCTATGAGCTTTCTCCGGAGAAAC
>CALMML010000140.1 GCA_937868485.1 uncultured Myxococcales bacterium | reverse complement strand
TCCTGATGCTGCCCAAGCGTATTCGAGCAAAATCCGATCCGGTTCCACACCTCATTCAGCTGGCGCTCGCGGGCAGCACTGGGCGTCTGTTTGCCGAGCATGTCTTCATCGCGCTGGCAGGCTGGCAACGATTCCTGGCAGGCTGCCTCTGTCTTGTCACCTGGGCACCGCTGGGCAAGAATTCTTGTTTCCGGTGGTTTTGCGAATGCTGGCGATCCGCCATGAGCGCGCGCTAGCAGCACTGCGAAGAACACGACCATCCACGCGAAGCGCTTCCGTGCAGATATGAGGCATCTAGGTTGCATCATTTCCCCCACCCAGCAATCCACCCCGAGACCGGCGGCTTGCTGTTTCCAAGAACATTGTAACTCGACAGGCGCGCTGGGCACACGCATCAAGTGCCCCATCACCGCAGAGGTTCTCGAGGCCAAGAAGACGGGGCTTTTCAGGTGCGACGAGGCTGCGTATGATGCGGCGCAGACATGGTGAAGCGCGCAGACAGCGAAGGCCGTATCCCCGCCGATCAATCGCAAATGGCGACGATGCAGTCGCCATCGACGCGTACTTCAGCGGTGCGATCCGAGCGGACCTACTTCCTGGTTATCGACGGACAGGTTTCATATCCGTTCGAGCTGCCGACACACGGAGAAGTGGTGATTGGACGGGCCTCGGATGCTGCGATTCGGCTTGACGACACATCGGCCTCTCGTCACCACGCCCGTGTGGACCTGGCTGACGGTGAAGCCTGGATTGTAGATCTTGGAAGCCGAAATGGAACACGGGTCAACGGTGAGTCGGTTGCCGAGCCGCGAGCGCTTTTGTCTGGCGACGTGGTTACCCTATGCAGCGCGACCCTAATCTTCCATCGTGAAATCGGAGCCTCGACGGGACGAAGTGCGCTCAGCACCACGCAACTGCGACAGCGACTCCTCGAAGAGACCGACCGCTCGCTTGCGTTTCATCGTCCCGTTTCGCTGCTCTGTTTGCAGTTTTCTGGACCCCTGCCAAGTCGTCCCGCCCTCCTGGATTCCTTGGGTTCGGTGCTGCGCATCAGTGACTCGGTAGCCTGGGCTGGGAATGGGAGTCTGCTGATTCTTTTGCCTGAGCGAGACGCAACCGGCGCCTCGAAGGAGGCAGAACGACTGCTTGCTGCTTTGGCTTCCGTCACGCAGGAGGTCCGAGTTGGTGTCGTGTCTTGCCCACGTGATGGCAGTGATCCAGATGCACTGCTATTGGCCAGTCAGTCTGCGGCTCAGTCCTCCTCTCAACCAGGAACCCAAGTCGCGGTGGAGGATACTGCGGTCACTGTCGATCTCGGCGACACCAAGATCCTGCTCGTCGAGCCCGCAATGAAGAAGCTGTATGCGCTGATCGAACGCCTGGCTAAAGCAGAGTTGCCGGTGCTTATCGAGGGAGAAACCGGCGTCGGCAAGGAACTTGCAGCCAAGGCGTTACACCACCACTCTGCGCGAAGGGGGAAGCCGCTCGTCTCTCTCAACTGCTCTGCCTTTACGGAAAATCTGGTTGAGAGTGAGCTGTTTGGACATGAGCGCGGGGCGTTTTCTGGCGCAGTCACCACCAAGCAGGGACTGATCGAAGCGGCCCACACTGGAACGCTATTTCTCGACGAGATCGGAGAGATGCCTCTTTCTGTTCAAGCCAAGCTGCTGCGGGTTCTGGAAACGCAGAAGGTCATGCGGGTTGGCGATGTACGTGAGCGCCAAGTCGATGTTCGGATCGTCGCGGCCACCAATCGGGATCTTCAAGCAGAGATCGCAGCAGGAAGATTCCGTCGGGACTTGTACTTCCGTCTAAGCTCCGCACGGCTCTCTCTGCCGCCGCTTCGGAATCGCCCACGTGAGCTGCCCGTGCTTGCCAGAGTCCTGCTCGCGGGTGCTTGTCGCAAGCTCTCTCGGGATTCCATCGCAATCTCTGATGCCGCGATGCATCTTCTGCTCGGACACCGCTGGCCGGGCAACGTTCGAGAACTGCGCAACTTGATGGACTTTGTGGCCGCGACAGTAGATGGCGACACCTTGCTGCCATGGCAGATCGAGGAACAGCTACAGAGTACCGTTCCTTCGGAGATGCCGGAGCAGCCGCGTACGGTTAAGGTCACTTCACTTCCCCAAACGGAGTCTGTGCCCCCCGTTCACTTCCGACCGATTGATGACGAAATCCGTGAGCTGGAGCGGCGCCGAATGATGGAGGCACTGGCGGCCTGCGGAGGCGTACAGATTCGTGCGGCAGCGCTGATCTCGATGCCTGCGCGGACGTTCACAACCAAGATGAAGCAGTACAAACTGTCCGCAAAGGACTCTCCATAGTCTGGTTCGATGAGCGAGTCCACGTTTTTAGCGCCGAAGCGTTTTGATGAGTATCGGCTGCTCCGACCGCTCGGCGAGGGCACGATGGGACAAGTCGTGCTCTGCATGGATACGGCGCTGTATCGTCGCGTTGCGGTCAAGTTCCTCAAAGGGGTTGAACTTGATCCATCCCA
>CALMML010000139.1 GCA_937868485.1 uncultured Myxococcales bacterium | reverse complement strand
GGCGACTGCTTCAATCCTTGCGCCAACGTAACCCAAGCCCTGTTCGCTACTTGGTGATCCACACGGGGGCACGACGAAGTTTGAGTTGTGGGCTGACCTAGCAGTCTGTAGTAAGAATCTGCCACCGAGGATTCAGATGCTCAAAACCGTTAAGGATTCATGTAAGCCGCACGACATGGTTTTCGACTTCTCCATGGCCGAGCAAGTCGAGGACTTGGGCGAACTCATCCGTTCAGAGGCGGACGGAGAGGCGTTCTACGCCAAGAACCACGTCACCGGCGGCATGCGGACCTTGTTTGAAATGGGTTGTAAGCGGCTGGCCAAGCAGTCCGATCAATCCATCTTTGAGCTGACTCAGGCCATGGGCGGCGGCAAGACTCACACCATGATAGCCCTCGGGCTCTTGGTGAAAAATGATGACCTGCGTACACGCGTACTCGGCGAGCTGGGGATCAAGGCGTCGTTCTCCGGTGGGCGGGTTGTCGCCATCACGGGCCGGAAGCACCCTGAGCACTTCCTCTGGGGCGAGATCGCTCAGCAACTCGGTAAGCTCGACTCTTTCGGCAAGTATTGGCAAAACGGCCCGGCGGCTCCCGATGAGGACGCTTGGATTCGTCTGATCGGGGATACGCCCACGCTGATCCTGCTTGACGAGCTGCCACCGTACTTCGACTACGCGACGACCCGCACCGTTGGCCAAGGCTCATTGGCGCAGGTGGCGATGAACGCGCTATCGAACCTGTTCTCAGCGGCACTCAAGCTGCCGAGGCTCTGCATCGTCCTGTCGAACCTGAGCGGCGCGTACGAGGATGCCGCCAAGAACCTGCGAACCGTCCTCAAGACTATCGAACAGGAGGCACGGCGTCAGGCCAAGCCCATCACGCCCGTGGAGCTGGGCGGTAGCGAGATCTATCAGATCCTCCGCAAGCGGCTCTTTGCCAAGCTGCCCAGCGACGAGACGATCGAGAACGTTGCCCAAGCCTACGCCCAAGCGATTCGCGAAGCCGAAAAGACCAAGACGATTGCCAAGAGCGCAGAGCAAGTCGTCGAAGAGATCCGCGGCAGCTACCCGTTCCATCCCAGCATCAAGGACATCATCGCCCTATTCCGCAACAACGAGAGCTACCGTCAGACCCGCGGACTGATGCAGTTTGTTGCCCGGATGGTTCGCTCCACTTGGAAGCGCGAGGACAATGATGTGTATCTCATCGGCCTTCAGCACCTCGACCTGAACGACAGCGAGGTACGCGACGAGATCATCCGCATCAATGATCTGCGCAGCGCCATTGCCAGTGATGTCGCGGCTAGCGGCAGCGCGCAGGCCGAAGTCATCAGCGCCAGCATGGGCCACGATGCGGGCTCGCAGGTGGGAACGCTGATCCTGTGCGCTTCTCTGCCGAGCGCGGTCGATGCGGTGCGCGGCATGACACGGCAGCGCTTGCTGGAGTATCTGGTTGCCCCACAGCGCAGCGCCATCGAGTTCGCCGATGCCTTCGATCATTTCAAGCGCGACGCCTGCTATCTGCACAGCGACAAGACAGAGCGCTTCTATTTGTCGAACACAGAGAACCTGACCAAGCGCATTGCCACGGAGGCAGACCGCGCGCCGCAGAACAAGATCGATGCCGAGATGCGCCGCCGCCTGAACGATATCTTTGAGCCGCGACGCAAGGCGGCGTATCAGGAGCTGGCCGCACTGCCGAAGGTAGACGACGTGCGCCTAAATGGCCCGCGCGTGCTGCTCATTCTGAGCCCCGACACCAAGAACCCGCCCGAAGAGGCGCAGCGCTTCTTTGACTCTGTAGTTGAAAAGAACAACCTGTGCATCTTGACGGGCGATGGCTCCAGCATCGCTAGCCTGGAGCAGAAGACCCGCAAGCTCTACGCCATCGCCAAGCTCCAGCACGAGCTAGGCATCGAGCATCAGGAAGACCTGGCGCAGCGCCTTGAAAAATCTGAGCAGGATTTTAACTCGACGGTGACGGCGCTATTCAACCGCGTCTGTTACCCGACCAAAGCGGGCCTGACGGCAGCTCGCCTTCAGATGACGTTTACCGGCAATCGATGGAACGGTGAAGAGCAGCTCGAAAAGACGCTCGCTGGGACGGGCGTCAACAAGCTCATCGTGGACGTGGACAAAGAGGCCCAGGCGCTGATTAAGAAAGCGGAGGATCTGCTCTGGCCCGAAAACCAGCGTCGCGTCCCCTGGCGAGATATCAAGCACCGCGCGCTAACCAATGCCCGTTGGAGCTTTGTTCCCAAGGATGGCTTGGACGGTCTTCGCAAAGTCGCCGTCGAGCGCGGGCAGTGGCGCTACTCAGATGATGGCTACATCGAGAAAGGCCCCTTCGAGAAGCCACGTACCGCCGTCAATGTCCAAGAGCGCCACTACGAAGAAGACACCGGCACCGCAAACCTGGAGGTGACCCCACTCCATGCCGGGGCACACGCCGAGGTCTATTACGACAAGAAGCCGGACGTTTCCTCCAAGAGCCAGCGGCTTGCAAGCGCGCAGCTGTCCACCACAGAGACGCGTCTCTACTTCCTCGCCATCGATCCCAAGGGGACGCACGAAACCGGCGAACCGTACCGTTGGGACAACAAGCTCACCATTACCCACCAGCCCCGCGAAGCTGCCGGAAAGCGCCTGGTCGAGCTGCGCGTGGTACCGAAGGGAACCCTAAAATATACGCTGACCGGCGCAAATCCCGCCGAGGGGACCGTGTATAGCGAGCCCATTGAGATTGGCGACGGCGAGGTCACGGTCTATTGCTATGCCGAGGAGGATGGCGTCACCGCCAAGCGGACGTTTACGATTCCTCCGCGAGCCAGTGGCGGGGTGCGGATCGAACCGACGAAGCGGGCACGGCTGAAGAAGCGCGTCGAGGCTCCTGACACCGCTGAGACATTCAAGCTGGTCGAGCGGAGCAAGCAGGCCCGGGCGAAGCTGACCGGCCTGACGATCGAGGTAGGGACGGGCAGCAAGAACGCGACGCTGCGCTTTGGCAGTGAAGGAAACATCTCGCCCGAGGATGTCGAGGCGCTGATCAAAGCGATCCGGACTGCGCTGGGAGATGACAGCGCGGAGGTGCGGTTGCGCGTGCCGGCGCTGGAGTTCAATACCGGCCACGACTTGGACAGCTTCGCGCGGGATCGCGGCATCACACTGACCACGAATGAGGTTGAGCAGTGACCACCCGGCGTCACCCGGCTACGCCCGACAGTCAACCACAGAAGACGGTCGGGTTCGGCTGCCCGAACACGATCGATCCGCACCACATCGAGGTGACCATCCCTCGTGGCCCGCACGACCGGGTGCTCATCACGGAGCACTTTGGGCTGCGCTCTGGGAAGGAAGGGCAGGACGCGATCGAGCGGGTCATCCTAGAGCGAGCCAAGTGGTCAGCGATCGCGGAAGCGGCTCGCAAGACATTCAATGAGCGTCTGAAGGAAAAGGGGCTGACCCCGGGCCGCTGGAGCCTTGGTGAGAACAAAGTCGAGCGTCTGCTGGGAAAAGAGCTGTGCGTGCTGGCGTGGGCCGTTGAACGCGCGCCGTTTGAGCTGGTGCCCGTCGCGATCACGAACTGGATTGGACTCCGCCCTGAGGAGCGCTGGTGGCTTTTTACGATCACCGCTGCGGCGACCGGCGGCGTCACCGATGGCGACATCGGCTGGCGAAAGGCCCTTCGCTTTGCTCTGTGCGAAAATCCAGTCCGCACCGATCCCGAAGTCCGGTCGAGTGCATCCCGCACAGCACGCTCCCGCAGCGGTGCCCTCGCCGAACGCCCCGAGCTGTCACTCTTTCCTTCGATTTCGGAGTCCCCATGAGCACCGCCAAGCGTCCTTCCCGCTCTCAACCTGGGAGCCGATCTAAGTCTAAAGGAGTGACCCTGGCGATGGAGGAAACGCTTCCATTGGTGACTCCGGCCATCCACAGTCAGCCCGCAGTCCAGCCGCTGGCCTGGAAGGACCGGCCCGCCCTGATCGAGCATCTGTTTCCTGCGCAGCAGGTGTCCATCGAGGCACAAACCGAGCGGAAGGCCAACGCCGGACAGACGCTGACCGCTCTTGGCAGCTATTGGAAGGGCCGAAAGCCACTTGTCTTGGTTCGCGCGTGCGTGCTGGGCAGCCTGCTACCAGCGACCGAGGACAGCGAAAGAGACTTGGAGATTTTCGAGCTGCTGATGGCAATGGACGACGACGCATTTCGTCGCCGTATGAAGTCAGTCAGCAAAGAGGATGTGGTTCGCTTCGCGCCGACCGAACTCCGCAGCCAGCTCCTAGATGAGGAGAATGGCTGGACGGTCCGAGGCGAAGAGAAGCAGCGCCTACTCAGCGAAGTGCTGCTGCACATGTCGTACGCCGACCGCCTCGACCGTCGCAGCCTGCGCCCAGAGGAGCTAGCCGAGTCAGCCTACGCCGGTATCTGGGATCGCGTAAACGCACACCTTGGAACCACCGCCCACTCACACGCCGAGTTGATCCAGCAGCTTGGTATCCTGCGCTACGGCCACCGGCCCAAGGTCGCTGATCCGTTCTGCGGCGGGGGGTCAATCCCATTCGAGGCGGCTCGGCTTGGCTGTGATGTCTACGCCAGCGACTTGAACCCCATTGCATGCATGCTGACATGGGGAGCCTTTCACCTCATTGGTGCAGACGAACCGACTCGTGCATCGATCGTGGAAGCGCAGACGAAAGTCATCAACGCCGTAGACGCGGAAATCACCAAGCTCGGGTTCGAGCATGATGCCCAAGGGAACCGAGCGAAGGCTTATCTGTACTGTCTGGAGACGCGCTGTCCAGAAACCGGGTGGATAGTCCCGCTGGCCGGTTCGTGGATCATCAGCCGGAACAAACGGTGCATTGCTCGACTCGTTCCCGACAAAAAAGCCAAGCGGTTCGAAATACAAATCCTTCAAGATATCTCGGATGCAGAGCTAGAGGAGGCCAAGGCTGGGAC
>CALMML010000138.1 GCA_937868485.1 uncultured Myxococcales bacterium | reverse complement strand
CCCTTCCTCGGCCAAATTGTCCGTCGGAAAAAGAAGATGTGATCAGGTGAAAGGCAGAGGCCACATGAGCAGGGCCGCAGAGTGATTGTACCCACCGATCGCCAGGTGCATCCACCACGGAGCCAGGAGGATCGCTGCGGTCTGGATGTTGCGAAACGATGCGAAGTCTTTGCTGCGGAAAAAGACGGCGACGTTGATGATGGTGAGCGCCTGATAGACGATCGGTCCGAGTGCAGCCAGTGGTGCGCCCACCAAATAGTAGGCACCGTACCAGATCGCACAAACGCTGCACTTCGCAAGCGAGGTCAGGGTAAGGACCGCCTTCTTCCGGCGTTCTTCTTCACTGTCTTGTGCGGTGCAGCCAGCAAAGGCAAGTCGATCGAGCCAGGATGCCTGGGCCCCGCTTTTACTTGGAGCGTTCATACGCTGTTCCTTCCTGGGTTCCCAATCGGGAACCGGACACCACCGAATGCCTCACAGCGGAATGCGCACAGTCGTGGTGACAGTCACTCGTTGCGCGTCTTGAAGCAGAAAACGCCACCCGCCACACTGGATCGCCGTGCATACGCCTCCCAGATGTCGCCCCTGCGCAGGGATCGAGCGAGGAGAAAAGACAATCGTGAGTCCTTCGCAGCCCTCATCGGAACCGAGATCCGTGAAGTCAAAAGAGGTACTTGCCGGATGCATGCTCGCCCTCTGCCTGTCCCAATGATCGGTGACAAGTATTGAGGAAGTGTGGAGCAAACCACGATCGGTGAGGTGTCCCCCCTTTTTCCATCCTCATTCGAGAACTTTGGCGCGATCGATACGCCATCCATACTTTCTCAACAGATCAATCCGATGATCTCAATGGGGGCGGATGAGCCGCTCTAGAGAGAGAAGGAGCAAACCATGAGCGACAACGAGATCACGACCAACGAACTGTCCGCAGATGAGCTGGATCAGGTGGCCGGAGGACAATCTTCATCCAGTGACTCCCTCTTTGAAGCCAGTTCCACCGGTGGCGCTGGAGTCAAGACCAGGAAAGCGCAAGGCAAGGTAAAGCGCAACACGACCACTCAAGTGGAAGTTGGCATTGAGCTCACGGACGCTCCGTTCAAGCCATAGTAGTCCACTTGCTTGCGGACTGGACAGACAGGGTGCTTCGCCACAGCGCGGCACTGCAGAACACCGCAAGCTGGTCCCCTGTGATCCTACTTGGTCCCTGCGCCCAGAGCAGACGTGCGGCGACAGGGTTTCGAAGATCCTGGCATAGACTGTGGGTCGCGACTGATCTTGTCATCTGCGACTCCTGTGAATCTTCCAGCTGGAGGGTACATGCCAAGCCTGCGTCGTGACTGGTGGGTTGCCTTTGCACTTCTCGTTGTTGCACTCATCGGAGGCTGCGCCGCACCGTGGGATCCGGTGCGAGGGCTGGGTCCGTGCTCCGTAAGCTGCTCCGCAGAGGTCGTCCATGTGTACCCTCACGATCCAGGGGCGTTTACCGAAGGACTGTTTCTGCATGAAGGCAAGCTCTATGAAAGCACCGGCCTGGAAGGAGAGTCATCGCTACGACGGATCGCGCTCGCGCAAGGAACGATCGAGCAGCAGCGCCTGATGAATCCTGCCGAGTTTGGCGAGGGACTCGCATTGGCTGGAGAGCACATCGTCCAGCTTACGTGGAAGCACCACAAGGCCTACGTCTACGACAAAAGCACATTTGAGCAGGTCGACACCTTTGGCTATCCAACGGAGGGATGGGGCCTGGCTTTCGATGGCAAGCGGTATGTGATGAGCGATGGTAGCTCGACGTTGTACTTCCGTTCGGTCCAGGACTTTTCGGAGCTGGGACGGATTCAAGTCCATGACGCGCAGGGATTTGTCAGCAACCTAAACGAGATCGAGTGCATCGACGGACTGATCTACGCGAACGTCTGGTATACAGAGATGATTCTCATCATCGATCCGGTGGACGGTGCAGTTCGCGGACGAATCGGTCTAAGCAACCTCCTGCCACAGGAAGACCGAACCGCGCAGACTAACGTACTCAATGGCATCGCCTACGATCCTGCGTCAGGGCATCTACTCGTGACGGGAAAGAGGTGGCCCAAGCTGTTTGAGGTTTCGCTCAAGGAGATCGAGTAACCTTCCCACTCGCTCTGGACGGTGCCGATTGCTCCGCACGAGCGACGGTGAAATGATTGTCCAGTGATGATCATTTTTCCGCGCGGAATTCCGGGGCGAGTCCTCCTTACCACTGCGATCTGTGCCGGGCTGAGTGTCGCCTTGGTAACGTGTCTCCTGTTCTACCTGATGGTCAAGCAGTCGATAGGTCGGATCGCCTCTCTGACACCCGACCTAGATCCGTGGATGCGACAGAGCTGCGAGAGTGCGCCGCAGACTTTTTACAAACAGCTTCCGCCCGGACAACAGGTCGAGATCGGATTTTATGATGGAACCAGCCTTGCACCCGTCGTCCCAGGTCTGGGTCCGATCGATGCACAGCTTCTGGGTCGGATTCGTGCTGGGGAGTCGACGGCTGCCCGCGTGTATCTGTTCGATGACTGGGGTGGTGCGGCCATTCGTCAGACGGCCAAGACAGGTCCGTGCGCACTGACGCAAATCCGCTGGCGCGTGGGACGATATGAACGCTGGCAGGCGCGGCTTCTGCTCCTTGGCCTTCCGATGCTAAACGGAGCGCTTGCCGTTGCGATTGCAAGCTGGTTCGCAGTTCGTCCGCTCACCGAAAAGCTGCATCGGCTGCGCAAGGCGAGCGAGCAGATCGGACAGGCTGCGGGATACGCATCGGCAGGAGAGTCTGCTCCTGATGATCTAGGACAACTCTCTCGGCTTTTGGACCAGGCGCATGCACGAATCGCAAAGGATACGGAACATGCGCGAGAGCGGAACAAGGCCCTTGAACAACACCTCGCCAATGTGGCCCATGATCTGCGGACACCGCTTGCGTCACTTCAGCTCACCGTCGAGCGGCTGAGTGAGACGATCAATCCTACCAACCAAGAGCGCGTCGATTCCGCTGCGACACCGAACGCTGATTTGATCCGCGAAGCGATAGTGGATGTGCTGTACATGGGCGAGCTGATCAATAACCTCCATCTGGCTTGTCAGCTTCAAGATGGCGGCGATCCGCTGCAAGGTGATCCTCTCGTCGATTTGTCCGTGCTTGTGGAGAATGTGGTGAGGAGGTTTCGGAGGCTTGGGCGGGCTCGCGGAATCGAGGTCCAGGCCAACCAACTTGGGTATCCTGTCTGGGCTCGCTGCAATCCCGCCATGGCCGAGCAAGTTCTCCAAAACCTTGTCCATAACGCGGTCGCATACGGGGATGAGGGAGGACATGTTGCCGTGGTCTTGGAGGCATCCAGTGCGTCGTTTTTACTGACCGTGGTGGATGATGGTCCAGGGGTTCCTCCCGCCGAACTTCCGCGCCTTGGTGACAGAACGTTCCGCAGCGACTCAGCACGTCAGCGTGAACCGCAAGGCAGTGGCTTGGGACTCGCGATTAGCGGCGAGATTTGTCGCCGGGCTGGGTTTGCACTGCGGTTTTCTCAAGAAGCGCCGCGTGGACTTCGTGCCACGGTGTCCGGGCCACGAATCCGACAGTGATTCGATACATGATGCAAGAGACAGATACAAGCGGAGCCTGCGTACTCACCCTGGCCCATAAAGCGCCATTTTCCGTCGAAATGTCCACGAAATCGACGGAGGGTTAGTTGATATCCGAGGTGGAGGCAGCAGCATCCAGTCCAATGACATAGGTCGTGATG
>CALMML010000137.1 GCA_937868485.1 uncultured Myxococcales bacterium | reverse complement strand
TGCACCGTCGCTGGCTACAACAACGTCAACTTCGCCGTTCAGCAGAAGGCGAAGGCTGGTGGTGGCGGCGGCGGCGAAGGCGCTCACTAACCGAGCCCGCCTCGCGGTTCGATCTTCGGTCTTCCACGCTTCCCTCCCCGTTCTCTTTCCGGTTTTCCCATCATCCATCCCTGAGGCAGATCGCGCTGCGAAACGCAGTTCGACGAGTCTTGCCTTTTGGTCCGCCACAGATGCATTCTGTTTGGGCGGCGTGTGGTACGCCGCGACGGCGCGCTGCGGATGCGCCTTATTGCTTTGTGTTCTGAGCACGTCGCGCGAGGAGTTCGCCATGTTGAGACGGAGCCGCACCCTGTGGGCACAGCCTGCTGCCCTCGGCGTTGCCCTGACCTTCTGCACCTTGACCCTGACCGGCTGTCCAGAGGATCCCGACGATCCCAAGAGCTGGATCAGCAAGCTCGACAACCCCCGAGAACAGAAAGAGGCGCTGCGTCAGCTGACCCGTCTCAAGGAAAAGGCCGAGCCCGCCTACGAGGCCCTGGCTGCCAAGTTCAAAAAGAGCCCAGATTCCGAAGTCCTGCGCGTCATCGCCAAGATTCGGACCGAAAAGGCTGTCGAGCTTCTCGCCGAGCAGCTCGACTTTTCCGAAGAAGCGTTCGACAACGCAATCATCGCCGCCAACGGTCTGCAAGAGCTGGCCGAGCGCGATGACAAAGGCCGTGAAGCCGCCAAGGGTGCCGTTGCTGCGCTCAAGAAGGCTGCCTCGAAGAAGATGTCGATTCGGTCGCGTGCCAACGTCGCCCGCATTGAAGCGATCAAGTCGCTTGCGGCCATCAAGGATCCGTCGAGTGTCGATACGCTCAACGAGATTCTTGAGACGAGCGCCGACGATCAGGACTTCTTCATCAACAAGACCACCGCCAAGGTGCTGGCCGAGTTCGCCGATCCAAAGTCGACCAAGTCGCTGATTCGCGGTCTGTGGATGACGGGTCGTGGCAACGACATGTTCCAAGAGTGTCGTCTCGGCCTGGTTCGCATCGGTGAGTCGGCGGTCGAGCCGCTCGTCGAGACGCTTCAGCGCAAGAACGCCAACGTCGAAGCCGACGGCAAGAAGTACAAGTTCGTGCCGGGCATCATTGTGCAGAAGGCGGCGATCCTGCTCGGAGACCTGCGCAGCAAGAAGGCGATTCCAGCGCTGCTGGCCGAGCTGGCCAAGAAGGACGAAGGCCTGGGCACGGGTCCAGACGGCATGCCGGGCGTGTCGGGACATCAAGCGATCCTCCAGTCGCTGGGTCAGATTGGCGATCCGTCAGCAACCAAGACGATCATCGGCGTGCTCAGCGATGCCAAGCGCGATCCGAAGCACCGTGCAGCAGCGGCGGAAGGTCTGAACATGCTCGGCGACGCGACGGCGATGCCGATCCTGCTGCAGATGTCGAAGACGCCGTTTTTGACGCCGCCAAAGAACAAAGACGAGATGCCTGAGCTGGATACCAACAAAGCCACGCTCGTCGCCTACGCGGTCACGCAGTTCTCGCGGCTCACCGATAAGGATGAGTCGGCAGTGCTCGACCCGATCTACAAGACCATCCCGGCGGACATCGTCGACATCAAGAAGTACTTCGAGACGGCGATCATCCGAACCAAGGTCGCGGCGGAGTGCAAAAAAGACATCGCCTGTTTCGACAAGTACCTGGGGATGCCGGCGGATGCCGAAGCGAAGGTCGAAAACAGCCCGAAGGCAGAGCGGGCGGCGTTCTCGCTGTCGCGCCTCGGTCACGATGCGGTGCCCACGCTGAAGAAGTACGTCGGTCACAAGGACACGGCGGTTCGCTCGGCAGTGATGTTTGCGCTGACCCGCACTGCGACCAAGGCGGACAAAGACGTGCTGCAAGCCATCGCCGACCAGATCGAAAAGGATCGGACGCGCGACAAGCAGGGCCAAGCGCTGGCTGAAGAAGCGCGCGTGACCTACGCCATCATCTCGAACCGCTCGTAACGCCCGCAGACAGCTCCCCCGGACGTTCTCCAGCCGGGCGGAGCCGTTTCTTCACCGCGCCAAGCAGCCAAGCGCACGCCGAGCCCACGCCCAAACGTGCGCCGCGCGACCGCGTCCTATCCCCAGCCGAGTCGCTTCGACAGGATTTCCTTCATCACTTCGCTCGTCCCGCCGCCGATGGTGATAAGCCGCACGTCGCGATAGTAGCGAGCGATCGGAAACTCTTCGGCGTAGCCGTAGCCGCCGTGCGCTTGCACACAGCGATCCGCGACCTTGATGGCCAGCTCTCCGGCGAACAGCTTGGCCATCGTGATCTCCTTGACCGCTTCCTGCTTGCGATTAAACAGGTCGACGGCGCGATAGGTCAGCCAGCGAGCGGCCTCAATCTGCGTCGCCAGCTCTGCGAACGTGTGACGCCAGACCTGGAACTTGAGGATCGGTCGTCCAAACGCGCTGCGATCCTGGGTGTACTGGATCGTCTCGTCGAGACACTGCTGCGCGCCCGCCACCGCGCTGACGGCGGCGATCAGACGCTCGCCCTGAAAGTTCATCATGATGTAGTAGAAGCCGTGGTTCTCTTCCCCGAGGAGATACCGGACCGGGATGCGACAGTCTTCAAACGACAGCTCCGCCGTATCCGAGGCATGGTTGCCCATCTTCTTGATCTTGCGCGTGACCTTGAAGCCCTTCACATCCGTCGGGAACGTCACCAGCGAGACGCCACCAAAGCCCGATCCTTCCGGTCCCGTACGAACCGCCAGCGTGATGAAGTCCGCACGCGTTCCGTTGGTGATCCAGCACTTAGAGCCATTGATGACGTATTCGTCTCCGACTCGCCGAGCCGTCGTCCGAATCGAAGCCACGTCGCTGCCGCAGTTTGGCTCTGACACACCAAGCGCCGCGATCTTTTCGCCACGCAGCGCCGGAGCCAAAAACTCGTCCTTTTGCTCTCGCGTACCAATTTCCGCGATGATCGGCGTCGCCATGTCGGTCTGCACCATCAGCGCCATCGCCAGACCCGCACAGCGACTCTTCACCAGCGCTTCGCCCCACGCAGCGCCATACCACCAGTCTCCCCCCGAGCCGCCCACATCCTCGGGATAGTGCGCGCCGAGAAAGCCCAGCTCCCCGCAGCGCGTAAAGACCTCGCGAGGGAACAGCTCTGCGCGTTCCCACTCCTCGACATACGGCACGATCTCCTTTTCCAAGTACTGCGAGACCGACTTGCGAAAAAACTCGTGTTCCTCTCGGAAGAATGTCGTCAGCATGCCGACATCAAAGCAAATGCGCCGCCCACCATGCAAAGCCAAAATGTTCCCGCCGAAGTGAGCCGTAAGCCGGGTTCTGTTCGTCCCAAAGGACGCAAAGGCCATTCATCTAGGCCCACCCTTGCGAGCGGGCTCAAGCGACCTACCTGAGAGCCTCCTTGCGGAGCGAGACGGGCCGCCTCGGAATCACTTCACTCTCTATGCGGTCTTGCTTTGGATGGGGTTTTCCGTGCGAACACTGTCACCAGCGTTCCGGTGCGCTCTTACCGCACCGTTTCACCCTTACCAGCCGAGGCTGGCGGTTTGTTTTCTGTGGCACTTTCCTGCAAGTCACCCTGACTGGCCGTTAGCCAGCATCCTGCCCTGTAAAGCCCGGACTTTCCTCTCGCTTGCCTTGCGACAAGCCAGCGACCTTCTCACTCACTCCGACGGGAACGAGGCGAAGCTAGCGTGAAACCGCCTGCTCGTTCAAGAATCAACTTTCACACGGCGCTTTCATGACCGATTCCGATCAACAACAGCAGACGAGCGCGATGTGGATTCTGCTGGTCTTTTTGGTGTCGCTTGGCGCGCTGTTTCTGTTCGATAGCGGCGTGTGGGCCTACTGGAGGCCGATCACCAAGCAGCTCTACACGCTGCGCAGCTTGCCCGAGCACACCATCGGCGATGGCTATACCGGACCGGCGCGCTACGTCGGAACGCTGGAAACAAGCCAGCCACGGGAAGCGCCCGATGGAACCCCCAGCGTGTTCTACTTCGCGTGGGTCGAAGATCACTATCAGTCGGGTCGCAGCTCCATCGTGCGCACGCTCTGTACCGTTGGAGAAGACGAGCAGCTCACCTTCCGACAAGGCAGCCTCCGCGCACCGCTTGAGCTGTTTGCCCGCGACGAAAACATCAAGCTTCTCAAAAAAGATGGCTGGCTCGAGCCGTTTTCCATGCAGGTCGTCGGCATCGATCTCGGCCCGCTGACAACGCACACGACCCTTCCTGACAACATCCGCCAGCGCTGCAATCACAAGCTCATTCCGCGCGGCACGATGCGCTACAAGCATGCATCGATCACGCACCTTCAGCCGGTCGTCGTCGTGGCATGTCAACAGGACGGCGCGCTGCGATCCTGTCCATCCGATGGTCCCGTGCCAGGCATCATCGCCGCCAAGTCCCTTGATCGACTGATGGGCGCCTACGCACAGCGACCGATGAACTGGCTGCGAGGACCGACGCTGCTGCTGCTCATCCTCGTGAGCTATCTGTGTTCACTGCTGCTTCGCTACAGCGGAGGCGACAGCTAGCCCATGTTCGACTCGTGGATCGACGTGCTGCTCGGCTTTATCACCTGGTGGGCAGGTCTGCACTTTGTCCTTCGCGCACGCAAGCGTCGATGGCTTCGCAAGCAGCGCAAAGAAAAGGACCGCGCAGGTCCGATCGTGATGTGGCTGGGTGCCGTGCTGATCGTGGCCGGGATGTTGCTCTTGCTTGGCTCGATGGTGCTGACCGCGCT
>CALMML010000136.1 GCA_937868485.1 uncultured Myxococcales bacterium | reverse complement strand
CGCTCATCAACTCGGACTCGGTCGAGCAGTTTGTCGTGTCCGTCGGTGCGATGGACGCGGAATACAACTCGCTTGGCCTGGTTCAGAACATGGTCACGCGCTCGGGCGGCAACAACTTTACGTTCGATGCGACGGCGATCCTTCAGCCTCCGTTTATGGCGGCGCTCACGCGCTATCCGACGCGCGGTCCGATCCAAAACACGACGCTGCTCTATGACGACAGGCCGATTCCTGACCGCTCGTACTACATGGGGTCGGTAAACTTCGGCGGACCGATCATCAAAGACCGGCTGTGGTTTTGGACGAGCTTTCAGGCGAGCTTTAACCGCATCACGACGTCGATCAATGAGCAGCCGTTTTACGGCATCAAGTCGGCGTACGACCGCTACCAAGACCAGATCCTCTACTTGGGTCGGGTCAAGCTGACCTGGCAGGCGAGCAAAAAGACGCGGCTCACCTTGTCGTACAGCACGGACTTTAACGACATCGTGAATGCCTCGACGTCGTCGGCGCTGCGCGGAATCGATCCGAACACGCTGGCACCAGAAGCCGAGCGACGGGTGCAGCGCGGTGGTCACTGGGTCGGTCTGCTGATTGACTCGCTTGTGACGGACAAGCTGCTGTTTCAGCTTCAGACCGGCGTGTCGTACAAAAACTACCAGGAAGACTCGCTGCGGACGGTGGGTGGTCAGTCGGATCGGACGACGCCGAGCCACGTTCTTTCGACGGCGGATGCGACGACGAACAACTTTGTGTACCTCAACGGCAATCGTCCGTGGGACGAGCAAGGGAAGTGGAACGTTCAGTTTGCGCCGACGCTTTTGTACAGCGCGCGCGGGCTCGGCGGCAGCCACAACATCAAGGCGGGCTTCCAGTTTTCGTACATGAACTATCAGCACCGCGTCGGAGTTCCGGGCGGTCTGCGCTATCTCGACAGCGTGGCGGGCTTGCCGTGCGATCCACAAGATCCGCGCACCTTTGCAAGCTGCAACCAAGTCGAAGCGTTTCCCGAGAGCCAAGGTGTCGACGGTCAGCCGGGCGCGGGCTATGCCACGAAGTCGCAAGCGATCAATGCGGGCCTTTTTATCCAAGACCGCTACACGATTGGGAAGTGGCTGACGATTGTTCCGGGCCTGCGCGTCGATACCGGCTACCTGTTTGACACGAGCGGCGAGCGGATTCAGACGCTGGTGGGCTTTGGGCCTCGGCTGTCGTTTGTCTATGACCTTTTGCACGACCACACGACGCTCATCAAGGCGCACTACGGTCGTCACAACGACATGGGCAACGCGGGCATCGCGGACTACACCAACCCGACGCAGACCTCGATCTTGAATCGCTGGAACACGACGACGCAGCAGTTTGAGGAAGTGCGGCGCTCGGGCGGGCAGGGCACGCAGCGCTTTGCGACCGACATGAACCTGTCGCCGCCGCGCGTCGATGAGGTGTCAGCAGGCATTCACCGTCAGATCCTCGATGATGCGGTGGTGGGCCTGGACTACACGTACCGACACTACGGCAACCTGTGGATCAACGAAGAAGTGAACCAGATCTGGGACCCGGCGGGCACGCGGATCGTCGGTTACGTCAACGGAGAGCGTCAGCGGCTGTTTGTGGCGAGCACTCCGAGCGAAGCGCGTCGCGACTATCACGGCATGGATCTGTGGGTGCGCGGCAATCCCGGCAACTGGGACATCATGGCGTCGTACACGCTGGCGTTCCTAAACGGCACGGTGAACGACTTCTTTGAGTCGAACGGCTTTGGCAGCAACCCGCGTCTGAATCCGCTGTATTACGGACCGATTGCGGGCGCGTACCGTCACTATCTGAAGGCGCTCGTCGATTACAGCTTCGACTTCGGCCTGACGATCGGAGGACGGTTTCAGTACTACTCGGGGCTGCCGCTGTGGAAGGTGTTCCGCAGTCCCGAAGATCAGTCGTTTTCGCTGTATCGCTCACCACGAGGCAGCTCGACCGGCACGCGCGTAAACGATCCGACGACGTGGGCGGCGTTCAACCTGCCAGATGCGGTGAACTTGGATCTTCAGGTGGCGTACGGGCTCAAGAAGCTGACCGGCGTGAACCTGGATGTCATCTTGATGATGTTTAACGCGCTGAACCTGTCGCCCGCGCAGAGCATCGAGGCGCGCGACGGAGCAACCTTTGGCCAGGTCACGCTGCGGCCAGATGTGTTTTTCGCAGAGCTGGTGATCCGGTACCGTTACTAACACTTATCCCGTGGTCCAGCTTGGGCCGCGAAGGTCACTGAAGGGGACTGTCCATGCAGAACATTCGCACCGAGGTTTGTGTCATCGGCTCAGGTCCGGGCGGTTACGTCGCGGCGATTCGGGCCGGTCAGCTCGGCAAGAAAGTCGTTTGCGTAGAAAAGGCCGCGCCCGGAGGCGTGTGCTTAAACGTTGGCTGCATTCCGTCGAAGGCGCTCATCAACGCAGCCAAGCAGTGGGAAAAGCTGTCCCATTTGTCGACGATGGGAATCTCGGTGTCGGGCGCGTCGCTCGATGTCGGCAAGCTGCAAGAGTGGAAGGGCAGCGTCGTCGATAAGCTGACCTCGGGCGTGCGTCAGCTCATCAAGAGCGCGGGCGGGCAGTTTGTCGCGGGCACCGCAACCCTGCGCGACAAAAACACCATCGAGGTGAGCGGTCCCGAAGGCAGCTACACCATCACCGCCGACTCCATCATCTTGGCGACTGGCTCGCGACCCATCACGGTGCCGGGCTTCCAGGTTGACAACCAGCGCATCCACGACTCGACCGGCGGCCTGGCCTTCCGCGAAGTTCCGCGTCGTCTGACCGTCATCGGTGGCGGCTACATCGGCCTTGAGCTTGGCACGATGTGGCGCAAGCTCGGCGCACAAGTCACCGTCGTCGAGTTCACCGATCAGCTGCTGCCGGGCAACGATCCCGATCTGGTGAACGTCGTCGCACGCAAGCTCAAGAAGCTGGGCGTCGAGGTGTACTTGCAGCACAAGGCGCTGCGCTACGAAGAGAGCGAAGGCGGCCTGAAGCTGTGGATCGTTCCGCGCAGTGCCGACGGACAAAAGGACAAAGAGCTGGCGATCAGCACCGATCACATCCTGGTCACCGTCGGTCGTCGACCGAACAGCGAGAGCCTGGGCCTAGAGCAGGTCGGCGTCGCCATCGATCAGCGCGGCTTTGTGGTCGTTGATAAGCAGCAGCGCACGAGCGTGCCCAACATCTTTGCAATCGGTGACTTGTGCGGTCAGCCGATGCTCGCGCACAAGGCCAGCCGCGAGGGTGAAGTCGCCGCTGAAGTCATCGCCGGTCATCGCGCCGAGCAAGACGCCGTCTCGGTGCCCGCCGTCATCTTCACCGATCCAGAGATTGGCTCCGTCGGCCTGAGCGAGCAGCAAGCGATCGAAAAGGGCTACAAAGTCATCGTCGGCAAGTATCCATTCGCAGCACACGGACGCGCGCTGGCTTCGCTGGAGACAGACGGCTTCGTCAAGATCATCGCCGACCAAGCGACGCAGCAAGTGCTCGGTCTGCACATCGTTGGCGCGGCGGCGACCGACCTGATCAGCGAGGGCGCGTTCGCACTGGAAATGGGCTCGTTCCTACCCGACCTGGCGCTGACGATTCACCCGCACCCGACGTTTGGGGAAGCGGTGATGGAAGCGGCCAAGGCTGCGCTCGGAGAGTCTCCGCACGTCGTCGGTGGCGGTCAGCGCGGCGTGACCCGTCACTAAGCCGCTTCGTCCTTTCGTCGTCCGCTTCGCACGATACCTTCCCACACCTTCCTGCGTGACGTGCCGCTGGCCGGCTTTGCTGCCGAGCGCGGCCCTTCTTTTTGCGTCCCTGATCGTCTCGGTGCCGCTACCCTAGCTCTACAGGAGGAGAACACCGATGAAGCGTTGGAATCAGCTGCTGATGGTTGTGCTGCTGGGCTTGGGGCTCGCAGCCTGTGGAGGCGACAAGAGCTGCAAGAATGCCTGTGACAAGCTCTCCAGCTGCGGGCTCAAGTCATCTGGCCTGTCCTGTGACGCGACCTGCGGCAGCCCGGACGATGCCTGTGCCGTGTGCGTGAATGCGACAGCGTGCGCCGACATCAGCGCGGGCAAGTGCTCAAGCGACTGCACCAAGGCCACCTTCACGACCAAGTAAGCCCGCGTCCACGCAGCCAGCCCAAAACCGACCCCCAGAAAAGCAAAAACCCCATCGGTGGTTACCGACGGGGTTTGATGTGGAGCTGACGAGGGTCGAACTCGTTACCTCTTGAATGCCATTT
>CALMML010000135.1 GCA_937868485.1 uncultured Myxococcales bacterium | reverse complement strand
GAGCAGCTCAAAGCGGACATCGAAAAAGCCAAAGCGCCGCAGCCCAAAGCAAAGGGCAAGAAGTAAGCAGCGGGGGCGCGTTTCTGCCGTTTACGCCGTCGAGGCGGCGCGATAGGCTGCACGGATGAGGCGAGGTCTTTCGCAAGCGGTCGCGGTCTGTGTCCAGCTGTTTGCTCTGTCTGCGCTGGCGGACGGCGATCCGGTTCGCTTTTCGCTCAAGACCCCGGTGCCGCAGCCGGATCAGCCGACGCTCATCATCTCGGCGGATGCGGCGCTTACGGGGCTGTCGGTGGCGCTGGTGGCCAAAGAAGCCGATCCGTCGCTGGGATCGGCAAGCGGCGAAGCGGGTGAGTTCAAGTACCAGTCAAAGAAGCTCGGGGCGGGCCAGAAGGCTTCGTTTAAGCTCGGGTCGGGCAAGCCGGGGGCGACGCACTGGGAAGGGATGATCACGGCGCAGGTCGGCGGTCAGCTCTGGAAGCGTCCGGTGACGTTTGACACGGTGCTAAACCGGACGCTGCAGATTGGCTACGACAAAAACTATGTGTCGCCGCACCTGAACGTCGAAAAGCGCTTTGTGGAGCTGACACTGTCGGCGCCAGCGGGCCGGGCCGAGATCGAGGTCTTTTCGGACGACGGCGAAAAGATGGGCGAAGGCAAGGTCGGCTTTGCGGGGGAAGCGCCCGGAACGTGGCTGCGGATTCCGTGGGAGTTTTCGACCTCGGCCCCGACGGAGAGCGTGGTGCTGCGGCTGTCGGTGAAGCTGTTTGACAAAGACGGCGCGAGCGGCCACATCAACCTGTATCCGTGGTTTGTGGCGGTCCCGCACGAGGATGTGAACTTCGACCCGGCGTCGTCGGACGTTCGGGACAGCGAAAAAGCCAAGCTGGATGACAGCCTGCGGCGGATCACCACGGTGCTCGATCGGGTGGAAAAGACGCTGCTCAAGTGGTCCGAGCAAGGCGTGGTGATGGGCGCGATTCCGCAGCCGATGCTGTTTGTGACGGGACACACCGACACGATTGGTGGCGACGCGGAAAACCTGACGCTGTCACGCAGCCGGGCCAAGTCGATTGCGACGTACTTCCGACAGAAGGGCTTTCGGATGCCGATCTTTTTTGTCGGGTACGGAGAGCGGTCGCCGATGGTAAGGACCGGCGACAACGTGGATCAGGCAAAGAACCGCCGGGCCGAGTACACGCTGACGCTGCAAGCGCCACCGACCCTCAGTGGCACAAGCTGGACGAAGCTGTAGCGCGGAAGGCTGGTGCGGCGCGGGCGACCGAGGCTAGGACTCGGTGGGCTCGCCTTCGGCGTACATCGCGTCGATCTCGGCGGCGTAGTTCTTGGTGATGACCTTGCGACGGAGCTTCTGGGTCGGGGTGACTTCGTCGCGCTCGATCGAAAACTCGGTCGGCAAGATGGTGAAGCGCTTGATCTGCTCAAAGCGGGCAAGCTGCGCGTTCATCTGCTCGAGCTGGTCGTGAACAAACTGGCGAAGCTTGTCGCTGGCCATCAGCTCGGTGCGTGACGTGGGCAGGCCGCTTGCTTCCGCGTACTTGCTGGCGCGCTCTGGATCGAGCGTCAGCAGGGCCGAGACAAACTTGCGACCTTCGCCGACCACAACCGCCTGGGACACGAGCGGCAGCGTACGGAGCAGGCTCTCGATCGGCTGGGGCGCGACGTACTTTCCGCCCGAGGTGCGCAGCAGATCCTTTTTGCGGTCGGTGATGCGCAAAAAGCCCGCGTCGTCTTGTTCGCCAATGTCGCCGGTATACAGCCAGCCATCTTGGAAGGTCTGCGCGGTGGCGGCGGGATCTTTGAAGTAGCCGAGCGCGACGTTCGGACCGCGAAACAGAATTTCGCCGTCGGCTGCGAGCTTGAGCGCCGAGCCGGGCAGCGGTCGTCCCACCGTCCCGACGCGCGTCTGTCCGGCGGACGGCACATTCATGGTGAGCGGTCCGGTGCTCTCGGACAGGCCGTAGATCTCGTGTATCGGGATGCTGAGCGACAGGAAGAACTCGACGACATCTTTGCGCAGCGCGGCGGCGGCGGACACGGCAAAGCGCAGGCGCTCCAGCCCCAGCGAGGTGCGAATCTTGGTAAAGAACAGCTTGCGGGCGACGATCTCTTCGACCGCGAGCAGCCCAAACGGCGAGCCGGACTCGAGCCGGTAGTGACCGACGCGGCTGCCGACATCGCGCGCCCAGGCAATGATGCGACGCTGAAAGGGCTTTTGCTCAGCAAGCCGCAGCGCCAGCGCAGACTGAAGCTTTTCCCACACACGCGGCACGCCAAACAGCACGGTGGGACGCGCGACCAGCAGCGTGTCCTTGAGCTGATCAATGCCGCCCGCAAAGTAGATCTTCATCCCGGCGGTGATGGCGACGTAGATGGTCAGCATCTGCTCGGCGATGTGCGACAGCGGCAAATACGACACCATCACGTCTTGCCGATCGACCTGAAACGTCGACAGGCCGGTGCGCGCGGTCCAAGCCAGGTTGTGATGGGACAGCATCACGCCTTTGGGCGTTCCCGTCGTGCCGGACGTGTAGATCAGCGATGCGAGCGTGTCGGGGGTCAGGCGGGCAAAGCGCTCATCGACGGTCTGTTCGTGGCCTTTGCCGCTGTCGAGAAATTCTTGCCAGCTCACCACAAGCCCAGGCTTAGAGACAAACGAGGACGCCACATCGGGCTCGGTGAGGACCACGATGCGCGACAGCTTGGGCATCATGGAGAGGTGCGGCAGCAGGTGCTCGACTTGCCGAGGACCATCGACGACCGCAATCGTGGCTTCGCAGTGCGCCAAGATGTAGACCGCTTGGTCGTCCGTCGAGTTCATGTAGATCCCGGACACCAGACCGCCAGCAGCCTGCGCGCCCAGGGCAGCCAAGACCCACTCGACGCGGTTTTCACAGAAGATGCCGATGGATCCACCTTCTGGCATGCCCGCCGCGACGCAAGCCGCCGCCGTGCGATGGACGAGGTCGCGATAATCGGCAAAGGTCAGCGCTTTCCATTCACCGTCGCTGTGTTTTTGGTACAGCGCGGGCTCGCTGGGACGGGCACGGGCATGTTGCCACAGCCGGTCGAGGACGAGGTCGCGACTATCCGCTGTCTGCATGTGGTCATGCTAGCCACGTCCGAAGCAGAAGCACAATCAGGGATTTCGCAAGGGTTCACAAAAGTCCGTCGCCGCGTATTCGGCCCAGAGCGCGCTTGTTTCTCGCCGACGGATCGGCCTATTCTCAGCACTGGAAAAGTTCGATTTCTCATCGAGAGAGCCTTCGCTCTTTTGGCCAAACACATGAACATCGGCATCATCAAAGAGATCAAGCCGGGAGAGCGGCGCGTCGCTGCAACCCCGGAGACGGTGGGCAAGCTCTGTAAGCTTGGCTTTGCCGTCCAGGTTGAATCCGGCGCGGGCGATGGCGCATCGTTTCGAGACGAGGACTATCAAAAAGCAGGCGCGCAAGTGGTCGGCGATACCACCGCGCTGTGGGCGGGCTCGGACATCGTGCTGAAGGTTCAGCCGCCTGATATGCATCCGCAGCTTGGCCGACATGAGGCAGAGCTGCTGCGCGAAAAAGCGACGCTGGTGAGCTTTCTGTGGCCCGCGAAAAACCGGGATCTGGTGGATCGACTGGCGGCGCGCAAAGCCACGGTGCTGGCGATGGATCTCATCCCGCGCATCACGCGGGCGCAGAAGATGGACGCGCTCAGCTCGATGGCGAACATCGCGGGATATCGGGCGGTCATCGAAGCCGCGAGCTTCTTTGGTCGCTTCTTTACGGGCCAAGTCACCGCAGCCGGAAAGGTTCCGCCCGCCAAAGTCCTGGTGATTGGGGCTGGTGTGGCAGGTCTTGCGGCAATTGGCGCTGCACGCGGCCTGGGTGCGATTGTGCGTGCGTTTGATACGCGTCCGGTCGTCCGCGAGCAGGTCCAGAGCATGGGCGCGGAGTTTCTGGAAGTCGAGCTGGCCGAAGATGGCACCGGCGAAGGCGGCTACGCGCGGGAGATGAGCCCAGCGTTTATCGCGGCAGAGATGGCGCTGTTTGAAAAGCAGGCGCGCGAGGTGGACATCATCATCACGACGGCGCTGATTCCGGGCAGAGCGGCACCGCAGCTCATCCTGCGCAGCCATGTCGAGCAGATGCGTCCCGGCAGCGTGGTGGTGGACCTGGCGGCAGAAGCGGGCGGAAACTGCGAGGTCACGCGGCCCGGCGAGGTCATCAATCACCGAGGCGTCACCGTCATCGGCTACATGGATCTGCCAAGTCGCTTGGCGCCGACGGCGAGCACGCTGTACGGCAACAACCTGGTTCACCTGCTGACGGACATGGGCGGCGGGACCAAGTGGCAGGTCAACCTGCAAGACGAAGTGGTGCGCGGCGCGCTGGTGGTTCACGAAGGCGAAGTGCTGGGACCACCGCCGAAGCCGAAAGCGCCGCCTCCCACCGAGGCCAAGAAGCCGCAAGCCGCGCCGGTCAAGGCGGCGGGCAAGGAAGCCAAGGGCGGACACGGGCACGAGGACACGTCGGTCAATCCTCGGGCGCAGCTTTCGGCGCTGCTGCTGATGGCGGTGGCGTTTTTGGGCATTGGACTGTTTGCGCCGCCGGCGTTTCTGTCGCACCTGACGGTGTTTGTGCTGTCGTGCTTCGTCGGCTGGCAGGTGGTGTGGAACGTCACGCCCGCGCTGCATACGCCGCTGATGAGCGTCACCAACGCCATATCAGGCATCATCATCGTCGGTGGCATGCTGAAGCTGAGCGGTCCGCCGCTCGCGCCCGCCACGATCTTGGCCGCAGTGGCCGTGCTGCTTTCAACCATCAACATCGCGGGTGGCTTTCTGGTCACGCAGCGCATGTTGAAGATGTTCCGCAGGTAGGTGCCCCATGCAGTCCAGTCTCGTTACGGTTTCCTATCTTGCGGCGGGTGTTCTGTTCATCCTGAGCCTGGGAGGACTGTCCACGCAGTCTTCGGCGCGGCGCGGCAATGCGTTTGGAATCGTCGGCATGCTGCTGGCCATCGTGGCCACGACGCTGACGGCGTTTTCAAGCAGCTCGCTTGGGCTGGAATCGGTCGGCATCTTGGCGGGAGCAGTCGCAGTCGGTGCCACCATCGGTGCAGTCGTGGCGGCGCGGGTCGCGATGACCAGCATGCCGGAGCTGGTCGCGGTGCTTCACAGCTTCGTCGGAGCCGCCGCCGTCCTGGTGGGCATTGCGAGCTACCTGTCGCCGGATCATCAGCTTTCGGGCGCGGAAGCGGTGATTCATCACGTCGAGATCTTTCTCGGTGTGCTGATTGGCGCAGTGACGTTTACCGGGTCGATCATCGCGTTTGGCAAGCTGCGCGGCACGATTCGCAGCAAGCCCCTGCTGCTTCCGGGTCGGCACCTGCTAAACCTGACGCTGCTTTCGGCGTCGGGCTATCTGCTTGTGCGGTTTCTCGGTGCAGAGCATGCGACGACCGAGCTGCTCATCATGACGGGCATCGCGTGTGTGCTGGGGATTCACCTGGTGATGGCGATTGGCGGCGCGGACATGCCGGTCGTGGTGTCGATGCTCAACAGCTACTCGGGCTGGGCGGCGGCGGCGGCGGGCTTCATGCTGTCCAACGACCTGCTCATCATCACGGGCGCACTGGTTGGCTCATCGGGCGCGATCCTGAGCTACATCATGTGCAAGGCGATGAATCGCTCGATCTGGAACGTGATCTTCGGCGGCTTTGGTGCAGACGAAGGGGCAGCGCCAGCCAAGCCCAAGGAAGCGGGCGGCGAGCAGCGCGAAGTGCAGTCGGTGTCGGGCGAAGCGACGGCAGAGCTGATGCGC
>CALMML010000134.1 GCA_937868485.1 uncultured Myxococcales bacterium | reverse complement strand
AGACGTCGCGAGGTACGATAAACGGTTTCTCTCTGTCACTGCCTTCTATGGACAAGACGGCACAAGAGCTGCGGCCTTCGGCGCGCGCCAGCAACAGCAGGGTAGCCAACGAGTCCAGGCTCGTTGGGGTAGGAGCGTGCCGTGAAGACATACGCTCTGAGCCAGGCACACCAGCAGAGACGGAACGGCTCGAAACAACTTTCGGGCCTGGCGCAGCAGCATGCGGAGTCCTCACCTTCAGACCGGCAAGCCCGCCAACGGCAGGCAGCCATTCGGAAACGGGCAGTCCCTCCACAATCTTGATGTTCTCCGTACTGGGTGAGCCATCAATGCGCTCGGGTTCATCCATCAGCCCGCGCAGGGAGTTCATCCACAGGTTATCGACGCTGGCGGCGAATCGTAGGGTGAGTCCGTTTGCTTGGCGGACTCCGAGGAGCGCTGGATCGATTCCGATGGGCAGCACCTGTCGGACTTGGTGGATGACGGTTGGCGTCGGCGCTGAGCGCTGAAGCTCGGTTCCGATGACCGATTCCCGAACTTGGCCAATCGACTTGGTTCCGGGCTCGCTGCGCTCGGCACGGTCCTTGTTCGCGGCTTCCGATGCTTTGCGCAGTCGCTCGGACAGCTCGGCCAGCTTGGGGTCTCGGGTCTCGCGCTGCCAGTCAAACAGCACATCGGACACCGCTCCGGCCATGACTCCGCGCAATACCGGGAGTGGCAACACATCGTCGGGAAGCTCGACCTCGCGCAGTCGCTTATGGAAGTCGTCGATGGTTTGTAGACGTGCGTGGCCCGTGACAAGCTGACGCAGCCTGCGCTCACGCGACGGCCCACCGATGGCGGCAGCATTCTGGATGATCTCTGAATCGCCCTCGACGCGCTGGGATAGCGCTTCGACAGCGTCGTCGTCCTCTGCGAGCAGGAGGGACTCCGTCTCCTTCCGCCAGGACTTGTAGCGAAGGTCTGCCGGATGGAACCCATACAGCAGGCTTGCCGCAGCAACTGGGCGGACCGGACGCTCCCAGTTGTAGCGTGTCGATTCCCCCACCCGGAGGTATCCCAAGTCAATGTCAGCGACGATGACGCCTTCTTCTCCGCGATCCAGATAACCAACTTGCTCAGGGAAGTTGCGCAGGTCACTCGGATGACCCTCATCGACAAAGATCGACGTTCCTCCGCCTTCTTTGTCCGCAAGCCCCGCCGTATCGCAGTACAGAACCGGTCGGCCATACCGACGGGCTTCTTCCCAGGCCTTGGCGGCAAACTCACCGAGTGTGTGCGTCGGCGTAAGGCTTGGCACAACCAAAAACCGGCAGTCATTCAAGTGCGGCAGCACCAGCCGCTGATGCGCCGGGCTCTCGCGGAACAGGAAGTCCAGACAGACCAGCGCCCCCATCGGTCCCGGCAGTCCGTCGGGCAGCTCGATCGGACTCCAAGTCGTCCCTGGCTTCATCTGTCCTTCTTCGGGCTTGGCAGGATTCAGCTTCGCCTGCAGCGCCAGCGCTCGTCCGCGATGCAGCACCGGACAGACCGCCGAAAGCAGCGTCGGGTTCGCCGTACCGAGCTGCGCATAGATGCCGCTCTTGCGCGACTCGCGATCCACCGTGTGCGTCCCGGCCACCACGACCATCTGATCGCTCGCCTGCACAACGTCGCTTAGGAGCTGCCAGGGCACAGCATATTCCGGAAACACCACGAGGCGAACGCCGGAGCGTCGGCAAAAGTCCAGCACCGCGACGATTTTTTTCCGAAGCTGCCCGAGGTACGTCTGCCGAATCCGCGCTCGCAGCGACTGCAATCGTTCCGTCAGCTTTCCCGGCAGATCATCGAGAACACGCAGCGCATCGTCCGTCCCCAGCGGATCTTCCAGCGGCGAGCGATTCGCCAGCAGAATCGCCGGATGGTAAGCAAGCTGCACGACAGCAACACGAGTAAACAGACGCTGGGACATGGCTCTCCGCCCAGTATAGAGAGGTCTGTCGCTGTGCTGGCAGAAGATCTTCCTTGCTCATCCTGTGGCGCAAGCCTCCCCACGGTAACGAGGGAGAACCGTCACCGTCTGTGGCAGTGACGTTGCTCACGAAAGACCCACCGCGACGACGTTCCGTCGGGACGGCGCTTTTCAATCAAAAAATGAGATCTAAAAATGAACGCAAAATCTGGGGTCAGAAGATGAGGTCAACTGTTGGTGGCAAAAAATGGCGTCAACAAATGAGGCCAAAAGTTGACGTCAAAAGTTGTGGTCATCTGCCCAAGCGGGGGTGAGGAATCGTATGCAATGACCGCACCATCGCCAGTGCCATGAAGTCAAAGCGTTTTTCGTGCGGCGCAAAAATTGCAAAGTCATCGGCATTGGGAAGTTTCAGTGCCCCTCTTTGCCATTTAAAACCAAAAACCTGTGTAGTTTTGCG
>CALMML010000133.1 GCA_937868485.1 uncultured Myxococcales bacterium | reverse complement strand
ACAGCACGAACGCTCGTGATGCGCGACCAGCGACGGGGCGTGTACGAAACGGAATCGCACAGGGAACGGACAGGGAAGCCGAGGCACAGAGAAAATTGCGATGCACTCGGCGCATCCGGTATATGAAGCACGCTCGATGAGTCTTTATCAGCCACGATCCTGGGTGCTTCTGGCCGTGCTGTCGCTCCTGCTGGAGCTATGGCAAGGCGGGAGGCCCATGGGACTGTGGTGGGAGTCTGCTTCGATCGCGCAGTCGCCAAGAAATAGCACGCGCAGCGACGCACGGACTGGGGCCCAAGGCCGGACGAATCGAACCGGAGCAGGTCCCGAAGAAGAAGACGACGAATCAGACGACCAAGGGACACGCGAAGAGGAAGATCCGGCGTCTTCCCCGGAATCGGATGATGAATCGGAACAAGAGCGGGGCGAAGACGCGGAAGAAGAAGACGACGACGATCCGGCCAAGCGAAGCGCTCCGCTTGTTTCGTTGATGGCCCACTGCGCCGATTGCTTTTTGCATCACAGAGGCGACCACAACGCTGGATTTTACGTCGCTGAAAAGCTCTTTGATCTGACGCATCGCGAAGCCCCAGAGCGACCTCCGCGCACGATCTAGCGGGTCGTTGCAAGTCATGTCGTGCGCTGACAATCAGCGCGCACGGAACAGTTCACGCGGTCACAGCTCGGCAGTGATCTGCATGGCGCTGTTCTGAATCACAGCTCATGTGTATCTGCGCATGAGCGTTCTCGCTCTGGGAGCGAACATGAAAGAGACAACAAGTAGAACCTCGTCACGACGGAAACGGACGGAAGACTCTCCGTTTGTGACGCGCATGGGTTCGATGTTTTCGGCGTGGAAGTCGGACTGGAAAGACGCGCTGTTTCAGCCGAAGCTTCCCAACATTTTGGCCGCACTCACCGTCGCTGCGGTCGCCATGCCCCTGAACCTGGCGCTGGCTGTAGCCAGTGGTCTGCCACCTTCCGCAGGTCTGTTTGCAGGTGCCATCGGAGGCTTCATTGCTGCGTCATTTGGTGGCGCTCCGATGCAAGTAACCGGCCCCGCAGCTGCGCTCTCTGTGATGGTGCTGGGACTGTCTCAGCGCTTTGGCACCGTCGGTGTTGCCGCAGCCTGTCTGCTAATCGGAGTCCTTCAGCTGATCTTGTCCTTCAGTGGCGCAGGACGGCTCGGAAAGTACGTTCCAGAGAGCGTTCTGGCTGGCTTCACAAGCGGAGTCGGAATCAAGCTGCTCGACAGTCAGATCCCAGAGCTGCTGGGTTTTCCTGAAGTCGTAAACTATCAAGTGATCGATCTCGCGATGATGATGCATCGTCCGCAGTGGCTGCATCATGTGTCGTGGGTTGCGGTCGTTTCCGGGCTTACGGTTGCGTTTACAATCGTCGCGCTGTCCAAGTACAAGCGCCTTCCTGCGGCTGCAATTTCCGTCGCTGTGGTGACGTTTGTATCGGTGTATGTCGGCTGGAAGATCGAGCGCGTTCGCGACATCGGAGAAGTGCTGTCCATCCTTCCCGATCTCTCGGTTCCGATTGTTGCGGATGAAAACTGGCTGGACTTGGCGGTGGCGACGCTTCCGCTGGGACTGCTGGCCGCACTGGAATCGCTTCTGTCTGCGCAAGCGCTGGATCGGATGACCAAAAACAGCCGTCCGCATGAGCCCAACCTAGAGCTGTTCGGACAAGGTCTGGCAAACTTCACCGTCGGACTGTTTAGCGGAATGCCGGTCACAGGCGTGGTGGTGCGGTCCGGTGTGAACGTCCAAAGCGGAGGCACCAATCGACTGTCTTCGCTGCTTCACGGACTGCTGCTGGCTGGACTGATTCTGACGCTGGCTCCGGCGATCAGTAGCATTCCGCAAGCGGCGCTCGCGGGACTTCTGTGCGTGGTCGGATTCCGTCTGATCGAGTGGCGCACCCTGACCGAGCTGGCCAAGAAGGAAAAGCTGGAAGCGGTGGCCTTTTTGGCAACGGCGCTCGGCACGCTGAGCGGACACCTGCTGACCGGACTGGTCGTCGGAATGCTGATGCATGCGCTGAACTTGTATCTGCATCGTGGCAAGCGATCCTCGGCGCTGGTCAGCGCGGAAGCACGCGCACGCGGGGTTCGTGCAACGCTCGGTCAGGAGCATGCGCAAGCGCGCGTGACCGGACACAGTGAAGCAGCGCCTGCGCACCATCGCTGGCTGCGTCACATTCGTCACAATGCAGTTCGATCTCCCACCGCGTATGTTCATCCGCAAGGAACCGTGATTGGGAAGGTGGTCTTGGGAGATCACGTTCACGTCGCTGCGGACACCTCTGTACGGGCCGATGAAGGCGCACCATTTTTCATCGGATCAAACTCCAACATCCAAGACGGAGTGATCCTGCACGCGCTCAAAGAAAAGTACGTAGAAGTCGCTGGCGAGCAGTGGGCAATCTACGTGGGCGAAGGCGTCTCGATCGCACACAACGCGCTCATTCACGGTCCTTCCTACATCGGGGATCGCACCTTTGTGGGCTTCAATGCGGTCGTCCATGACGCCGTAGTGGGCGCAGGTTGTTACATCGGAATCGGTGCAATCGTCGTCGGTGTCGAGCTTCCCGAAGGTCGCTTCGTTCCGCACGGAAGCATCGTGGACAGTGCCGATGCGGTCGATCGCTTGCCGCTCGTTTCGGCTGCTCATCGTGAATTCAACGAAGACGTGGTCGAAGTCAATCGCGGCCTCGCCATCGCGTATGCAGCCGCCGATGCAGAGAGCGAACAGCGCAAAGAAGACGCAGCGATGGTTCACGAGCTGGAAGTCACCCCTTGGCAAGAGCGCTGGCTGGTTACGGCCCCCGCAGAGAGGTTCTAATGTTTACGTACGGAATCCTAATCGGCGTCCTGCTGCTGACAACCATCATCGCAGCAAAGAGCTTCGTCCATGTCCCAGAAGGAGAAGTCGCGGTCCTGAGTCGCTTCGGAAGAGCAGTCCGTGAACCGTCGGGAACGCTGCGAGTCTTGTCTTCAGGACTGCATCGCAAACAGCCGTGGGATCACATCCTGCGCGTGAACATCAAGGAACAGAATGTCGAGCTGAGCGGAGACGAAGATCGCACCGTGATGACCAATGACGGAATCACGATTCGCTACCAGTCTGCGCTGCGCTTTGCGCCGGTCATCGATCAGCTCGAACATCATCTGTTTGGTCTGACGCGACCGATTCCGCACATGGTGGGAACGTTTACCTGCGTGCTCCGAAATGAGATCGCAAACTTCCAAAGTCCCACTCCACGCGCGCTGCTCGGAAGCACAACGTCACCGTCGGTAGAACAGCTGATTGACGACTCCCTGGGTGCCTACGCACTCATTCGCAGAGAGCGAAAGACCCTCAATCAGCGCGTGACAGAGTTTGGCAAAAAGCTGATTGGCGATCACTTTGGCGTACGGCTCGAAGCGATTGATGTGATGAACTTCGAGTCGCCAGATGAGCTACGCGAAGCGCTAAACACCGTCGTGCAGGCCAAGAGCGATGTCGATGCGGCACTGTTTCGCGCGGAAGGAGAATGTCAGCAGCGGCTCATCGCAGCGCGCAAAGGAGTCGCCATCGCGACCGAGCGTGCGCGCGCAATTGAAGTCGAGATGAACGAGCTTGGATCGAAGCTGCGCGAGCTAGACAGAGCCAACGTCCTTTCAGACTACGTCTCCCGTCGCCGAGCCGAAGTCCTATCGGAAGCACGCCATGTCTATGTACGCGGAAAGAGCGATTCCCAGACCACGCACTCCCAGCAGAAGGTGAACTCATGATCAACTGGCTCCCTCTCCTTGTCGGAATGGCAACACCGCTGCTGGTTGTGTTCGGACTGTGGTCTGTCCTGCGCATGCTAACGGTCTGCGTGGAAGACGAAGAAGTTGTGCTGGTCGAGCGCTTCGGAAAGCACATCGAAACCCATCGCGAGCCAGGACTGACGTGGCTTCCTTCGCGCATGCTTCCGTGGGTGTCTCTGCATCGTGTGTCACTGCGTCGCGACTTCCTTCAGATCGCAGACATTCATGTTGCCGATCGCGAAGGAACGACCGTGATTGTCGATGTCTGGATCGACTACCGAGTGGTGGATCCGGTCAAAGCAGAGTACGCGGTTTCGCATCTTCATGAATCCCTGCGAGGACTGGTGATGCATGCCACGCTGGCGCTACTTGGTCGACGGACATTTGGTGAAATCCTGTGCGATCGATCCGAGCTGGGAGAGCATCTCAAGAGCGACATCCGCACCGACACTGAGCGCTGGGGCGTTGTGATCGATCTCGCCTTCCTACAGAAAGTCAGCCTGCTTCCCGAGGTGTCTGCCCGGATTCTGTCCACCATCGCAGCCCGGCTCGGACGCGCGCGTGCAGAGCTTCAGGAAGAAGGACGCCTGGCGGTTGCAACCCTGGAAGCAGAGACCAGCGTCAAGGTTGCAAGTCTCACCGCAGAAGCGAAAGGACAGTATCCGCTTGCCGTCGGCAGAGCCATGGCGCAGCTTGGAAAAGATCCGCACGTTCTGGCTGCATACAACGAGCTGTATCGGCTGTCGCTGATTCGTCCACATCGCGCCACTGCATTCATCGGCTTTGATGAAGAGGGACTGCGTCCCGTCGATGCGTTGATGATTCCGCAGCCAGTCCCCACCGCGAGCAGCTAAGCGCTATGATCCTGCGCAATGACTCCGCTTGCGCAGATCGAAGCCTTGCTAAGCAGCTGGTCCGACACGCCGATTCCCTCGCTTCTGACAGAGCTACACAATCCCACCCCAGGCAGTGAACTCCGTCGCCTGGCTGCCGCCCAAGCGCTGTCTAGGCGATCGAATCTTCCGCCCGATGCCATCGATTCCCTGACCACCGCGCTGGGTGATTCGGGCTCCGTCAACATGGAGCCCTGGATCACGCCAGATCCCTACATGACGCCTCCTGAAGCGATTCGTCATGACTCCGTTGCGGATGCTGCGCTCGACGCGCTCATTCACCAAGGACACGCCGCGCTGCGATCGATCTGTCTGGCGTTTAGTCGTCGCAGAGCGCATGGCTATCAGCTGCTTCGCTTTCTGCGCGAAATCGGAGGCGAAGCGCTGCTGCGGACCCCCCTTGCGGTGCAGACAGACTGCCAGACGCTTGTCTCCCAGCGCGCGGATCACGATGGACAGCGCGCAGCCATGATCTTGGCGTGGGCCAGCACGCATCAGCAAGCGGCGGACTTGCTCTTGGCGCAGCTTCTGTGTCCGATCGGAACCGTACGCGCCAAAGCCGCAGAAGGACTGGCCAGCCGCGACGGAGCGAAGTCACTTGCTGCACTCCTGTCCGCTGCGCAAAGCACCGATGCAGAGGCCGTCTGTGGCGCTGTCCGTGCGCTCCATCGCGTGATTCCGCTCTGCGCACCGCTCGATGATGCGGCGATCCAGACCCTCACCACACTGGCGAGCGGCACCGTCGCCAGCGCCGAGCTGGTCAAGCTCTGCGAGATCTTCGGAGTCATCGGTCCGCGCGCCCAGGCCGCAGTCCCCGCGCTCCGCAAGCTCGCCAGCCGCACCCCCATCGACATCTACGACTACCACAGCCGCGCCATCAGCCAAGCCGCCAGCGTCGCACTGCGCAGCATCTTGCCCGGATCGTAGCGTCAGAAGCGCGCGCGATACGCCACCAGCTGATTCAGCAGATACGTCCGCCTCGCATCGTACGAAGCCAGGATCGAGTCCGCCCGCGCCGTGATCACACTGCGCGCCACCGCACAGTCCGCCGCGCTCGTGATCGCGATCGGGCGCCTGCCCG
>CALMML010000132.1 GCA_937868485.1 uncultured Myxococcales bacterium | reverse complement strand
CGAAGTGAAAGCGAGGCTCAGTGAAGTGAACGCGCTGCTTTGCGAAGTGAAAGCGCTGCTTTGCGAAGTGAACGTGCAGCTTGGCGAAGGAAACGTGAGGCTTGACGAGACAAGGACTGGGCTTGGACCGCTTGGAGGAAGTGCTTACAGCACGCTAGGTGAGCCCAGAGCCTGCTCTGTTAGGACTGCTGACAGTGGCACCTCAGATTGCCGCACCGGGGCATTTCTACATCATTCCGCAGGGTTGCAGGCTGTGGCAAAACGTATCATTCACCGTCGGAAAATGTGCTACGTTGTAGCGGCAATGATCAGACAAATCACCTCTTGGCCACTTCTCGTGCTCACGCTCTCAATCTACCCATACCTAGCACATGCCCAAGATGTTCAGGCAGCTGCCAGTGAGCGCATCGTTAGGCTTCCGAACGGTTCCATCTATCGTGGAGAACTGGTCGAGCTTGTTCCTGACGATCACATCACCATTCGACTTGCTACGGGCGCGGTCAAGCGGTTTGACTGGGCCTCGATCACGAGTGTGTCTACGCCCGCTCCAGCGGAGACGGGGACACCTGCACCCGCTGCTACACCTGAGCCAAGACCGTTTCCTGCCCCGGAGTGGAAGGCAGACCTGCCTTCAAACAGCAATCAGACCGTCGTCCAAATCGAGAGCGAGAACGAAGGGGTGGCGCTGAATCAAATCACCAGCATCGGTCACGTCATCGGGACTGGCGCGGTAGGCTCGATTTATGCGTGGAAGCAGCGCTGCAGAATACCGTGTAGTGTGGCTGTTGAGCGTGACGCTCAGTACTTCATTAGCGGCGATGGAATTACTCCGTCAGGCGTGTTCTCTCTGCCTCAATCACCCAGCGTGACATTGTCGGTAAAGGCGGGGTCGTTAAGGTTCCGGTCCAGTGGACTGATGCTGACGATCTTTGGGGGCATTGCTGTGATTGGCGGCCTCAGCTCACTCATCATGATTCCAATATTCAGTTCGACCGATACGGCTGGATTTAAGCACGATAATAGTGGATATCTTATTGGGGGCGGCGTGGCAACTGGCCTCGGGTCGGTTTTGTTGATCAGTGGGATCGTGATGGTCATGAGGAGCAAGACGCTGGTCCGTCGGGATGACGGTGAGCTTCTGGTTCGCTTGCCTGTTCCGAAAAAGAGCAGCGCAAGCTGGTTGATGAGCGGATCTGCTGTCGAACTGACCCTACAAGGCGTGCGTTTCTAGCGACGCTGCTGCGGGTTCCAATCCCATTATTTGAACTACAACGGTACCTGTTTGTCTTGGGGAGTCCGTGATGCTTTGTAGTCACGCAGTGGCTGTGTTGTCTGGCTCTACTCGGCGCTTTTTAGTGGGAGTGCTTGTATCGGTCGCATCGCTTTGTGGCACAAGCCTGGATGTCTGGGCGCTACCTAGAGAGGTCGAGCGAGGCAAAGAAGCCGCCTCAGAGTTGCCCGCATCTGTGGTGTTTGCCAGAGTGGCTCCGTCCGTGGTTGTGGTTCGCTGTGAAGCCAAAGATCGTCAGACCCAAGGAAGCGGAGTGGTGGTTTCCAGCGATGAAGTCATCACCAACTATCACGTCATTGAAGGGGCAACAGCAGTCAGTGTTCAGCAAGGAGACCGCGTCATTGCGGCGACGCTGCTTGCAGTTGATCCGAAAAGAGACTTGGCGCTGCTCCGCGTGCCGGGACTCGATCGCCCCAAGGTCAGTATGCGTCCTTCCTATCAGGCCAAAGTGGGAGAGCGCGTCTACTGCGTGGGGGCTCCGCGCGGACTGGAGTTGACGCTATCGGATGGCATTGTCTCCGCACTGCGCGATCCAGTGGACAGAACCCGAGAAGGAAGCGAGTCCGAAGGAAGCAGGTCGGCTGCTGCGGTGACTGGTGTTGCGCGTGGGCTGAGCAAAACGAACAAAGAGCCCAGCGCTGCAGCAAAGGCGGTGAGTGACTCTGGCACGAAGCCGGAAGTGGTTCCAGGCGTTGCCACGATTCCTGAGTACAAGTCGCAGCTGATTCAAGTGACGACGCCAGTCTCACCTGGGTCGAGCGGTGGAGGACTCTTTGATGGCCAAGGTCGTCTGCTTGGCATCGTTACCTTTTCCGCAAACGGACAGAGCCTCAACTTTGCGCATCCATCGGAATGGATTGCGGAGCTGCGTAGCGGGTGCTCGTCTGCAGCGACCGCAGCGGCTTCCAAAATTGAGCCACAGTTTTCGGTGATGCAGCGTCCGCAACATCTGTCCTGCCGGTTGCAGACGCGGGCTATGTGGGCGCTATTTTCGAGTGGAACAGAGCTGTTAGAGGAGGCCAGTATCATCGGTGAGCTAAGGCTGATGGGCTTTAGCCAACAACTCCCGATCGCGTACATTGCCAATGACAGCGGGCGTCTTTCGCTGGTCTTGTCTGATCTGGATCGCAGCGCGGGGTATGTTCGGTTTGCGCTGGCTGAAGGATCCTCTTCGTCCGCGATTTCCAAAGACACGTCCTTTTTCTTCTGGGTAGATGATGAAGGGAGCTTTCGGACGACGTTCGTAGAGCCAATCAACTTTCATGGTCAGCTCCGCTTGCGCACGGTATCGGGTGTCTGTGAAGTGGAACGCAGCAAGGTCTTTCAGACGGAGAAGCCGAAGGGGTCAGCACCTGAAGTGCTGCAGTCCGAGCTGGCCAAGGGGGAAGAGCAGCTCCGCAGAGGGAGTCCGTCGAACGCTTTGCCACACTTTCTGAGGGCGTGTAGCGCCGGTGAAAAAGCAGGCTGCATCAAGGCTGCGACCATTGCAGACGGTATGGGACTCACGATGAAGGCGAAGGAGCTGCGCGAACAGGCGGACCGGATTCCCTCCGCAAAGTGACCTGTATTGTCTGCTGTTGATTTGCGTAAGCCTGCGTCACTGGCTGGCTGGGGGGTCTTTCGTCGGGGATGTGTCGGGTTAGCTGGCCATGGCTGAAAAAGACATGATCTCCATTCGGCGCAAGCAGGCTTGATAGTCGGGATGCTTTCTGTCGATGGTCCTATCCCAGATGTTCAGTACCTGCTGATACTTTTGCATCGAGTCGGTGGGATCGATGTCTTGTCTGAGCACGGCAAGCGCAAACATACACTTGGCAATCAGTGGATGCTGTGGGGGCATGGTCTGTCGCCATAGAGAGAGCGTCGCTTCATAGGTAGACTGGGCCAGCTCGATGCGACGGTCCAGCGCATACAGCCGCGCCAGTCCAAGCATGCAGTGACCCAGATAGGGATGTTTGCTGCCGAGCGCTTCTTCGTTGATGCGCAGGGCATTTTTGTACAGCGACTCAGCGCGAGGATGGTCCGACTTGGCCCGTGCCAGTCGACCAAGTGCTAAGTAGCTGTGCGCCACATCAGGATGACCAGGTCCAAGGACGCGCAAGCGTAGCTGAAGCGCTGCTTGCAGGAGCTGAGCTGCTTCCTGAAGGTGCTCGACATTGGCTGGCTGGCCACGCTCTCCCCCTTGAATCGTCAGATACATGCCGAGGTTGGTTTGACTTTTGGCGACCAGCGGATGTTCGTGGCCGTGAGAAAGCGTACGAGTGCGCAGCGCTGATCGGAACATGTCCTCTAGCTTCGGGCGGTGCGGATCCATGTGAAGGTAGAGGAGCGCCAGGTGGTTTAGGCTGGTTGCTGTGGCTGGATGTTCCATCCCAACTGCCTGTGTGCGGATGTGCAGCGCTTGCAGGTACGCTCGCTCTGCTCCGAAGTAGTCACCGATGTGGTAGAGCACGTTTCCCAGTCCGTTGTAACTCGCTGCATCGTCGAGCTGTCGTTCATCGGAACGGGCCGCTTCGGTTGGCACGAGCGCCATGCGATAGCAGTGCTCGGCTCGCTCGTAGTCGCCTTGTCGAATCAGCAAGTACCCTGCTTGATTGAGCAAGCGGTGGGCGGGGATGGATGTGAATCCGTACTCTTTGACCAGCTGGATGGCCGAGCGAACCAGCGGAGCCAGCGTGATCAGACGCAGCCAGTCCTGAGCGTGATCACTGCATATCGCATGACTGGCGAGAGCGACCGCTCGCTCGGCCCACGCTCGTTTGGTCTCTGCAGTCATCCGATGCAGAAGCGCGACTTGCACAAGCTGTTTGATCCCGTAGGTTCCTCGACTTGGGTCAAACGACAGCAGCGAGTAGCTGATCAGAGGCGCCAGCGCTTCTTCGACTTCCCAGATACTTGTAAGCTGAGAAAATGGCTCACCGAGCAGGTGTAGGTGCTCTTGGCAAAACAGATCCACGGGAATCTGATTGCAGTCCTGTACCGCAAAGAGCGCAAGGAATGCCTTGGCCAAGGGGCCTTCAGCCTCGGCTCCTTCGATCGAGATGCGGATTCCTGGATTCATTTCAAGAATTTCGAGCGGATGGCTCTGCAGCCGAGCGAGATAGGAGCGAAGCCGTAGTTTCTTGCTCAGGATGAATGAGACAGCCTGTTCGAGCGCAAACTGGCAAAAGCCCAAGCGCTCTGCGATCTGTCCAACGGTGCGTGCTTCCTCACTGGTGAGTGATCGTCCTATGCGCTCCGTTACATACGCCACTGCTTCCTCAGCGCTGAGTTCTCGGACGTAAATGGATCGATCCGGCGGATGCACGGCCAGTCCTCGCAGATCATCGGAGGAAGTGATGAGGACGTCGCCATCGCTGTTTGGGATCCACTCGTCAACCATTCGCGGGTTTGCATCATTGAGGATAAGGAGCCAGCCAGAGTTGAGGCTCATCCAGCGCTGGGTGGCATCGATTCCCTCGCGAATGCTCTGGGGATCGTTGAGCTTGAGCTGAAGTGTACGGACCGCAATGTCGAACATTCCAGCCTGAAAGAGCGCTTCATCCGTTGCGTTTACATGAAACATCGCGCTGTAGGCATGTCGATGCAGCTGGGCGTATTGAATCGCGGTCCGGCTCTTGCCTTGGCCCCACTGACCGTACAGGCACACCACGCGAGGCGGGCTGGAAGATGTAAATGCTTGTCGGATTTCTTGCATGACATCGGCTCGTTCAAAGGCCGCAGGAACTTTGATCGGTGGAATCAGCGATGGCGACACCGGCATGGACTGACAGCGACGTGAAACAAACGGGGTATGTTCGATCAGCTGATGGATCTGATCGGTGATCCGTCGCCACGCTTCGTCTCGATTGCCGAGCGTCTCCAGCGGGACTCCCTGCAGCGCCAGCTCTGTGTCCTGAAGCTGCGAGCTTTTCCAGTCGCAGTGATTGAGCAGAATCGGAATCACACGCGATAGCTGATCTGCGTGTCGCTGCATCGCGATGGGAAGCTCTACCTCTGCGCAAAAGGAATCAGCCAAGTAGTGCTTGCTGATCAAAAGTACGATGAGGTCCGCAGCGTTCAAGCGTCTGCTGCGTGTTTCTCTCCAGTCGGTTCCCACCTCGATGTCTGAGTGGCTCCAAACGGAAAGCAGTCCTTGTCGGAGCATGGGCATCAAGCAAGTTACAAACTCTTGTTGCAAGGCATGATCTGCTTGCGAGTGGGATATCACCAGAGATACCGCCCTCTTGGGCTGTGCAGCGACGATCATTGGCTTCTGTTCTCCAGATCAAAGGGAGGAATAGGAAGGAGTCAGAAGCAGAGGATGTGCCAGTTCCTGCAGTGCCAAAGAGCGACCGCTTGTCAGGGCCAGCAGGAAGGGACGCAGCGAAGCAAAGACTGTGGCTGTAGTGCTAGATCCGACCGAACAGTGAGCGCTCCGAAGCCAAACAGAGCAGCACCTACAGAGACTTCCAAGCGATTCCTACAGACTCCCAAAGCGGGCTACGGATACA
>CALMML010000131.1 GCA_937868485.1 uncultured Myxococcales bacterium | reverse complement strand
GCCCTGTGCCCGCAATCATGACTTGTCCCAAGCCTCGTCGGGTTCGGCCTCCCAAAGACAGGATCGGCGTCCGCTTCGCGTCTGGGGACGATGCCTGTCCTTCAAGGATTGCCATCAGAAGGACAATGATTGTTCGGTCTTCATTCCGAAGTACGCGCGGGCTTTCTTGGGTGCGCCACTCGATTCGCAACCGAAATCGCGAGCCCACTGCGAGCAGCTCGCGATCGAACTTCGCCTTGTCTTTGGCTACGCCCGTCTTTGGATCGATGCGAACATGATCTCGACGCTCTGTCTGGGGCTCGTTATCGAGCGGGATCAGATCGTCGAAATAGAGCTGTCCCATCGGCATTGCATCGTCCTGGGTCCCTTTGGACACCCCAATCAGGCGGACGATCGCATCCTCTAGATCCTTCCGTTGTTTAAGCGGGTCCGGAGCACAGAGCTGCGCAACCTGACGGCTCAGCGCTTGGCGCAGCGCTCCAACAAATCCCGTGGCAGGAATGTAGGGCCGCCCCACTGCATCGCGAAGCAGCGGTTGGTCGCCTGTGGCGTCTGCATCACCTGTCGAGATCGAGAGAGGAGAGGTCGTAACGAGCGTTGCTTCTAGGAGCGATACGTAGCGATAGGGAGCGGCTTCCTGCCAGCGCGCCTCTCCGCTTTTTCCCGCATCCACACGAGGCATTCCTTGCGCTTTGGCCATGGCTTAGTCCTGCTCTGCGGCTCGGCGCCGTGCTTGATCGAGTACAGCATCGAGGAACGCTGCGCAGACTCGCTTCCGCGCATCCTCGGGGAGCGTGTGGTTTTCAAGAAAACGAGGGGCCTTGTCACCGTACTGCAGCTCGTCCAGCCTCTTCGCTGCGGCACCCATCGTATCCCGCAGCCAATCTAGGAGCGACTCTTGCGGTTTGTCGGGCGACGACTTGATGATCTTCGTCTCCTGAATTTGCTGAATGATCTTGTCCCCGAGTCGGGCCCGAAGCGCTGTGCTCAGCGCCGTGGACTCCTGTCCCATCCATGTCGGCATGCCGCTGGTCAGCGACCGCACCGCTCCAAGTACCGTTGGGCGCGGGAGTCGTGAGAAGCGGACTTCCTTCGTCACGTAGGTCGGTATCCGATCCACCAACCACTGCTCCAGCATCCTCGACTTTAGACCTGCAAGTGTCGTCGTGTCGTCCACCGTGGTCGGTTTCGGCGGAAGCAGCAGTTGCAGTCCTTCACGTTGAACTTCGATGGGAGCTCCATCGCTCGGCTGGGTCAATGGTCCAGGCCAGTTCAGCGCCGCCCGTCCACAGCCTTCGGCTCGACGTTCGCCTAGGACCAAGACCAACGGCATACCAGCTGGGAATGGCCGTTCCATCTGAAAGACAAACACGCTTCCTGCGGCAAGAACCGAGATCGTTGGCTGCGGCATTCGCCACGCTGCGACGTACCCAGACAGTGTCTGCCGCTGCACAAAAGAGCGAAGTAGACATCCCAGCTCTCCTCCCTGAGCGCGGACGGAATCCCTCAGCTCGGCCTCGAATGCGCCTGGGGTCAGCGCACCAGAGTTGCGATCACGCCCGACGTACTCGGACAAGAGGGTCACCATCAGCAGCGAGGACGGAACCGCCGCGTCCGGCAGCCGTTCGACTTCGGACCACGTCTGTACACGGCGAAGCTCGATTTCGGCTTGACCGCCATACTCCGCGCCACGCGAACGTCCCAGGCTGAGAGGTCCCTGCGCTAGCAATTCCGTCAGCAGCGCTTTGTCAGCTTCAGCCTCTTCGCATTCGTCCAGCTCGATTGCACCGACAAAGCGCTCCCCGGCTTGGAGCGACTCATAGTGGAAGATGCTGCCTTGGTCTGCACTCGGTCGCCCTTGGGCGCGGTCGCGCTGGTGGTGCATATGCAGCCGCGTCGATGGAACATAGTGTGACAGTTTATCGCTCTCAGGCTGGACGAAGCCGAGATCGAGGCGCACCAGATCCAATTCACGTTCCCAGGCTGCATCGTCTGCAAAGTGAGGATCATGCCTGCCGGTCTGCGGATCGATATCCAAGACACACGGGTACCCGAGGCCCCGCTCATACGCCTCGGTGCTGTCCGCAGACTTGGACCGAAACAGCGAGCGCGGAGCCGGTAGCAGTCGTTTGCCTTGTGGTGCCGGATAGGCATGCAAGAATCGAGTCTGTCCACTGAGAAACAGCCGCCGAAACCTCTCATCGTTGGCGGCATCCTGCACTTGGTAGGACGACAAGAACCGACCGGCCAGGGCCCCAAGCACAGCGCGTCCCGGAACAAAGGGCCAGGTCGTCACCGTATTCGCATCCTCTCCATCGCGGGTCAGGACCGCAGGCGAGGTGAGCCGAAGCTCATACACCAGTGGAATCATCTGTCGACTCCTTTTGCAAGTCGTTGCAGAAGTGGCGCAGACCACGTCTCCCCGACCGGTCCCCCGCTGGTCTCGGACCGGCCTCCATCGAGCAGTTCGACCGATATTTGGCCCCAGCCACGACTGCGGTGAACGCCCCCACGACGGAGCAATCGGACTGCCATTGCCACGAGTGCCTTGTGAGTGACACCGCATTGCGTCGCTTGCCCAAAGGCTGTCCCATCAAAGAGCAGCCGCGAATACAGCATCGTACCTTTGCGGACCAGTCGTGTCGCCCTTAGGCTTCCGGTGGCCGCTGCTCCCGTCTGCTCATGGATGCTCGTCTGTCTGCGAAGAACCGTATGGCTCCGCGCTGCCAACAACCGCAGACCCGACTCAGTTGCCACCGCATCAGCGAGCACACTCCGGGCCTCCTCTGGATAACGAGCATCCCCAACGGCGAGACGCCCCGGTGCAACCTGCCCCGGCGATCCGAAGAGTTCCTGGGCAGCCGCTTCATAGGTCTTTCCTTCCGGTAGCCCGCGCAGCGCAGAAAGTACAATGCCCACTTCTTCGACCAGCAGCCCGCGAAGCGCCCGCCCACCGATCACCGGGAGTCCCAGTTCATCCAGCTCTTGGCACGTATCCGCGTCTTGCAAAAGGGTTTCACGGGAGGCCGCAAAGCAGCCATCCGATTCCAACAGCACACGCAGAAAGGTCATGGTGTATCTCCGACTGCCGAATAGACAAAGTCCATGAGCACAAGCGCGTCATAGTACGGACTCCGCTCGCCTTCAAAAAGCAGGTGGCCCAGCTCGGCCACTTCCTCCACGAAAATCCCAGCCGGATACATCTTGCGCTCTTTCCACAGTGCGAGGCGTCGTTCCACCGCTGCGCGACCACTCGCAAAATCCCCCGCCAGCGCCTTGAGCTGAGTATGAAAGGCCCTGCCTTCCGGTCCCTGAAGCCGTGCAAGAAGTTGCTTGCGAAAGAAGTCGAAGGTGATCGTGTCAGCGCTCTGCTTGGAAAGCAGAAACGGTCGGTAGCTGGGATCTGCCTGCGTCGTAGGTCGTCGTTCAAGCTCTTGTGGCCAGGGCTCGTTAAGGAATCGGTAGTCCAACCAAGAACCTCCGCGATTCCGCCCCCTGTCCTTGGCACGCTTGCAGGACGCCTCTGCGAGCT
>CALMML010000130.1 GCA_937868485.1 uncultured Myxococcales bacterium | reverse complement strand
ACGCGGCGAATCTCCTCGTCGTAGCGGCTTACGACCGTGTGCGGGGTGTCGGTCTTGCATCGGGCGCAGAAGGCCTCGATTTCCTGACCGGCATCATCGGCTTCATCATCGAACATCGAGAAGTCCATCACTTACCGTTTCGGTCCAAAAGGCGGTTTGAGTGAAACCATCCATGCTCTACATCGATCGCTTTGGACACGCTGCATAAGCGCTCGATAGAGGATATGGATAACACATCATCGTGCTCGGTTTCCTATCATGGTTTTGGGGCTTTGAGCAAACAAATTTCGATTGGGAGGCCCGCTTCTCCACGGAAGAAAAAGTAACCGGTCGTTTTCCCTGCGAAGTCCGCGCAGCGCGAGTCGATGGATGAGACGGTCGTGGTATACGGTAAAGATGCGCTCGCTTTCGCTCCGGGATCGGCTCCGCCGCAGCGAGATCTACCAGACTTGGACGCGCTGGCGGACTCGCTGGAGAATGCGCTGGAACGAGATCAACGTGAAGCAGTCTCTTCGCAGTTTGTCGACTGAGGCACTGGATAATTTGTCGGGCGACTCGCTGATCCGACGCTGGTTACGTCGCGCCTCGCTGGGTCTGGCGGTCGCGCTATCGACGCTGCAAGAAGGCTGTTACGCCGCGCACTACCTGACCCAGCAAGCGGGCGGACAGCTTCACCTGCTGCGCATTCGTCGGCATGTCAGCGAGGTCATGGCCGATCCCAAGACCAGCGAAGAACTGCGTCGGCGACTCGAAGTCGTCATGCAAGCGCGTCAGTTTGGCATCGAACAGCTTGGGCTCCGAGGCGGCGCGGAGTTTTCTCGCTACGTCGATCCCGGCGGACCCGTCGCGTACAACCTGACGGTTGCGCCCAAACACGCGCTACAGGTTCGATCATTCCGCTTTCCGCTCGTCGGACGAGTTCCGTACTTGGGCTTCTTCGATCTGCAAGATGCCAAAAAGGAATCCAAGCGATTTGCCGACGCAGGCTTCGATGTCTATCTGCGGCCTGTTGGTGCGTATTCGACGCTGGGCTATTTGATCTCGCCGATCTATCGATCGATGCTCAGCGACTTTGGCGACGCAGGTGAAGTGCGCGCCGTCGAGACGATCCTGCACGAGATGGCTCACTCGACGGTATTTTTGCCAGGTGCATCGGACCTGAACGAGAGCTTTGCGACGATGGTTGGCAATCAGGGAGCTGCGGAGTTTTATCGCTCACGCGGGGACATCACACAGAGCGAGCGCGTCTTTGCGATTGCGGCGGAAGGACTGCGCGATCAGAAAGAGTTTTCGAGCTGGCTCGCACCACAGCTTGAGCGACTCACGCGCTTTTATCGACGCGCAGCCGAAGTGAAGCTGCCCAGCAAGCAGCTTATCGAGCAGCGCGAGGTGATCTTTCAAGAAATCAGCCAAAGCTATCGTCAGGCATTTCCGCAAGGTCGTCGCTACAAGCGGCTGGCGGAAGGCCCGATCAACAACGCGCTGATGCTGTCTTTTGCCGTCTATCACGAAAGCAGCGGACTGCAAGAAGCGCTGATGGCGCTCTGCGACGGAAACCTAGCGCGTTACGTTTCGCTGTATCGAGAAGCCAGAGGACGCAGCGATGGAGCGGACTGGCTCCGTCAGCTTGCGAAGCTACAGCGCCGAACCGTTCCCTGATGCGACGAAGCTGCGACGGCGAATCGCAGCAAACAGCAGCGACGCGGCAATCAAACCGAGCGACAGCAGACGAATACCGACCGGCGGCGCTCCTGCGTGCTGTGTCGCAACCACCTGCGCTCGCGCCTCCTGCACCGCTGCGAGCGCGTCGACGATTCCCGCGCCATAGTGGTTGTCGTGATTGCCTCGATAGTGCTTGGGACGACGAGCTGACTGCTTGAGGATCTTGGCAACCGCGTCGGGATCGGTCACGCCCTGGCTCACCACCAGCGCGGCAACACCCGCGACATGCGGAGAGGCCATCGACGTTCCCATAAAGCCCAGATAGTCCTGTCGAGAGACATCCCCCGGAACCACGGTATTTTGCAGCACTCCGTCGGGAACTCCGTCTCCGTTTTGATCGATGCGCGTGTTTCCACCAGGAGCCGCGATGAAGATCTCTTTGCCCCAGTTGGAATAGAACGTGGTCGCTTCATCAAACTGCGTTGCAGCGACGGCAATTGCTCCACGATTTGCAGCGGGATAGCTGACGCGGCCTCGACCATCATTTCCGGCGGCACACACCACCACAACGCCGTGATCATGGGCGTAGCGAACCGCGTTTGCGAGCACCGGCGAGTTGAACGGCCCACCGAGGCTCATGTTGATCACCTTTGCGCCATGATCGGCGGCCCAGCGAATGCCTTCGGCGATGCCACCAACGGATCCTCCGCCCGAGGCCGACAGCACTTTGATCGGCATGATCCGCGCGTGCGGAGCCACACCAGCGACGCCAAGTCCATTATCCGTCGTCTGAGCAATGGTTCCAGCGACGTGCGTTCCGTGTCCGTGATCATCGCTCGCGTTGGCGCTGTCTTCGACGAAGTTCCAGCCCGGAACAAGCTCGGTTCCGCCTAGATCTTCGACCTTGGTGACGCCGGTATCAATCACAGCGACGACGACACCTTGCCCGCGCGTCAGCATCCAGGCCTCTGGCATGTTGATCTGGTCCAGATGCCACTGATAGCGATACTTGGGATCGTTGGGCTGAAAGCGCGGCTTTCCGTCTCGATCGACTGGAGCCAGCCGATTCTTGACGGACGGATCCAGCTTCGAGACAGCATCGTCGCTGGTCAGCGCGCCCGGTGCAGTCTCTGGAATCTGGTACATCAGCGCCAAATCGACGGCTTCGACGCGCGAGTCTCGACGCAGCGCATGAAGTAGATCGAGAAGACGGCTCTCTCGATTCGATTCTCCATCGAGGATGACTCGATACATGCGGTCGTGGCTGACGTAGCTTGACTCTGCGACAAAGCGCGCACCAAACCGTCGAGCCAGCGACTGCACCGTCTGTTCATCGATGCGATCATCGAAGTCCGCGACAAGCTCTGGCAGCGCCTGTTTGCTACGAATCGCAGCGCCAAGCTGAAGCTCTTCGAGTGAAGCGGTTCCTTCGACCGCTTGGCCAGTCTCTGCCTGCGCGACGGCTGCTGTTCCAACAAGCAGTCCCACAATCCAAGCCGAGCGACGAGTCCTTGTCATGACGCTTTCTCCGCGATGCAAATCAAGGGCCGTCACACGATGCGACGGCTCTTTTGCCCAGTCTAGCAAATCAGCGCTTTGCGCAAGGTCTTTTCACTCGGCAATCGCCTCACTTTGCGAAGCTCGCGGGCAGACGAATCGACAGCTTGTCACCGAGCTGACCAAACAGACGCAGCCACTTGGTCGTCCGCATCGTGTCGCTGCTCCGCTGAGAGCGACTAAGCTGGTCCGCAAAGACCGTCTGAAGCAGCTCGTAAAACAGGTTTTGGGTTCGCCACAAATCCACTTTTCGAGACGGTGTCGTTGCCAGCGTTACTGCATCGAGCAGCGCTTGCAGCGTCTTTGACGAATCGGGCATCTCTCGCAGCTTGTCGCCCAGACGAAGCAGCAGCTGAGACAGCGCAAAGCTCAGCGCGTTTTCGTCGAGCGTCACTCCGCTGCGCTGCGCTTCGTCGAATAGTCGCCGAATTTCGGCAAAGTCCGGCGACGGCGCGGCAAGCTGTCGAAGCAGATCGATGTGTAGCGACTGTTCCGCAGCGGTCTTGAGCGCAGTCGGCAGCGGCGCATGCAGATCCGTCAAAAAACGCAAAAGTGGCGCGTGGGCGTCGTAGATCTTGCGCAGCTCCGCTTCGACTTCTTCGCGTGTCGTGCGCAGCAAGCGATCCAAAATCCGTCGCTGATCGTCACGAAACAGCTCGCGCAGCGTGTAGCTCGACGATCCGAAGTAGCGATCCACCATCCGTAGCACCGTCGGAAGATCGGCGCGCTCAAAGGGTTCGACGAGCGCTCGACGAAGCTCTAAGACAAAGCCGTCGTGCTTGGTCGGAATCACGCCACCGACGAGGTTGTGATCACCAAAATGCAGCACCGCGAAGCACAGATCTGCTGACTCTTGGGTGACTGCCGTCGAGATCTCCGCTCGACCGAACGCCAAGCTCACCCGGCCCGAGCGTAGCGCGTGATGTTCCCGAGAGCGCACGTCGTAGCAATAGACGCGAATCGGCTCTTCGTAGGACTGAAACAGCGACGTAATCGCGTAGTGCGCAAACGCTTTGGCCAAGTCTACTTTCCGAGGACGAACCTGCGTCTCATACAGCTTTCGACCATTCCCCACGTCAGCAAGATTGCTCTCTGCCGTCGCAAGCACATCCAGAAATGCGGGCTCGACATCCACACCGAGCGCCGTCTGAGCAAGCTGCATCGCCCGCGCCGCATACAGCAAGTTTTGCAGCGGCTCTGGACCGGAAATGTCGTCGAAGAACCAGCCGCAGCTTGTGTACATCAGCAAAAGATGTCGCTGCATTTCCAGCAGCTGAAACACCTTCGCGGCCTCAGCGCTCGACAATGGACGCCTCGCCACTTGACGCAAAAAGCGATCGCGAACGTCCTGTTTTCCGTCGAAAATGACCTCAACATAGGCATCACGCGCTTGCCACGGATCGATAAGCAGCGTCGACGTGGCCTGTTCGTAGAGCGGAGCCAGTCGATCCCGCAGAAGATCCAGCGCCGCGCGCAGCGGAGCCCGCCAGCGCTGATGCCAGCCCGGATTTCCGCCGCTGTTACAGCCACAGTTGGACGCCCAGCGCTCGACGCCGTGCGCGCAGCTCCACGCGGTCTTTTCGACGATCTGTGCTTCGTGCGTCGGCGGATGAAGCGCAAGCATCTCGCCATAGTTGGTCAGACGAACCCCGTCGCGCTGCTCGATGACCCGCAGTGCAAACGCCAGCGCCATCTCCCCGTATTTGTGGTGATGTCCGTAGGTTTCTCCGTCGGTGGCAATGTGAACCAGCTGTGCGCCGTCTCGTCCCGACTGAAAGCCTTGCAGCAGTCGCTCCGCCAGCTTGTCGCCATGGTTGAGCAGCCGCTCAAACGCCACCGCACGCGAGGTCTGTCCGTCGTAAAAGAACACCGCAATTCGGCGTCCCGACGGAAGTGCGACTTCATACGGCATGGACGGATCGATTCGTCCGCCGCTGACGTCGCAAAAGGTAGCGTCTCCCAGACGACGAACGGCTTTGGCCTGATGCGGCGCCAAGATCGTAAAGCGAATGCCTTCCTGGGCCAGCGCATCGAGCGATTCCAGATCCACCGCCGTCTCCGCCAGCCACATTCCTTCCGGCAGCCGCCCAAATCGACTCGCAAAGTCACGCAGGCCCCAGCGCACTTGGGTTCGCTTGTCGCGCTCGTTACAGAGCGGCAGGATCGCGTGGTTATACGCTTGCGCCAGCGCCGATCCGTGCCCCGAAAAGCGCAGCAGGCTCTGCTTGTCCGCCAGCAAAATTCCTTCGTAGACGCGCGGACAGTGCGCTTGCATCCACGACAGCAGCGTCGGACCGAAGTTGAAGCTGATTCGCTCGTAGTTGCTGCCGATGCTGACGATCTTGCCGTGCTCGTCGAGGATTCGTGCGTACGCGTTCGGCTCGTAGCACTCGGCGGTGATGCGTTCGTTCCAGTCGTGATACGGAAACGCGGAGTCCTGCACTTCGATCGTCTGAAGCCACGGATTTTCACGCGGCGGCTGATAGAAGTGACCATGAATGCAGACGAGGCGCTGAGCAGCTTTCATCGGGCAAGTCCTGGCACGATGCTATCACCTACGCTGCGCGCCGACGCTTTCAGGTATTCTCCGCCCGATGTTTGGGCTTATCGGCTTGTTGCTCGTCGGTTATCCCGCTGCGCTTTCGGGCTCAGTGGCTGCCGACGCAGGCATCGAGTACGACAGCAATCCCGCGCGCGTTCCAAGCGATGGCTCTCTCGGTGTCGATCCACAAGGCGCACCACTGTTTCGCGGCCTCGTCGCTGGAACCCTGTCCTACGCGGGACCGAAGCAGCGACTCCGACTGTCAGCCACTGCGACGGGAAAAGCGTTCTTTACGCCCGAAGCTCAGTCGCAAAACGTCTTGGTTGCACAGCTTGGATACGAACACGGAGCCAAGCTAAATCGCACACTTGTCGTCGCAACCGTTGACTACTACGACGCATTTCAAGCCAGCGCGCCCACCTATCTGGAGCGTGACTTTCGATCCCTGTCCGGCGGTGGACGATTTCACGCGGTCAAGCCGCTTGAACATGGCCATCGCATCGACGGAGGTCTCCAGCTCACGGGGCTGCTGTTTGACTACAAGCCCGATCCGCTGCAGAGCTTTGCCGGTCCGTCGCTGCTCGCCAAGCTGGGTGGACGCATTCACGCGGGCGATCCCGAGCTAGGCCACGACTTCGATCTGAACCTGCAAGGGCGATCCGATCTGCGGTTTTACGGTCCGGTTCGTCGCGATGTGTTCCTCGCTGTCTCGACGAGTATTCAGTGGCAAGGACCGCTGCTGATTCAGCTTGGCTACACCGCACAGCTCAACTTTTCGTCGTCGGAACTAGAGAGCTATCAGCGACACCTACCGATGCTAAAAGTCGCATTTCATCTGCCCGGAGAGCTGTTTGTGACGGTAAAAGGCCAGCTCAACCTGCAAAAAGCCGCGCCCGGACTGACCTTTCCGATTCAGAGCATCGACGAAGACAACCGCAGCGTCGCACTGTTTGACGTCGAGCGACCGCTCCCCAAAGGCTTTGCCCTCAGCGCCCGCTACACCGGCTACTTCAGCTTGCCCAGCGACGGAACATCCCCGTATCAGCGACACACAGGACTGCTCAATGTCAGCTACCGATTTGCGCAGTAGCTGCCGACGCTAATCGTCCTTCAAGATCGCGATGTCGTCGTCTTTGAGCAGCTCTGCCTCAGAGCCCAGACGAGGCAGCTGCTTGGTTCCCGTCGCTTTGGCCGGAGCCGTACCAGCACCCCACGGACGCCCGATCTTGGCCGCGCCCACTGGAACCTTCTCGACTACGCCCTGCCCCGTCGGACTGGCTCCAACTGGACGATCAACCGGACTTGCAGCCTGAACGGCTGGTGCTGCCGTCGAGCCACCGTCTTGAAGCACAATCACCGGCGCACTGCCAGCCACGCCACCGTCTGCACTGGCCGCTTCCGGCGCGGCTTTCGGTTCCGCCGTCAGCGTCACATTCTGCGAGGCGGAATTGGACTCCTCGAACCACACTTCCTGATCGACGTAGCCTTCCGCGCGCAGCACAAACAGCTGTCGTCCCGTCCCTTGCGGCACCGAGTGCGTCCACGGCGTCGACCCCAGCGCCGCGCCATCAGCCTTGCGAACCACCTGCGCCACCGGCGACGATGACAAGTTCCAGTACACCGGCTTGGCTTTGCTCAGCGCAAGCTGCGGCAAGTGCTTCATTCCATACGGAATGCTGACGCCCACTCCGCCAATCAGCAGCACCGCCACCACCATCCAGCCAACGCGAGAGCGCGATCCCACCGGAACCGCCGGCGCACTACCACTCTGTCCAAGCGCAGTGCCCAGCGTCGAAGGCTGGCTCGCCGCACTCGTGGGCGAAGGAGCCACTTCCACCGGCGTCGCCACAGCGGGCGCAACCACCGCCGGAGCGGGCGCTGTCACCGTCGGAACCGAAATCGGTCCCGTGCTCGTCATCGCCATCTTTTCCAGCTCAGTCGCCACCTGCGTCATCGTCGGACGCTCGTGCGGCTCTTTCGACATCATGCGATGGATGAGCGCCGCCAGCGGCTCGGGAATGCGCGGATCCACCTCTCGCAGAGGCTTCGGCTGAGAAAAGATGTGCATCGCCATCACTTCGCCCGGACCCTCGGCGCGAAACGGCACTTTCCCGCAGCACATCCGGTACATCACCACCGCCAGCGAATAGACGTCCGCCTTCTCCGTCACTTCGCCCGCGCCTTTGCACTGCTCTGGCGCCATATACGTCGCGGTGCCCAGCACAAGCCCCGTGTTCGTCTTGAACTCCTCGGCGCCCGGACCGCTGTAGTCGGTAATCACCTTCGCAATGCCAAAGTCGAGGATCTTCACCCGCTCCCCGCCCGCCACCTCCGAGTCCGGCACGAGCATCACATTGTCCGGCTTCAGGTCTCTATGAACGATTCCTTTGGCGTGGGTGGCGGCCAGGGCGGAGGCGATTTGTCGACTGATGCGCAGGGTGTCGGGAATCTGTAGCTTGCCGCCGAGGTTGCGAAGCCGCACCGACAGCGGATCGCCGCTCAGGAATTCCATGATGATGTAGGCCGTTCCGTCGGGAAGATGGCCAAACTCATCGATCTTGACAATGCTCGGATGGTCGACGCGACTGGCGGCTTTCGCTTCGTTGAAAAAGCGAATCTCCACCTGCGGGTCGGTGGTCAGCTCTCGACGCAGCAGCTTGATAGCGGCCTTGCGATGGAGCTGTTCGTGCTTGGCCTCCCAGACCGAGCCCATGCCTCCTTGGCCGATCTTGCGCACGATTCGGTAGTTACCGATGCGCTGTCCTTCCATCGTCTCGCTGCTCCTAGCTCTCCGTCAGTATCGGCTTGGCGCCCAGTCGGAATCGAGGGCTGTTCACCATCGAGACACGCAGATCCCCCGGTGTCGCCGACGCAGCCACGCCGCTGGTGCGATATGCTGGTTCCACAATGGTAATCAAATTAACGTAAGATTTCCTGATATAATCTGCGAAGCGATGATTTCTGCTCCGTTTGCTGGCATATCCGGCCACTTCACCCGACTGCTCTTGCTTGGGCTTCTCCTCGGGAGCTTCGAGCGAACCGCGCTTGCCAAGGGAGACCTCGCCGAGCAGCACTACAGCAAGGGACTCGCCTTCTACGAGAGCAAGGACTACCCCAGCGCCATCCGCGAGTTTCAGGCCGCTTACAAAATCCGACAGCTGCCCCGCATCCTGCTCAACATTGGACAGGTCTATCGCAAGCTCGGTATGGCGTCGACGGCGCTCAAGTTCTATGAGCACTATTTGCGCGTTGATCCAAAGGTCAAGCCCGAGCTTCGTGCCGAAGTCGACCGCTACATCGCGATGACGCGCGCCATGCTGGATCCGCCTCCGTTTGAATCGGTCGATGCCAAGTCGGCCAAAGCAGCGGCGGCAGAAGCGGTTGCCTCTGCGCCATCGAATGTGTCGGCAGTTCCCATCAGTGAACCCTACGACGTCGAGCTGGGAGCAAAGCCAAGCGACGCCAAGTCGGCAAGGCCTGGCGAAAAGGGTACGGACAAGCTGGTTCCACTTTCGACGAGCACGCAGGGTGCGACGCAGACTCCGCCGATCGCGTCCGAGGTCAAGTCGATCCTGCCAACCACCAAGCCCGAGCCGCAGCAGCCTAGCCTGATGCAGCCGACCCCAGCGGAAAAGCCAGCGCAAAAGCCGTTCTATAAGCAGCCGCTGTTCTGGGGTGTCGTCGGAGGAGCCGCCGCAGCGCTGACCATCACCGGCATTGCCGTCGGTGTGTCGCAGGCCAACAGCATTCCCGCGACGATCCTGTATCCAACCAAGTAACGTCAGAGGATCGACTCCATGCGCAGCTCTTTGTCCATCCGTCACGCGCTTTCGCTGGTTCTGCTTGTGGGCAGCCTGACTGGCTGTGGCGGTCGTCCCGATAGCCTCGTCGTCGTCGAAGTCAGCGGTCTTTTGCCTCGCATCACCGAGCTGTTCGTCACGATGAAGCTCGACGATGTTGCCGCCAAAAACACCATGCCCATCACCGAAACGGGCAGCAGCGCGTTCGTCGTCTACCAGCAGATGGAGCGCTTCGGCATCGAAGTTCCCGTCAACACCCAGCGCATCGAAGTCGACATCAAGGGCTTTGACACCGCGCGTGAGACGGTTCGTCAAGGTCAAGGCTCGCTGGAACTCAGCCAGGGCCACGATCTGTCGATTGAGCTCGTCGCGCCCTAGCCAGCGCTGTCACATCTTCGCCGCAGCCCGCCGCTGCGCCGTCTTCCGCTACTTCTGAAACGACAGCAGCTTGCGAATCGACTCGACCAGCGACTGACGACTGGACGGCTGATCGGTCTGTGTCGACTGCGGCGTCATGTCGCGCAGCATCCACACGTTGCCCGCCTGATCCCCCGCGCACAGCCAGTCACCTTGCGTCACCACCGCCAAAAACGGAGCGCTCCCGTAGATGGTTTCCAGACACATGCCGCTGTGTAGTTCCCACAGCTTCAGCGTGTAGTCGAGCGACGCCGACACTGCGCGCTTGCCATCGCTTGTAAACGCACAGCCCGTCACCGGTGCGATGTGACCCGACAGCCGCAGCACTTCCGCGCCACTTTGCAGATCCCACAGACGCAGCGACTTGTCGTGGCCTCCCGACAGCATCCGCCGACCATCGACCGACACCGCGCAGGCATTCACCGACTGAGTGTGACCCAAGAACCGCATCACATCCGAGCCCGTGCGCAGATCCCACAGCACCAGCGTCTTGTCCGCCGCCGCCGTGACCAGTCGCTGTCCGTCGGGCATCATCACGCAGGCATTGACCGCTCCCGTGTGTCCGACGAAGCGCTGAACTTCAGCCCCGGTGCGCAAGTCCCACAGCCGCACCAGCTTGTCGCTCGATCCGGTGACCAGATACTTTCCGTCGGGAGTCACCGCGCAGCCACGCACGCGTCCACGCAGCGAAAGCTCCGCCGAGCGCTGCGCATCCATCGGCATGCCCCACAGCTCGATCATGTGGTCTTCTGACGGGAACGCCAGCGCCATCGAGCCGCTCTGTGAGTGCTCACCGCTTGCTGAAGCCGTCGTCGCAAACCGCAGCTTCGTATTTCCCGACTGAATGTCCCAGACCGTCACCGATCGATCCGCCGACACTGCGATCGCCGATTTTCCGTCGGGAGATCCCGTACACGCCGTCACTGCATCTTCATGCCCAAGCAGCGTGCTCGTCACCGTTCCACCCAGCAGATCCCAGACCTTGACCGAGCGATCTTCACTCGAGCTAACCAGCTGAAGTCCATCGGGAGACAGCCACAGCCCCGTGATCGCATCGACGTGACCACCATCGCGCGTTCCATCCGGTTCCGCCGACAGATCCCACAGCTTCAGCGTTCGATCGTCCGACGCAGAAATCAGCTGCCGTCCGTCAGGAGCCACCGCACACGACGACACCGTCGCAATGTGTCCCGCAAACGTGCGCAGCAGGCTTCCCGTCGAAATGTCCCACTGTCGCAGCGTCGCGTCTTCCGACACCGAGATCACGCTCTTTCCGTCGGGAGCCAGCACACAGCCCTTCACCGCCGCGCTGTGTCCGTACAGCGTTCGCAGCTCACGGCCTCCTTGCAGATCCCACACTTTCAGCGTGTTGTCGTCGGAAGCTGACACCGCAAGTCGACCATCCGGCGTCACCAGACAGCCATTGACCGGCGCAGTGTGTCCGACGAGCACATGGCTCTTGGCGCCACTTATCGCATCCCACAGCCGCAGCGTGTGATCCCACGACGCGGACACCACATACTTGCCGTCGCTCGTTAGGCTAAAGCCGCTCACCGCGCCGGTATGTCCTTGCAGCGTTCGAACCTGCCGTCCCGTCTTCAAATCCCAGACACGCAGCGTGTGATCCCACGAGCCCGTGATCAGGTATCGACCGTCTTTGCTGACCGCGCCGCTGCTCGACGGAGACTCATGCCCTGTCAGCAGCAAGAGCTGTTCGCCCGTCTGAACACGCCAGACGCGAACGCTGCTATCCGACGCAGCAGCAATCACAAGCTGACCGTCCGGCGACAGCAGACACATTCCAATCTTCGAGCTATGCCCTCGGAACCGTCGCAGCAGCGTGCCACTGCCCAGGTCGTACATCACCAGGCTGTGGTCTTCCGTCGCATAGATCAGCGCTTGGCCATCGCTCGTGACGGCAAACGACCCAACCGTTCCGACGCAGCCATAAAAGTGCATCAGCGGCGCGCCACTGTTCAGATCCCACAGCCGCAGCGTGCGATCGAGCGACACCGAGACGAGTCGCTTCCCATCCGGCGTCGGCAGCGCAGCCACCACCGAATCCCAGTGTCCCGCGAAGGTATGAACCGATGCGTCCCGTCGCTGAAGCGGAAAGCGCAGCCGAAACCGCAGTCGCCCCGACGGATAGTGAAGGACGCGCTCAATCGCAGCACTCGACCAGTTGGCGCAGCGAAGCAGGTTGTACAAAAGTCCCGGCAGCGCGCCCGGATCTTGCCGAAGCCAGTGCGCTCCGACGCGCAGAGCCTGAGCCAGCGCCGCAAATGTCCGGGCCGGCTCTCGCTGCGAGCAGTCCGCCGCCGCATGCTCCAGATCTTCAGCCAGCGCCGCGCTGCCAAACTCCTGACACTTGGCGATCAGGTACTCGACGTTGCCCGCGATCTGCTCTGCCTGCGCGATTGAGCCCGTCTCTGTGTGCTGCGTCAGCGCATGCCGAAGCGAATACAGCCGTCGGAAACCATACAAGCTGTCTTCGAGCGGAGGCCACGCACACAGCGCCGCAGCCACTTGCCGCCGGCTCTGATGCATCGCCGTCGTGCCGATCTGCTCTTCGACAAAGTCACGCAGCGCCAAGTGATCGAAGCGCACGCAGTTTCCCGGCACCGACGTCGACACCGGCGCGGGCTCCACATACAGCAGCGGACGCGCCTGACGCAAAAACGTCGCTTCGGTGTCACTTCCTGCTTTCCAGCCAAGCAGTTCCCCGAGCAGCGACAGCGGAAGAGCCTGCCGAGCCGCACACAGCAGCGCCAGCGCCGCCCGAACATCTTGCGACAGACCGTCCCACAGCCGATTCAGGAACTGACGGAGCCCACTTGGAAAGTGTTCCGCACGCGGCAGCGGCTGACCTTGCGACAGCAGCCCTTCGAGGTGCTCACGCAGCTTGACCGCATACAGCAAATTTCCGTCGACGCTGACCGCCGCGCGCGTGCCGTAGTCACTCTCGAGACCCAGTCGCGGCCCGTGCTCTGCGAAGTAGCGAAGCACCGCGTCGAAGCTTGTGCGATTCCACGGCGACGTATCGAGATCAAAGTGCCCGACCAGCTGTCGCGACGCATGATCGGTCAGCCAGCCATAGTGGGCATAGCGCGGACGCACCGAACAGACCAGCGTCACCGACGGAGGAAGCTCCGACGGCAAAAAGCGCGGCAGCGGATTGGACATGCCTTCCGCTTCGGCTTCATCCAGTCCATCGACGATCAAAATCAGTCGTCCGCCTTTCGTGAGCGGACCTTGCGACAGCCGAACCAGCAGCTCGAGCAGTCGCAGCTCCGGCGGCGCTTCGGGATCAGCCTGCCGGGGATAGCGCGCTTCAATCTGAGCAGCCAGCGACCGCAGCACCACACCAGGCCGCGCCGAGTCCGCCACTGTCCGTCGCAGAAAGTGATGCGGAACCGGCACCGCAAACTGCTGTTCCAAGCGATTGAGCAGATGCACGAGCAGCGCCGTCTTTCCGACACCCGCCGCACCGCTTACCACCACCCAGCCGTCTTGCTGACACGCCGCCAGCAGCGTCGATAGCAGGTCATCGCGCCCGAACAGCTCCGCGTGACGAGCCCGCTCGAAACCAAAGTCGGGAATCTCACTCGCCCGACGCTTGCGCTGATGCAGACCACGCTCGCGCAGCAGACGGTGAAGCTCTCCGATATCGGCGAACTGAAGCAGCAGATCCAGCTTCACGTTCCGCAAAAGTCCCGGCTGGAACCGCTGGAGCACCGTCGGAAAATGATCGTACACGAAGCCGTTTAGGTCGTTGTCGCCGGGCAAAAGCACGTCGAGCAGACGCCGCAGCTCCGCACGAGAGGGAATCGCTTCAGAAGGAGGGTCGACCAGACTCATTCCGTGTACACAGCCCCCGGAGAAGCTTAGGTCCAATAGGCCGGGATGACATTGTAATTCAAATTTCAGAAATAAATATGCCTGTCGGTTAGCGCGTTTCGTGCTCCGAGCGCGGCGAGCGCTGCAGCTGCCACAGTCGATACAGCCAGGTCGTCACCTCCGACAGCGACAGGTAGCGGAACACTTTGCGGTACACCTCAGGATGCTGCTGCGCCGAGCCCAACATGAACCGCACAAACGTCGGCCCGTCGACATCGTCTTGCAAAAAGCGCCGATAGGTCTCTTCGCCCATCGCGTACAGCGTCGAAAACGCCGCATTGAGCAGCTCATTGATTGTGTCCGGCTGGTCCACACCATCCGACGACAAAGGAGGTGACATCATCAGCGTCAGCCCGCCCAGCACCTTCAGCGCTGGCGGCTCCTGCCACAGCGACTCAAGCGATGAAGAGTCCAGCTGATCACGCGCAAGCAGCCGAAGCAGCCCGTCGCCAATCGGCAAAAACGATCGAATCATCGATCCAAAGCCACAAAACGTCAGCGGAGAGTGCCGTCCCGCCGCATCGCCCACCAAAAACACGCGCTCACACGGCGACGCAGGCATCGGTCCAAGTCGCGTATACGCGGGAATGTAGCCATAGGTTGGACGAACCAGTCGCAGCGGTCCTCGCTTGTAGCGCGGCAGCGTCTCGAAATAGCGTTCATACAAGCTGAGCAGCGGCAGCGGACCATGTTCCGATAGCGCGTCGCTGCGCAGGTAATAAAACAGGTAGATCGTCATCCGTCGCGTCGAGTGAGCGTCCGAAAGCGCCGAGACCGTCGGAAAGCCTTCCCAGATATGCTGTCGTCGCTGCTCGATTCCTTCCGTCGTGACCAAGATCTCGCCCACTTCGGGATCCATCTCCAGCGGGTCGGAGCCGATCGCCAGGTCATCCATCACGCCGCCCACCGTCGGACAGCACAGATCAAATCGCGCATGCGGACTGGTCGCCCCCAGCCCGTCGAGCATCAGTCGAGCCTGTAGCTGCTCCAAGCGCTGCGAGCCATCTGTCGAAACGAGCCGAATCGTCACCCCGCGCGCATCCAGCGAATAGTCGACCAGCTCTCGGTGTGGAAGCAGCGTCACGCCGTGATCCAGACAGCGCGCACGCAGCCGCGCAAGCAGCGTCTCGGCATCCACCACGCAGTCGAGCACGCCCGACACCGCGTAGTTTGTACCCTGTCCAAACCGACAGATTCCCGTCCGGTACTGCAGAAGGATCAGCTTCGCGACTTCTTGCTCGGAAAACAGACCCGACTGCGACAGCGGAATCAGCTCTTTGCGAGAAATGTTCCACTCTCGGTGTCCACAGCCAATCGCCCGACGATCAAACACCGCCACCCGCAGCCCACGCATCGACAGAAACGCGGCATAGATGAGCGACAGGCCACCGCCCGCGAGCACGACATCGAACGATCCGACGGGCTGCGCTCGCTGGTCTGGCTCAGGAATCGGCAGTGTCCGCGCCTGCTGATAGCGCCGATCCAGGTGATACAGATGTGCGATCGTCGCGGAGCCTCCGTCGGGAAGCTGTGAAAAAGCAGCGAAGGTGTTGGGAAACTGCTTGCGCAGCGCTTCAAATGAAAAAGACACGGCACCCGACTATTGCAAACAGAGCCACACGACGCCAAGTCCGCGCGGCTACGGCTCGTCGCTGACTTCGCGTGACGAATCGGGCAGAAGCGACGGATCGCCAATCAAGATTCCGGCGCGATGAAGATCCCACGCAGACTCTGCCAGCTCGTCGATACAAACCGTCAGCTGCGTCGCCAGCACTGCATCGATCGCCCTGCCCTCGTGGATCGCTTTGAGGATCTGAAGCTCCAGCGCGCTCACGGGTTCTCGTCGAGACGACAGCTTGCGATCCCGCCAAAACAGCACCAACGAGTCCTTGGCTGCAGGAAGCATCGGACGATCCGCATCAGCGTCCTTACCGTCGAACACGTCCAACAAATCAAAGTGATACGGCCTGATATCGACGCTGCTGTGTAGCCGAAGCGGCCCCGCGTCCATCGGAACATCCGACGGGGAATCTTGTCCCGAAAAGGTCTGCCACTCCCACCACTCGAAGTCGGCCAGCTCTGCCGCACAATCGGGAAGCAGCGCCCGCAGCGGATGTTCTGCCGACGAAAGCACCTGCGCCAAGAACGACGGAAACGACGCCGCGTTGTGGTTTAGCTCAAAGTGATGCATCGGATGCGCAGCGAAGTACGCAGCGACGATCTGAGCCCAGCCCGCAGGCCCACAGCGCTGCTCGATCAGCGCATGCAGCGCCGTAAAAATCCCGTCGAGCACTTCATGCCGATGGTTCCGACAAAAGTGTCCATAGATTCGCAGGCGCTCTGCGTCGGGCTGCGGCGGAGCGGAACCATACAAGGCTGAAACCGTCTCTTCATGCGAAGCATTCCCGAGGAGAAACGGCCCAATTTGCTGATAAAACGCCGCAAGCTTCATGGCGACTCTCCCGACAGCACCGACATCGCGTGGGCTCTTGCCCGCTCAGCCTCGGCAAGGACTTCATCGACATGCGGAATCTCATCGTCCCACTCGATCAGCGTCGGAATCAGTCGCCCCGCTTTCGCAATCGTGTAGCGATACAGTGTCCACACCGCTGAAACGATCGGCCCGATGTGCGTATCAATGACGGTCTGTCCGACGAGAGTATGTCCTGCCAAGTGAATCTGACGAACGCGCTCAAGCGGCATCTGGTCGATAAATCGATACGGATCGAAGCGATGATTCAGGCTGTTTACATACACGTTGTTGACGTCGAGCAACATCCCGCAGTCTGCCGTCGCACAGACGGAGCGCAGAAACTCCGCTTCGCTCATCGTGCTGCCCGGCATGTGCGCATAAAACGTCGCATTTTCCAGCACCAGCGGACGTCCGACTCGTCGCTGTGCTGCATCCACACGCGCCGCGACATGGTCCACCACTTCCTGCGTAAACGGCAGTGGCAACAGATCGTGAAGTGGCTGTCCAGCGACGGACGAATAGACCAAGTGATCGGAAAAAAACGGCGCATCGCTCTGCACGCACAGCTCACCGATGGCATCCAGCATCGCACCGTCGAGCGGATCGATTCCGCCAATGTTCAGCGAGACACCGTGCGGAACCGTCGGCCAGCGACGAAGACATTCCTGAAGCTGCATCTGGCGTCGTCCTCCTCGCAGCAGCCAGTTTTCAGGCACCACTTCCAGAAAGTCGATCCGACGAGACGTTCGCAGCAAGTCATCGCGATCCACAAAGCGTGGTCGCAGCCCGATTCCGACGCCAGCTAGCTCTTTGGTCACACGCGGTCTCCTCGATGGATGATCCAGATCGTCGCGACGAACCGAACAATACACGCGGTCCGACGTCCAGCGGACAGATCATCCATGAGAACTAGCCGCCCGTGGCGATGGAAGGAACCAGCACATCCGACGGTGGCCAGCTCTGCTGCGAGACCGGCATCACACGCAGGCTCCGAAACAGAGCCATCGCTTGAGGCGCATACTTTCGGCCCGCTTTTTCGGTGTACCAAAGGAAGATCGACACCGCCGCACACGAAGGCAGCGCCGGATTTGTCGGGAAAAACAGCGCAACCAGCTGACCGAGTGCAATCTTGGGCTCTCCGTGCCAGCCGACGACACGCAGCAAGTGCATCCGGCCCACCGACGACTGAATTTGCTCTGCGGGCGAGCGACGCACCACCCGAAACTGCGGCTGCTGACTCAGCACTTCATCCAGCAGAAGATCCGGTGCCAGCGACTGCGTTCCCGTCGCAAAGAGCGGCTTTCGACTCACCAGCAGACAGGCATCGACTTCCGACTGAGGCACCAGTCGCACAAGCTCTGCGCTATCGCCGTCTCCCACCAGGCTTACCAAGCCCGGAGGACAGTCGAACCCAACCGTCAGCCCTGTCAGCATCGTCACCCTCTGCGCTGCAATCTACAGAAGCAGCAAAGACAGCATGTTATCACGAACGCGACCGAGCTAGCGCCGAGCCAGCTTCGCATCCATCGCTTGACAAGGCAGCGAAACTATGGCGGTTTTCTTGTCCTCTTGTGATTGACCCCTTCGCGCTTACTGCGAAGCGGCTCACTGACGCGGGTCAGACGAGCGGGGACGTTCAGCAAATGCCTGTCGTCCTGGAAGTTACCGAAGCAAAGGCACTAGCACCATGGAAGTCGGCAAGATCACCGCACAACTGCGCACCATCACTGGCAAGGAACAGAACACCAAGCTGCGGCAGAAGGGATTCATCCCAGCCGTGTGCTACGGCGGCAAGGATGCTCCGCTGACGCTTCAGATCTCGCCTGTGGATCTGCAGAAGTCGCTCGATCCGGTCAAGGGTCGCAACACGCTGCTGCACCTCACGATTGAGGGTCAGTCGGGCACGATTCCGGTGATGCTCAAGGATGCGCAGCGCCATGTGCTTCGTGGTCACTTCATGCATGCGGATCTGCTGCGCGTCGACGTCTCCAAGCCAGTTCGCGCCACGGTTCCGGTCTCGCTCGTCGGCAAGTGCCCGGGCGTTGCAGCGGGTGGAACCATGCACCAGGTCTACCGAACCCTGCCGGTCAGCAGCCTTCCCGGTGTCATTCCCTCGAAGCTCGAGATCGACATCTCGGGCCTGAACATGGGCCAGGCCATCCACGCGTCGGATCTGAAGCTTCCAGAAGGCGTGACCGTTGCGCTGGCACCAAGCACCACCGTCTGCGTTGTGACGGCTCCTCGCGCTGAAAAGGGTGCGGAAGCGGCTGGCGACGCAGCAGCAGCGGATGCCAAGCCAGGCGACAAGGCTGCATCGGGCAAGACCCCGGCTCCGGCAGCCGCCAAGGCGGGTGGCGATAAGGCAGCAGCGGCCAAGCCAGCGGCAGCCAAACCAGCGGCGGGTGGTAAGAAGTAGTGACTTGGTTGGTCGTGGGCCTGGGCAATCCGGGCCCCGAGTACGAGCAGTCCCGTCACAACATCGGCTTCATGGTGGCAGACCGGCTCATCGAACGGTGGGGCGGTCGCAAGAGCGACTTTCGCAGCAAGTGGAACAGCGAGGTCGCGCAGCTTGAAGCCTTTGGTCACAAGATTCACCTTCAAAAACCGATGCAGTACATGAACCTGTCCGGTGGGCCGGTTCAGCGTGCCGCAACGTTTTTTCAGCTTGAGCCCTCGCAGATCATTGTCATCCACGACGACATTGACCTCGACTTCGGGCGGCTCAAGGTGAAGCAAGGCGGTGGCCATGGCGGACACAATGGACTTCGCTCGATCTCGGGTCTCATCGGTCCCGACTATCTGCGCGTACGAGGCGGCGTCGGACGACCCAATGTCGGCGGGGATGCCAAAGGCGAGCGCGTTGTGGGACATGTGCTTGGCTCTTTTGCCAAGGCAGAGCAGCGCGAA
>CALMML010000129.1 GCA_937868485.1 uncultured Myxococcales bacterium | reverse complement strand
TTTTTTCGGACGGCGCCTCGCTGTCACTCTGCGTTATGAATCGATCCATCTCTCGGCTTATTTTAGAGTCGCTAAATCCAGGAATCGGCTTCGAGGTCGGCGACGTCAACCGCCTCCCCATCTTCCCCGTCGAGTCTGCCGACCAAATCTACGCCACCATCGATCAAGCCTTCACCGAACATGAAGCCGCCCGCGAGAGCTCTGTCGAGTTCCGCAAGCCTGGCCCCTCCCCCTGGAAGTACGCCCAAGCCTGGGCTCAGCGCGCTGTCGATCGCCCTTCAGGTGAGCCGCTGCCGCCCTATGTCGCCGAGTACGAACCGGCGCGGCCGGAGCAGATAGTCTCCTTCGCGGTCGGTGTCGCGCTCGGTCGCTTCGCCGCCGATGGCGCCGGCATCCTCGACCGCGCGCCCGACTCCGCCCTGCCGCACGGCATCCTGTTTCTGTCGGCCGCCAGTGAGCGCGACAGCCTCTCCCACCCGGCCTGCGCCCTGCTCCGCACGACCTGGGAAGAGCACGGCAGCGCCGTTGGCGAAGGCGATGATCTGCGCACCTACCTGCGGACTTCCTTCTTTAAGTTCCACAAAGACCTGTACGAAAATCGCCCCATCTACTTCCCGCTGTCTTCGGCCAAGAAGAGCTTTGTCGCCTGGGTGGCGATTCACCGCTTTGATGACAGCACGCTGCAGACCCTGCTCGCCGAGCACCTGAACAGCGAGCGGCGGACCCTGGATGGCGAGCTCGAAGATCTGCGCAAGGCCCGCGCCAGCGCCGACAAGACCGCCCGCGGCAAGGCAGAGAAGCGCTTCGCCGAGGTGCAGAAGCTGCTTACCGAGCTGGTCGACTTCATCGACAAGGTGCAGGAGTGCGCCGAGCACGGTCCGCCGGCGGCCGATCCCAAGGCCCCGCCGCGCCAGGCCGATGCCCGCTTCCGCATGGACCTGGATGATGGCGTGATGGTGAACAGCGCCGCCCTGTGGCCGCTGCTCGAGCCGCAGTGGAAGGACCCCCGCAAGTGGTGGAAAGAGCTGGCCACCGCCGACGGCCGCAAGGACTACGACTGGGCCCACCTGGCCGCCCGCTACTTCCCGCGCCGCGTCGAGGAAAAGTGCAAAAAAGATCCCAGCCTGGCGGTCGCCCACGGCTGCTTCTGGAAGCACCACCCGGCCCGCGCCTACGCCTGGGAGCTCCGCCTGCAAGACGAGCTCCGCCCGGACTTTACGATCGATGAACCGGACGCAAGCACCGCCCGCGTGCGCTTCTTGAGCGAGCAGGCGGACGAGGCGCAGGAAATCCGCCGTACAGAAGAGCGGCGCCTGGAGCGCAAGCGTCAGAAGAGCGCTCGCGCCGAAGAAGAGGGCGATGAAGCGGCCGACAGCGGGCCGCTGTTTGACGGCGCCGGCGCCGATGAGGAAGAGCATGCCTGATCCGGGCCTGTGCAGCGCCGCGCTGGAAGAGGAGCTGCTGGGCGAGCTGCGCCGCCACGGCATCGTGGTCTGGCTGGACAAGGACGCCGCGTACTCGGCGTTTGTCGATGCGCTGCAGCGCCGCGCCGCGACGGGCTCGTTCGCCTATCCGGTGGTGGCCTTCCGCGGCAGCTTCCTGCAGACAGTGCTGGCGCTGGAGCCCTACGGGAACAGCCTGGACAAGTCGCCGCTGCTCATCCACATGCCCGGCTTCAACGAGGAGTCGATCCGCCGCACGCCGGTGCTGGAGCTGTACGAGGCGGGCTACCGCTTCCGCAAGTCGCTCGACACCCTGGTGCAAGAGGTCGCGCGCGGACGGGTGACGCCAGCCGAGCTGCAGGAGCTGCTTGCGCAGCCGGGCCTGACCCTGCACACCGCCGATGCCTGGCTGGCCCAGCGCCTCAGCGAGTCGCGCGAAGGACTGGCGGGGCTGCTCGCGCAGATGAGCCTTGGGGTCGTCGTCGATGAGCTGCTGGTCAAGGACACGTTCCTGCTCGGCCGGCTGCGCTCTGCGCAGGAGTGTGAGGTGCTCAAGGCGTACCTGCAGCGGCAGCTGGGCATCGATGAGCCCTGGCACCAGTTCATCGCCAGTCACGATCCCCAGAGCACGCCCGAAAAGAGACTGGCGGCGGCGCTCGCGGCGTGGCTGCTCTGTGTCGAATATGTCCATGATCTGAAGCGACCCCCGCACCTTTTGGCCCTGCAGCCGCTGCGGGCGCTGTCGCCGCTCCTGGTCGAGCCGTGCGTGGCCCAGGTGCACGCGCTGCGCAGCCGCCACGCGGACCTCTACGCCCGCCTCGCCGATGAGGTCGAGACGATGTACCTGTTCGAGGAGCTGCCGGCGATCCGACCGGAAGACCTGGGCCAGGTGGATACCTTTCCCATCGAAGAGACGCGGGTCCTGGAAGCCGCCATCGCCGCGCTCAAGGAGGGCGCATGGGACAAGGCGCTCTCCTGGGCCGAGGCGCGCAGCGGGGAGCGCTCGTTCTGGCTGCAGCGCGACCAGATCCGCCGCTGCGAGTGGTCGCTGGTCGGCGATGCCGCACGGCTCGGGGCGATGCTGGCGCGCCACCCGACGGCGCTGACCGGCGCGCGGAGCCTGGGCGAGGCGATGGAGCGCTACGCCAGCTTGAGCAGCGGCGCCTTTGAAGTCGACCGCTGCCATCGCCGGTTTGAGCAGCAGCGGCTTACGCTGCTCGAGTCGCGCCTGCCGCACTATACGGCGCTGCAGGAAGTGGTCTTCGCGCTGCGTCAGCTGTACCGCAAGTGGGCGGACCGGCTGGCCCGCGACTTCTCGGCCCTTTGCAAGGAGCACGGCTTCCTGCCCGACGAGGCGCAGCAGCAGCGGAACCTCTTCGATCAGGTCGTGTTCCCGCTGACCCAGGGCGGCGACCGGGTCGCGCTGCTGGTCATCGACGCCTTCCGCTACGAGATGGCGACCGAGCTCCTGGAGGACCTGAAGAGCAGCGGGACCACGGTGGACTTGAAGGCCCGGCTTGCCGAGCTGCCCACCCTCACCGCGGTCGGCATGAACGTCTTAGCCCCGGTGGCGGGCGGCGGGCGGCTGCTGCTCGCCAGCAAGGACGGCTTCACCGGCTTCCGTCATGGCGAGTTTACGGTGCGCAAGCCCGAGGATCGAGCGCGCGCGATGGGCGTGCGCAGCGTGGGCAAGCCGGCGCTGCAGCTGACCCTGGCCGAGGTCTGTGACAGCGAGCCGGGGACGCTCAAGAACAAGGTCGCGCAGGCCCGGCTGCTTGTCGTCCACAGCACCGAGATCGACGATGCCGGCGAGGCGAACGTGGGCCTTGCGACCTTCGACCAGACCCTGCGCCAGATTCGCGGGGCGTGGCAGAAGCTGTACGCGGCCGGGGTGAAGCAGTTCGTGTTCACCGCCGACCATGGCTTCCTGCTGCAGGATGAGACCACGGCGATAAAGCCGTATGGCAGCAAGCGCGACCCGAGCCGCCGCCATGTGCTGGCCAGCGAGCCGCGCGCCGAGACCGGGATGGTCAACGTCTCGCTGTCGGCGCTGGGGTACGATGGGGCCGACGGCTTTTTGCTGCTGCGTGAGGACACCGCGGTGTTCGCCACCGGCGTGTCGGGCGCGACGTTCGTGCACGGCGGCAACAGCTTACAGGAGCGGGTGATCCCGGTGCTGGTGGTCGGCCGCAAGCGGGAAGCCAACACCGGCCTGTCGGCGTACCTCATCGAGGCGCAGCCCGAAGAAGAGGCGATGGGGCTGTCGCGCCTGCGCCTGCGCGTGCAGCTGGCGCTGCAGCAGACGGGCAGCCTGGGCTTTGTGGCGACCGCCAAGCTCGGGGTGGCGCTGCGGGTCCCCGACCGCCCGGACATCCAGGTGCTGATCAAGGGGACAACGCGGGCGCAGAACCGCGCTGGTCGGCTGGAGGTCAAGCTGGACGAGTGGGCCGAGGTGTTCTTCTCCCTGGTCGGCCCGCGCGACGAGCGGGTGCGGGTCGAGCTGTTCCACCCCGATGGGGTCGAGCAAGTGACCGCGTGCCGGTGCGAAGGCTGGTTCCAGGTCGCAGGCGGAGCGCTGCCGGAATCCGCAGCCGCCGCGCCCGCGACGCCGCCCGCGACCCGCTGGCAGGACAACTTCCCCGATGAGGGGGCGCGCAAGGCGTTCGCTCATATCGAGCAGCACGGCGCGATCACCGAAGTCGAGCTGACGCGGCTGCTCGGGTCGGCGCGGGCGTTCCGCCGGTTCTCGCTGGAGTTTGAGAGCCACGCGCGCCAGGTTCCGTTCAAGGTCCGCATCGAGACCGCGGCCAGCGGCAAGCGCTACATGAAAGACGGAGAAGGGTAATGGCACTCAGCCGAAAAGACATCGAGCATATCTTCGAGCGCCTCCGCTCCGGGGTCGTGCCCGAGCGCGGGCTGGACACCTTCGCCGTCGGCATCGAGCGGCAGCGCGGCGAGCTGCAGCGCCTGCTGGCGCTGGCGGAGTCGGGCGAGGGCGTGTTCAAGTTCCTGCGCGGCGGCTACGGCTGCGGCAAGACGTTCATGGCGCGGCTGGCCGTGCTCGATGCGCAGGCGCGCGGGTTTGCGACCAGCTTTGTCGTCGTCTCGGATAATGATCTGCACTTCTATAAGTTCGATGATGTGTATCGGAAGGTGGTGCAGGAGCTGGGCACTGCCTCCTGCCGACGCGGCGCGCTGGGCGACATCATCGACCGCTGGATCGCCAAGGTGGAGGCGGCGCTAATCGCCGGCGGCGCCGATGAAAAGGATGCCGGGTTTGACGATCAGGTGCAGCACCGGCTGGAAGAAGAGCTCACCGCGCTGACCGGCGGCAAGGCGCCGGAGGATATGGCGCGGGCGCTGCGGGCGGTGTTCGCGCTCAAGCAGCAGGGCAAGGTGGCCGAAGCGGGGGCGCTGCTGTCGTGGCTGAGCGGCAGCGAGAACGTGGCAGCGGCGGCCAAGAAGACGGCCGGGCTCAAGGGCGACATCACCAGCCGCGACGCGCTCGACTACCTCCACGGCGTGCTGGAGCTGGTCAAGGCGGCCGGCTACAAGGGGCTGCTCATCGTCATCGACGAGGCCGAGACCATCTTGCGCATGCGCACCGATGTCCGCGGCAAGTCGCTCAACGGCATCCGCCAGATCATCGATATGGCCGACCGCTACCACGGCCTTTTGTGGGTGTTTACCGGGACGCCCGACTTCTACGACAGTAGGCGCGGCGTGGCGGGCCTGCAGCCGCTGCACGATCGCCTCCAGTTCATCGCCCACGGCAACGTGGCGGGCCTGCGGCAGCCGCAGCTGGAGCTCAAGCCATTCGACAAGCCACGCCTGCGGGAAGTCGCGCTGAAGCTGCAGGGACAGTATCCGGCGGCCGACCGCGCCCGGCTGGATGGCAAGGTCTCGCCCGCCTACATCGAGCACCTGATCGACGAAGTGACCGCGGGCTTCCGCGGCGACGTGGGCGTGGTACCGCGCCAGTTCCTCCGCCGCCTGGTCGACATCTTCGATCTGGTCGGCGAGAACGCGGACTTCGAGCCGACCGCCGAGGCAGGCTTCGCGCCGAAAGAGCCTTCCGATTTCGAGCAGCGGAAGCTGCGCGGGCAGCCGCCCTATGACGCCGAGCCCGGCGACGATCGCGGCTATCCAGCCGTGGCGGTCGAGTTCTGAGCGCGGCGGAGCCAGCGATGACGCAGTCGGTGTTTCCGCGCCTGCCGCCGAGGCTGCAGGAGGCCATCGTCTCACGCCTGGGCTGGAGCGCGCTGCGGCCGGTGCAGGACCTTGCTGGCGCGGCAATCCTCGATGGCCACAACGCGCTGATCCTGGCGCCTACCGCGGGCGGCAAGACTGAAGCGGCGATCTTTCCCTCTCTGGCCGGGCTGCTGCGGCGACCGCCGCAGGGAGTCGGGCTGATGTACCTGGCTCCCATCAAGGCGCTGCTCAACAACCAGGAAGAGCGGCTTGGCACCTACACCGAGATGGTCGGGCTGCGCCGCTTCGTCTGGCACGGCGATGTCGCGGAGAGCGCCAAGCGGGCCTTCGTCAAGGAGCCCGCGGAGCTGCTGATGACCACCCCGGAGTCCCTCGAGGTGATGCTGCTGTCCCAGCGCATTCCAGTGGAGACTTTATTTCGCGAGCTGCGGGCGGTGATTGTCGACGAGGTGCATGCTTTCTGCGGCACCGACCGCGGGGCCCATCTGCTCTCGCTAATCGAGCGGATCGCACCGCTGTGCGGCAGCGATCTTCAGCGCATCGGTCTGAGCGCGACGATCGGCAACCCCGAGCAGATCCTGAGCTGGCTGCAAGGGTCCTCCGCCCGGCCGAGCACCGTCGTCCGCCCGCCCAAGGCCCCGGCAAAGCGCGCCCTGCACGTCTCCCTCCACCCGAGCGCGCCCGCGCTCGCCCAGGCGGCCGCCGAGCGCGCCCTGGGCCACAAGAGCCTATTTTTCTGTCAAAGCCGCTCCCTGACCGAGCTGGTCGCACAGCGGATGAGCGGCTTGCACACCGAGGTCTTCGTCCACCACAGCTCCGTCTCCACAGAGGAGCGCCACGCCGCGGAAGAACGCTTCCACCGCGGCCAGAATGTCTGCATCGTCTGCACCTCGACCCTGGAGCTGGGCATCGACGTCGGGGACCTGGACCAAGTGTTCCAGGCCAACGCGCCGAGCAGCGTTTCTTCGTTCCTGCAGCGCATGGGACGTACCGGCCGCCGGGCGGGCCAGACCGCCAACACCACGTTCTTCTGCGAGACCGCCGATGCCGTGCTGCAAGCCATCTCGATCATCGAGCTGGCGCGCGAGAAGTGGGTCGAGTCGGTCCCGCAAAAGACTCGCTGCTGGCCGGTGATGGTGCATCAGCTGCTGGCGCTCACGCTGCAGTTTGGCGCCATCAGCGCCGAGCGATGCTGGAGCCAGCTCCATCGCGTGCCCGATTTCAGCGGCATCCGCGAGGCGGAGTTCCTGGCCTTGGTCGCCCACCTGAAAGCGCAGGACTTCCTGTTCGAGTCCGGCGGGCTCCTGTCGATGGGCCAGAAGGCAGAGCGCGTCTTCGGACGCAAGAACTTCCTGGAGCTGTATGCCGTCTTCACCAGCCCGCAGCTGTATCGCGTAGAGACGGCCGGCGGGCAGACGGTCGGCTCGCTGGAGCAAGGATTTGTCGACCGCCTGGTCGAGGAGATGAGCTCGTTTCTGCTCGGCGGCCGGGCGTGGAAGGTCGACAAGATCAGCCACAGTGACCGCGTACTGCACGTCAGTGCCGCGCCGCGCGGCCAGAAGCCAAGCTGGGGAGGCTTTGTTCCGCAGCTGCTCAGCTTCCCGTTGTGCCAGCGCATGCGACGAGTTCTGGCTGAGGAGACTGTATATCCCTACCTCGATGACGCAAGCCAGCGCGCCCTTGCCGACCGCCGCGCCGACCTGGGGCCGCTGCTGGCTCGTGGCGGCCTGGCCATTCAGCTCGATGACACCGCCGCCCGCTTGTGGACCTTCGCCGGCGGTTGCATCAACCACACCCTCAAGTACGCGCTGGAGTGGACGACCGGCTGGCGCGTCATCGCCGACAACCTGCAGCTTCGGATCGAGGGCGATGGCGTGCAGCATCAGAGAGTCGAAGCGGCCCTTGGGACCATCGCCGCTCTGGGGTTCTGGGACGATTCGGGGACGCAGCGCGCGCTCCTGGCCCGCTTGCCGGAGTACCGGCTGAGCAAGTTTCAACAGGCGCTGCCGGAGGCGATGGCGCTTGAGATGGTGGGGGAATATTTGCTAGATATCGAGGGGGCGCGGGGCTGGCTCACGGCTGCGGCGGCACGTAGCATTTGACCGACCCATCGGTACTGTTTGTCTCGACACGCCGGTTGGGCTCGTTTCGTCGTCGCATAGCTCGGCGCCGGGGACGCTCTGCGTGATCGGTTAGCACAGCACGCGCCAGCCGAACTCCGTCCTCGACCTTCATATCAGCGAGGCTGGGACCCCGGGTACTCGGTCGGCGCGCCGCGTTCACCGGCGAGCAGCACCGCCAGGCACGCGAGAGCAAACAGCGCTAGCAGCACGAAGCCGAGCGTGAAGCCGCCGGTCAGCTGTTTCACCAGGCCGAGCACGAGCGGCGGGAAGAACCCGCCCAGACCGCCCGCAGCCCCCACGAGTCCGGTCACGCTGCCAACGGCGTTCGGGAAGTACTCGGGCACGAGCTTGAACACCGCGCCGTTGCCCAGGCCTATTGCTGCCGCCATGCCCAGCGCGCCCAGCGTCACCGTGATCATGTGCGGCATGCACAGCAGCGCCGCCATCGCTGCGGTCAGCGGGAAAACCAGCTTGAGAATGCGCCGCCCGCCCACGCGATCGGCGAGCACACCACCGAGCGGCCGCATCGCGGTGGCGACGACGACGAAGCCAGCGGTGCGCAGGCCGGCGTCCTGTGGGGTCAGAGCGAACAGCTCCGTGAGCAAGAGCGGCAGATAGATCGCCATGGCGACGAAGCCGCCGAAGGTCAGAAAGTAGTACATGCCGAGCACCCAGCTCTGCTTGTCACGCAGCGGGCGCAGCACCTCGCCGAGCGCCTTGGGGGGCCCGCGCCGCGGCGGATCCTTCGCCAGCAGTGCGAACAGTCCGAGCCACACGGTGGTCAGCAGCGCGAAGGCCCAGAAGCCCCAGCGGAAGCCGAGCGCGCGCGCCAGCACGGGCGCTCCGAACGCAGCCAAGGACTGGCCGATGTTACCCGCGCCGTAGACGCCAAGCGCCATACCCTGGCGTGCCGGTGGGTACCAGCCACTGGCCAGGCCGATCGTCGACGCGAAGCTGGCCAGTGAGATGCCCACGAAGAAGCCGACGGCGACGAGCTGAGAGAAGCTGCTCACCTGGGCCAACGCAAGCGCGCCCAGGATGGCGCTCGCCATCACCGCGAGAGACACGCGCTGGCTGCCCCAACGATCGGCCAGGATGCCCAGAGGGATGCGCCCAAGGCTACCGAGCAGCACCGGTACCGCGATCGCAATGCTCGTCTGCACCGGCGTCAGATGCAGGCGCACCTTGGTGATCGGCATCATCGCCGACACCGAGCCGAAGACCGAGAAGCACACGGCGAACGCACCGGTGCCGAGCGCGAGCTGGAGGGGGTTGCCGCGCGCGGGCACGGCACACGTGGCGGGATTGGGCGTAGCGTTCAACGGAATACTCACGACTCACCTCCTTCGCGGCGACGCCGACGTCGGCGAACCTCGCTGCGCCTGGCTGCCAGCACCAGGCCCAGGCCGAGCAGGAAGCACGCGGCCGACGCGAGCGTGGCGGCCAGGGGCAGCTCGCGGTCGCCGCCGTGGAAGGCCTCCATCGTCGAGGTCAGGAGCCAGTACTGCAGGGCGCACAGGATCGCCACAATGGCGAGCCGCGCGGTGGCGATGCCGCTCGCGCCGGGGCGCAGGTCGTAGTCAGGACCGGCGATGGGCATGGCTCAGGCCCGCCCCGGATGCAGAATGCCCACTGCGAACAGCTCGTCGCCTGCGATCTCGAGCGCAACGCGCCCGAGCGGGCGCAGCTCGCGCGGCGGGCCTGAAACGCCCTCGCCAGTGGCAACGTTGAAGCGGCCGTTGTGGCAGTGACAGCTCAGACACTCGCCCTGCCCACCCGCGCTGCGCTGGTATGCCACCGGGCAGGCTAGGTGCGTGCACTTCTGCTGGAAGGCGACCAGCTCGCCTCCCTCGCGCCGGATCAGGATGGCGGGTGTGTCGGCATCGGGGTAGCCGAAAACGCGCCACTCGCCCGGCGCGAGCTGCTTGGCCTTGCCCAGCGCCACCCGCGGCTCTGGCGGCTGGCCTGGGGTGCGCGCGCGCACCCAGACCAGGCCGGTGCCGAGCGCCAGGCCGCCGCTGACCAGTAAGAGGAAGCGGGTTGCGTCTCGCCGTGTGATGTACTCGTCGTTATCAGACTCGTATGGAAAGTCTTCCCGCCACTTGGGAATGCGATCGCGTTCGCTCATAGGAATTCCCTCGCTTGCGCGCTCGCCGCCGGCGGCGCCGCCGTCGCATCTGCGTCTCCGATCTCCGCCACATCGACCTCGATCACGGTGACGCCCAGGGGCACCATGACGTGCACACGCGTACGGATCTCCTGCATGCCGAAGCGCCACAGGTTGATGGCGTGGCCCTCCGGCCGGCGCGCGGCCAGCTCGGCCGGCGTGCCGTAATAGAGCGCACCGGTCGGGCACACCGTCGCGCACATCGGGCCCTTGCCGGCGCTGGTGCGGTCGAAGCACATGTCGCACTTCTGCATCTGTTGGAGGCCGATCGAGATCTTGGGCACTCCGAACGGGCACGCGAGCTCGCAGTTGTTGCACGCGATGCAGCGCGGCTTGAGGCTCGAGTGCACGATGCCGTACTCGTCGACCTTGATGGCATCGGCCGGACACACTGAGGCGCAAGTCGGATTCTCGCAGTGCATGCACACGGTCGCCGCCGTCTGTGGCGAGACGCCCGGATCGACGGAGTCGACGTGGATCATGCTCGTACCGCGATGCGTGTCGCACTCGGAGCACGCCGCCTCGCACGCCTTGCAGCCGATGCAGCGCTGCGGGTCGATGTAAAAGTCGAGGAACGGACTGTTCATGGCGCGGGTGCCTCCAGGCGCAGCTCGGCGAAGAGGGTGCGCGCCTGCGCCGCCTCGTCCGGGCGCGCGGCGCGCACCCGGCAGGCCGCGACCTTGAACTCGGGCATCTTGCTGACCGGATCGAGCGCGCGCACGGTCAGCTGGTTGGCAGCGAGCGCCTCGGGCCAGTGGTAGGGCACGAACACCGTGTCGGGCCGGATCGTCTCGACGACCGCAAGCGGCACGGTCAGCGCGCCACGGCGCGTCTCCACGGTGACCAACTGCCGGTCGACCAGACCCAGCTGCGCGGCGAACTGCGGGTGCATCTCGCACAGCGGCCCGGGTGCCTTGTCGACGAGGAACTTGATGCGACGGGTCTGGGTGCCGGAGAGGTAGTGGAACACGCTGCGCCCCGAGGTCAGGTAGATCGGGTACTCGGCGTCGGGAGGCTCGGCGCTCAGCCGGTACGCAGTCGTGTGCAAGTGGAACTTGCCGTCGGGATGGTAGCTACGCTGGTCCTCGAACAAACGCGGCGTGCCCGGGTGGCCCTCGGTCGGGCATGGCCAGAAAACGCCCATCTCCTGCTCGCAGCGCTCCCAGGTGATGCCCGCGTAGTCGGCGGTGCCGCCCGCACTGGCGCGGCGCAGCTCGGCGAAGATCTCCTGGTTGTCGGCGTAGGTGAACTTGTCGGCGCGGCCAAGGCGCCGCGCCAGCGCGAGCAGGATCCAGGTGTCGGTGCGCGCCTCGCCCGGCGGGGAGACCGCGGCGCGGATACGCACCACGCGGCCCTCCGCAGTGGTCGATGTGCCCTCTTCCTCCTCATGCAGCGAACCGGGCAGCACTACGTCGGCGTAGCGCGCCGTCTCGCTCATGAAAAAGTCGCTCACGCACAAGAAC
>CALMML010000128.1 GCA_937868485.1 uncultured Myxococcales bacterium | reverse complement strand
TGATGATCTCGCCGGTAGGTCTGTGCCAGGTTGAACAGCAGCCGAGGTAGCGGACGCAGCGCATAGGACAGGGCAAACTCATGCGCGGCCGGAACATATCGGGATTCCTGAAAGGCGCGCTTGGCCCGGTCCATGTGGTCGCGCAGAGTGCTGCTGCTGGTACCTTCCCAGTCCTCCTCATCAAGCTTGGCTCGCAGAACGCGAACTTCTTCGGCAATCTCAGCGTCCCGATCCGGCATCAGTCCTTCCTGTTGAATGCGCCGGTAGATCGTGAGCGCTTCAACATCCCAGTCTGCCTTCCGACAGGCCCGCGCAACGGAGAGCAGAGTGGTCGGACTTGGCAAAAGTACGTATGCGAGCGCGTACTCCCAGGCTGAATGTTCAAGCCGCTGTGCGGACAGCTCGCTGTGGGCGTTCTTCTCATGCAAGCTGGCCAGCGCTCTGCGACGAACCGCAATCAGCTTGCGTGCCTCTTGTTCCAACATCGCAGGATCGGACTTGGATCCGGGCTCCTTTGGGACGGCCACTGCACTTCGAAGTGGCGGAGAGGAACCAGAGGTGCCGTGGTTGCTCGCAGGCAGCAGCTCCGTTGACTTCCCTTCGCCACTCTCTCTTTCAGGCGCCGACGCTCCACCGAGCAACTTCGACAATCCCTGTAGGCTCTGCGGGGGTTGTGAGCGCAGCGCAGGTGCTTCTGACTTTGTCGTCTCAGATGGAGCGCCCGGTGACTCCTGCGCCGACCCCGATGCGCAGTGCAGCATCACAATGAGCCCGGCTGCACAAGCGTTTGGACGACGACTAACGAACCAGTTCCACATCGTCATTTGACACCTCACGAACAATTGCAATGGGAAAGTCAGGAATCGTGGCCGGCTTGGCTGTCGTCGGGGTTTGTCGCCCCTCCGTGAGCTGCTTGACCCGCTCACTGATGTACAGATCGAGCATGTTTAGCGTGACCCGTCCGGTCTTTTGCTGATCGGCGCGCCCACGCAGACCCTCTAGGACTGCTTTGGTGAAGGCTCCGTTGTTCCAGGCGGCGGCTTCCTGGGATGCCTGTCTGCCCGTTGATGCAGCGAACACCACCACGCCGTTTTCTGCGCTCGATAGTTCCGTGACAAAGGACGCCAGATCGCCCGGTCCCCGTCCCTGCGTGAGCGCAAAGATCTTTCCCGCATGACAAGTATCGAGAAACAGCAGCACCTTGCCGGGAATCGACGACAGGGTGTCCCTCAGCTCAGACTCCGCAATCATGGAGCGCTTGATTCCGTTCATGTCCGCATCAAACGGAAGGAAGTAGTAGTTTCCTGTGCTGGGATCGGTGATTCCGTGTCCTGCCAAGAACAGCACCGCAATGTCCTTCGCAGTGGTCGAGCGCTGAAGCCATTCTAATCCGTCGAGGATTCCGTTCTTTTTGGCCCCTGCATCGGTCAGTATCTTGGTTTCGATCGACCGGTAGAGCGTACGTCCTTGCTTGGAAAAGGCCTCCGCAAGATCGCGAGCGTCCTTTCCTGCGAAACGAAGCCGCAGTTCCGACTGTTGGTAATCGCTGACTCCGACCGCTAAGACGTACAGACGAGGTCTCTGTTCCGGATTCCTACTGGCATCGGGACCACTCCAGTGCAAAGACACAGACGCCGGCTCAAGCTTGAGCGCAGAGGTCTCTGCAACGACGGTCAGGACACAGTCCCGCGGTGAGATCGATACCGTGAGCTCATGAGTAAATGGCGCATCCATCGGGGCGGCTGGTGACGTCGTCAATCGAACCCCTCGAACCTGCGCCGCCAGTCGCCCATCGACCATCGCCCGCACACTGCGCAGCGTGCTTCCCGCTGGCAGCCTGACGTTGACCCGTACCGTGAGATTGGTTTCCGTTACGCTCGCGCCATCCACAGGTGACACAATCGCCACGCTTGGCGTAGGGTCGACTGCCGCGAGCTTGGCGCTATCGCTGCCCACCGGTTTGTTCGCGGCATAGCTGGGGCACGGACTCCCAAACAGCCGCCAGAGCAGAAGTCCGCTCGCGATGATCTGCAAGTAGAGAAAGCGCATGACCTGCATTCCTCCTGTCTGCCTCCGTTGCACTTCGCGTACCAGCTACGGAGCGGAGTGACGGTTGAACAGCACTTCCAATCCGATTCCGCCGTAGGCCATCGACAACCCCGCAAACGGACTTCCATCTGCAGCCAGCAGATCGTTCGCCCATTGAGAAGCGCCAGCCTCGGCATAGACGCGAATTCCAGGATGCGCAGCCCACATCACGCCGACCGCAGCCGAGCCAAACAGCCGCAACGACCATTGCTGCTCGCGCGGCGGCTGCCAATCCACGTGACCCCCTCCGCTCACACGCAGGTTCAGATACGGCTGTAGGTCACTCCAGCCCGATGGGGTCGATACAGTTGCGCCGGCCATTGGACCGAAGAAGACCGCGCTTGGCTGAATGGTTCCAAAGCCCCCGGATAGCTCGGCGGCAGAGTAGATCGCGGCCCACGAGCTGAGCTGAAGCTTGTAGCTGACGCTCCCTCCAGCCATGAAATAGTCATTGCCCGTCGTGATTCCGGTGGCTTCTGCTCTCACTTCCTGATTTCCACCGATTCCGATGCGGACACGTCCTCCGCCGCCTGCGCAGAGATTGTAGGGATAGGGAGTCGGGATGCCTCCCAGTCCGCCCATTGCCGTGATGCTGACCTCACCGCGCTTGATCGCCTCGGCGGTTTCCATCGCAACGACCGTGCCGGAG
>CALMML010000127.1 GCA_937868485.1 uncultured Myxococcales bacterium | reverse complement strand
AGTCGAGTCCGTCACATCGGAAGCACCGACCGCAGTCGCACGCTCACATCGAGCCGCTTGACTTCACTCCGAATCATTCCTATGGAACAAAAATACGCGCTCCCTTGTTGATCCATCTGCGACTCCACATAGCCATCTCAACCAACGTGGAACATCGCAGGATCAACGTCACACCGATTCACCCAGACGCTACGATGCGCACCTTCGGACACCGGTCATGACCAACCACTTCAAGCGATTCCCAATGATCTTCAGCGACGGCGGTTTCGATCGATTCCGCTTCCGATTGGGAGTCCTCTGTACGGGTTCCCAATCAGCACTCCGTACCGACTCCCAAGCCAGGTTCCGCAGCATGACCACGCACTCTGTTTCCAAGAAAGTAGGCTCCTAATCATGGCGCGTGCGTCGTGGGATCAGTACTTTATGGACATCGCCAAGGTGGTTGCGTCGCGCTCCACTTGTTCACGCAAGCAAGTGGGTGCAGTCTTGGTACGAGACAGAACGATCTTGTCGACGGGATATAACGGCTCCATTCGCGGTATGCCACATTGCGATGAAGTGGGCCACATGCTGGAATCCGATCACTGTGTTGCGACCATTCACGCGGAACAGAACGCGATCATTCATGCGGCCAAAAACGGTGTCGCCATCGACGGATCGGACCTGTATGTCACCGCGTCTCCTTGCTGGTCGTGTTTCAAAGCGATCGCAAATGCAGGAGTCCGCCGCGTTGTGTATGGAGAGTTCTACCGTGATGCACGCATCTTCGAGGTCGCGGCCCGTCTGGGAATTGAACTTCACCATCTCCCAACGGACTCCCAAACCAATTCCGCTGTGGACTCCCAAAGATAGGGAATTGCAAGTGCAAATCCGTCGCTGGCACGTCGCAGAAAATAGGCATCGCTCCGAAAGTTTTTTGTTGACCCACGAGCAGAGGCAAAGCTACGGTGGGGTTCGGTTCTTTGGCGTCTATCCCCTATCTTGGCTAGTGGACGAGGTCTTCTTCGGAACATCAAACGGCTTTGAACGGTTTACCAAGTTGAATGTACGAACCTCGCTGGAAAACGGAGGAATGAAACAGTGAAAGTCTCGAGCAAACTCTCGAATCTCCTTTGTGGGATGTTGCTCATTGCCGCGCCGCTCACGGCGAATGCCGGGTCGGATGCTGCATCCTCCAAGTCCAAGAAGGCTCGTCGGGGTCCGGTGTTTTCGGGGTGGGTAGCGTCAGAGTCTTCGCTTCGCGCGCGTCCAGCTTCGCGGCCAAGCGGCAACATCATCATCAGCTCCGTCAACGAACCAAAGCACGTCGTCTCGGTGAACATCTACAACCCAGACGGCAGCTTTAACGAAGACGCGCTCGAAAAGCTCAATCATGTGTGGCGCTGCCGTCGGACGCAGACGGAAAAGCAGATCGATCCGCACCTGTTCGAGGTCATCTCGCACGTCTACGATCACTTCCAGAAGCCGCTGACGCTGATCTCGGGCTTCCGCAACCAGAAGAAGACGACGTCGTTCCACTATGCGGGCAGCGCGTCGGATCTGGCGATTCCAGGCGTGCCGGACTCGCGGCTCAAGGCCTTCGTCGAAGGACTCGACACGGGCGGCATGGGCATCGGAATCTATCCGCACGCGGGCTTTATCCACGTCGACATCCGTCCCGAGCCGAGCTATCGCTGGATCGATAACTCTCCGCCGGGCTCCAGCGACATGGGCCAGCCCAAGACCAACCGCGATCGTTCCCCGAACAGCTAATCGCAGCCTGCGCGGCACCGTCTGACAGCGTGCCGCTTCCGTTCCCCCAACTTCACGTTCCATCCATTCCCGCACCGACAGCCAGCGTTTCTGTCGTGCGTTCCGGTCGTGCTACGGCTTTGCGGCCAGCGCGCGCGCCTGCTCTCGCAGCTTGTCCAGCTCCACCCGCACTTTTTCCATGTACGTCGGCAGATCTTCGTCCGCTGACGGAGGCGCCATCGGCTCACCGATACAGACCGCGATGCTCCCTGGATAGACCGGGAACGTATCGCGCGGCAGAACCTGCGCCGTCCCCGCAATGCCGACTGGAACGACCTCGATCTTCGCGGTCTGCGCCAGCACAAAGCCACCGCGCTTGAGCTTGAGCAGCTCGCCGCCATCACCGCGTGTCCCTTCTGGGAACACCAGCACCGATCGACCCTTGCGAATCAGCTTCCCCGCACTTTGAAGCCGCGCGTACGCCGCTTTGACGTTCTTGCGGTCGATGAAGATGAAGCCCGCGAGCCACATTCCCCAGCTAAACACCGGCAGGATGAACAGCGAGCGCTTCGCCACCATCACCACTTTTTGCGGCAGCGTCGCGAACAGCGCCAAGATGTCCGTCAGCGACTCGTGATTGGACAGATACAGGTAGCTCTTTTGCAGATCGAGCTTGTCACTGCGCTCCGTCCGCCAGCGAATGCCGCCGACGAAGAAGATAACGCGCGACCAGACCTTCGCGAAGAACAGGAACAGGTCTCCACGCGGGGAAAACGGCCACGTCGCCACCGCGAGGAGCGACATGAAGATCGTGTAGGTGATGATGAAAAAGCTGGTGAAGAAGGCACGTACTCTGAGCATCGGGCGACAGAGCATGCCCTAGCTGATGTCCTACCGTCTATCGCCTTTCCATACGTGAAACAGGCAGCTGGTCCGACGATAGAGTTTTCATTTCACACTTCGTTTTATGCGACAATCATTACAATTATCTCTAGGGTTTGAATGCCTGCTGCTCCTCGCTGTATCTCCGCGCTTACGCTGTGTTTTGTGATGGGTGCCGTCGTGTCTCCGACTGTGGCTGCGGAAGGAGACACGAGCAAGCGTCGCAACGTCGAGCCACCACCGGAAGCACTGGCCGCCGGACGCGCCTTCTTTGAAAAAGGTCAAAGCTATTACAAAGCGGGCAAGTACCAAGCGGCGTGGGTCGAGTTCAGCTCTGCTTTTCAGATCGTCGAGCTACCCGACTTGCTGTTCAACATCGCGCGCTGCGAAGTCCAAATGGGCCGCAAAGCCGATGCCGCCAAGCACTTTCGCCAGTTTCTGGCTGCGCGACCGAGCGATCCCGAAGCGGACAACATTCGTCGCCAAATCGACGAGCTAGAAGGCAGAGTCCCCGCGTCCAAGGATGCCGGTTCTTCGTCGTCAACGGCCACCAAGATTCCCTGGATTTCGGTCGCAACCGGAGGCGCTGGACTGCTGCTGGTCCTCGGTGGTGCGGGCGCACTCGGAGCCGCAAACGCAACCTATTACTCGCTTCAAACGAGCTGCGGAACCGCCTGCGATCCGTCTCAGGTCAGCACCGGAAAAACGCAGAGCGCCGTCGGATATTCGCTGCTGGCAATTGGCTTTGTCGGAATGGCTGCCGCCGCCGCTGTTTTGCCCTTCGAGCTTAACAAGAAGGACGCAACCACCAAGCTCGCTCTTTCTATTTCGCCGAGCGGTGCTGCGATCCTCGGGAGGTTTTGATGCGCCGTCTTGCGATTGCTTCGCTGCTGCTCCTCGGTTGCTTTGACTGGGATGTGCTGTCGTCGACGCTGGGCGAGCAAGACTTGTCGGCGTCGGGTGATCTGTCGGTGTTTGACCTCGCGCAGACTGACCTTGCGCAGCCCGACCTTGCGCAGCCCGACTTGCGGATGCCCGACTTGGCGATGCCGGACTTGATGCCTCCGACGCTGTCGTTTACCAAACAGGCGGACGCAGCGGGGCTTGGCAACAAAAAGGCCAACAACGCCATCTTCGGCTACAGCGCAATGCACATCACTGCCGTCGGAGACGGCGGAGTCGTAGCCAGAACCACCAACGGCAAAGACTGGTCGATCGTGACGCTCGCCGCGACGACCACCCAGAACCTGTACGATGTCTGGTTTCTCGACGACAAAGTCGGCTGGATCGTCGGAATGGGCTCGACGGCCTATCAGTGGGACGGAAGCACCTGGGTCGTCAAAGCAGCGAACCTGACCAACGATGTGCAAGCGGTGTTCGGAAGCGCTGCCAACAAAGTCGTCGCTGCCGGTTCCGCCGATGCCGTCTTTCGCTTCGACGGAACGAACTGGACCAAGAGCACCAACATCGCCCCCAAGCCCGGCACGCAGTACGGCATGTGGGGCACCGGCTTGACCTTCTTTTCCGTTGGAGCCAGCAACGACACCCTGAACATCACCGACGTCACGCAGGTCAGAGCCGCCAGCGACCAAGGCGGAGGAACGGTCTTTCGCTCGGTCTGGGGCACCTCGGCCACCAACATCCTGGCGGTCGGCTACGACGGAAACACCGCCATCGCCAGCAAGTCCAACGGCGTGCTCTGGACGAAGCTAAACAACGTCCCAACCGTCGGCAAGCTGTACGCCGTGTGGGGAGTCTCTGCGACGGAAATCTGGGTCGGCGGCGAAAACGGCCAGGTCATGCAGTACAACGACAACACCAAAGTGTGGTCGCGCTTCACCGTCTCGGGCATTCCCTCGAACGAAATCATCAAAGACATCTGGGCCTTCGACGCCGCCAACGTCTGGTTTGTCACCGACACGGGCGGAATCTACAAAAAGAACTAGCCCGCACAGCGACGGTTCATCGTCGCTCGCTATCGCTTCGTCGTCGCTCGCTATCGCCTCGGCAAATGCCGCTGAAGGTGCGCGCTGACCGCCAAAAAGAGCTGCTCCCGCTCGACATCAAGCGGCAGGATGTGAAACGACTCCGGCAGAACAAGCTGCGACAGCTGGTCTTTGGGCGTTCCCAGCTCGGCGACGAACGCATCCAGACACGCGGGCGGCACCGTGTGATCGCGCAATCCGTACGATAGAAACGTCGGCTGCTTCACCTCGGGAAGGAGAGGACGCACCGTCTGCATCAGCTCCACCAGGCTCGCCAGCGCCCGCACCGGCATTCCCCACGGCCTGAGCGGCTCTTTGGGCAGATCCTTGGCTCGGACATCGCGTCCCGCCAGCTTGGGCACCGCCAGCCGCCGCAAGCCCGCCAGCTGCGACAGCCGCACGATCGCACGCTGCTGCCAGCTCGGCAGCCACAGCGGAGTGGCCAAAATCGAAAGCGCCGCCACGCTGGGCCGCTTCCGAGCCTCTTCGACACATGCCGGATAGCGCCGCGCCAGATCGATGCTCAGAAGGCCACCCATTGAGAAACCGACGATCGCAAGCTGCGGAGCCTTGTCCGTGTGCGCGCACACCGCTTGATGCAGCCCGAGCAGCGCTTCTTCCGCCGACGAAAGCCAGTCGTGCCAAGTGCTGTCGGCCAGCGCGTGCAAGCTGCGGTGATGTCCCGTCAGCAGCGGCAGCGAGACGTGGAAGCCTTCGCGATGCAGCCGCTCGGCCAACAAATACAGCTCAAACGGCGATCCCGAAAAGCCATGGACGAGCAGCACACCGCGCGACTCGCCCGGAACCCCAGCAAGAAGACGCGGCTGCGACAGCGACTGCACGGGAAGTTACTTGCGGAAGTCTTTGATGACGGTCTGCGTCTCGCCCGCGATGATGTGGACCGAGAACGTCTCGCGAATGCCGAACTCAGGGTTAAACAGCATGATCTGGTGCATCCCTGGGCTCATCTGATACGCCGTCTGAGGCGTGTTCAGGTTGGTGTCCATTCCGTCGACAAAGATCTTCGTCCACGGCTTCGAGTTGATGCGCAAAAACCCGAAGTTCCCCGCCGGACGCGCTGGCTTGTCCATCGCCGCCACCGCACGAGGCACCGGACGCACTGGCGTATGACGCTCGACGGGCTTCGGCTGCACCGCCACCGGCTTCGGCGCAGGCTGCACTGGCTTGGGCGCAGGCTGCACCGGCTTTTCCGGCGTCGTCGCG
>CALMML010000126.1 GCA_937868485.1 uncultured Myxococcales bacterium | reverse complement strand
ACTCTCCACTTTTCTCGATACGCTGGCTGATTCCGTCGACGACATCATTCGTCACGGACTTGTCTATGCAATGAATCGCCACAACGGCGACGGACGAAGCAAACCTTCGTCTTAACGGTTCGACAAAAAGTCGAGTGGTTTCCTCAAGATCCACTTGACCGGGCACTCGCGATCATGTTGTCTAGTGCCCGCTTTTGTCCTCGTCCTCGGCTCGTCCGAGGGCTTTATTATCCAGGAGGCATGTAATGGCTCAGCAGACGTCCATGCGGGACGAACCCGGCACCAAACGCGAGTATGAAACCATCTTCATCTTGCGGCCGGACGTGAACCAAGACGGAATTGGCTCCGTCAACACCAAAGTACGCACAGTCATCGAGTCGATGGGCGGCAAAGTGCTCAAGCTCGACAACTGGGGAAAGCGCAAGCTTGCGTACGAGATCAAGAAGCAGCTCAAGGGTATCTACCTGTACTGGCAGTACCTGGGATCGAGCGGCATGGTCGAAGAGATCGAGCGCAACCTGCGCATGCTCGAGTCGGTCATTCGCTACTACACCGTGAAGGTTGATGAGGACGTCGTCGCTGATGCTCGTCCGAGCGCGGTGGACGAAGACACCTACGTCAAGGCCGCTACGACGATCCCCGATGAGGAAGAGCTAGCCACTGGCGCCGCTGTTGCGTCGCGCTTCCGCGAGGAAGACGATGACGACGATGAGTTCGATCCCGAGCTCGAAGAAGCAGCCCTGACCCGTGGTGAGAAGGGGGAGGAGTAAGCCATGTCTATCGAAATGGATGAGTCGCAAGGCGCTCCCCGCCGTGGTCCCCGTGGCGGCGCACAAGGTGGAGCCGACAAGAAAGGCGGAGCTTCGGTTCGCAAGCGTGGGTTTACCCGTCGCAAAGTGTGCCGATTCTGCGCCGACAAGACGCTGGTGATCGATTACAAAGATCCGCAGCTTCTCAAGTACTTCGTGACCGATCGCGGCAAGATTGTTCCGCGTCGCATCTCGGGTAACTGCGCCAAGCACCAACGGAAAGTGGCCCTCGCGGTCCGCCGTTCGCGCATGATCGCGCTGCTGCCCTACACCGTAACTGGCGCGTAAGGAGTCAGCCCATGCAAGTCATTCTTCGCGAGGACATTTCAAACCTCGGCAAGAGCGGTGAGCTTGTCTCGGTGAAGCCCGGCTACGGACGGAACTACCTGATTCCCCAAGGAATCGCGGTTCTGGCCACCGAGCGGAACGTCAAGCTCCTCGAGCACCACAAGCGAACGATCGCGCAGCGAAATGCCAAGCTGCTCAAAGACGCGCAGGGCGTGGCTGAAAAGCTCGCCACTGTCACCCTGAAGTTTGCGCGTCAGGCCGGCGAAGGCGGCAAGCTGTTCGGCACCGTCTCGACGCGAGACATCGAAGAAGAGGCCAAGAAGGCCGGTGTCGCGCTGGATCGCAAGAAGATCCACCTGACCGAGCACATCAAGACCGTGGGCGAATACACGGTGGAGATCAAGCTGAGCCAAGGCGTCGTTGCCAAGCTCAAGGTCCAAGTCACCGCTGCGTAGTCTCTCTGTCGGCACCCTCGCTTGGTGCTGACAGTTCCTCCCTGCACTTTCCCTCGTCTCTCCAGTACATCCTGTCGATTCCGCAAAGCCTGCTTCGCGAGTAGCAGCCGTTTGTACGCGGCGCTCCACCTTGTTGCGGTTGCCATCCGCCGCACGCGTGACGTCGTCGTCGCTAGCCAGAGCGTCGGGTCAGCATGCCCCAGCTCACGCCGCCGATCGTCACTGCCGAGCCAAGCCAGCCGAGCCACGACGGAAACTCCGCCAGCCACAGCGCACCCAAGACAAACGTCAAGATCGGCGTCAGTTGCAAGATCAGTCCCGCCCGCACCGCTGGCACATCACGCAGCGAATACGTCAGCAGCACCTGGGAACCAACCGAGAACACGCCGGTCAGCGCCACCCAAAACCAGTCGCGAGAAGTCGGCCAGACGTGCTCAAAAACGGTGGGAACCCCAGTGATCACGCCACCGATGACGCAGAGTGCCAAAAAAATCTCCCAGGCACCTTCGCGCTTGCGCATCGCCCGCATCGTCGTCACTGCTCCGCCCGCGAACACCGCCGATCCCAGCCCCATCAAAACCCACTTGAGCGATAGCGCTGGA
>CALMML010000125.1 GCA_937868485.1 uncultured Myxococcales bacterium | reverse complement strand
GCCGAGCGCGCGAACCGTCCACAGCCTGCTGCAAGTGCCGTCGCTGGGGCTTGCAATTGATGACCTTCCGGCGACGCAGCGTGAGGAGGTGAAGCGCCTGCTTGCGCAAGAGAGCGACGGAGCGATCGATCGGTGCGACGGGAACGCTAAGACACAGCGACGAGCCACGCGAAACACACAGAAGGACACCGACAAGAACACGGAGGACAAGACATGATGAACGAATCGAACCTAGACAGCATGGTGCGACGGGCGAAAGCGACGGGCCGACGAGTCGCGCGAAAGCGTGAGCAGCAAGCCGCGCCGACGGTGGCGAAGCTGTGCGAGGAGCGCGAAGGGGCAGCGGTGGTGAGTCTCCGCGTGTGGGGACCGTATGAGGACAACCCGCGCAAGTATCGGCTAAAGATTGTCGAGGGAGACGCGACGAAGACCGTCTGCTTTAAGACGCTCGCGGAAGCCGAAGCGGCGAAAGCGCGTCTGCTTAGGCGCTCCAGCAAGATCCAGCGACGGACGATCAATCGAGCGATCACCGAGTGGTCCGCCGAGCTGGTTTCGATGCAAGGCCGTCGAGCCGCGACGGTGAAGTGGATGACCTATCAAACCGAAGTGTGGCTGCCACTTCACAAGACGCTCACGCAGATTGACGAGAGCGACGCGGCCAAGATCTACTTGGAACACGTCGAGCGTCCGAGGCCCAAGACTGGCAAGCCACCCTCGCCAGCGACGCATCATGTACAGCTTATGCTCGCGCGGCAGCTCTGGGAGTGGGCGATCGGGCATGGCTACTGCCGGTCGAATCCGTGGAAGCGGGTCAAGCCGATTGGCCGCAAGCCGAGCGGAAAGCCACAGCTCCGCATCGACGAGGCGCGGCGGTTTGGTGAGGTCGCGATGCAGCAGGCCGAAGCGGGCGATGCGTCGGCGATCGGGGCGCTGCTGATGATGTACCTGGGCTTGCGTCAAGGTGAAGTCGCGGCGCGGGTGGCCCGTGACATCGACGACGATGGGCGCGTGCTGTGGATTCCGTCGGGAAAGACCAAGAACGCCAAGCGCCGTCTCCACATCCCCGAGAGTCTGCGCCCGCTGGTGCTAAAGCTCGCGCAGACCAAGCAGCCGGGCGAGCTGCTGTTTTACCCAGCGACGCACAAGACGCACTACCGCAACTACTACTGGTTGCGCATCAAGAGGCTGTGCCGACTCGCGGGCGTGCCCGAGATTTGTCCACACAGCCTGCGCGGCCTTCACGCCACCTTGGCGCTAGAGGGCGGTGCGACCTCTGAAGCGGTCGCTCGAGCGCTCGGCCACGGCTCCTTTGCGGTGACGGCCCAGCACTACGCCAGCGCGTCCAGCGTGGCGAACGCGAAAGGAAGCCGAGTAGCGGACGCGCTCAGCACGCCCAAAGCGAATGACACAGAGCTACTTTCCTTACTAAAATCAATTCCGTTTGAAAGGCTGCTTGTGCAGCTCTCCCACCTGTCCATCCCAGGCACCACAGAGGATCAACCTCGACGATAAGTGCCGATTTTCTACGCTTCCCACACACTTCCCAGCAGTCATCAAAAATTGATATTCTCGACGGAAATTTGTTAGGTAACCTGCTCGGGCTTGAGATCTCGGTGGACGATTTTTTGTTCGTGCATCACCGACAGCGCCGACGCGGCTTGCTGACCCAGCTGAATCACGGTCTGTTCGGGCAGGCTGCCACCGGCTTGATAGAGCCGCTCATGAAGGCTCATCCCGTCGAGAAATTCCATCGCCAGGTACGCCACACCACCGGGAGCCATTCCACACTCGTAGATGTGAACCACGCCGGGATGCACGACCAAGTTGGCGGCTTTGGCTTCGTTGAAGAACCGATTCAGCACGTCGCTGTTCTGCGCAAACGTCTGATGCAGCACCTTCACCGCAGCGCGCTGTCCCGACGGCTCGTGGACCGCTTCATACACCGATGCCATGCCTCCGGTGCCGAGTCGCCGAACCACGCGGTATGGACCAAACCGTCGCTGCTCCATGTCGGGAAAGGCCCAGCTGGCACGTCGAACCTGCACAGAGGGTCTCAGGATTACTTTAACCCGAGCACGCGTCCCTTCGCGGAAGAAAGTCTCTCAATCTCGCTTGGCCAAGAGCAGCGACTCGAAGTCGAGCTGACGCTGCGGACTGAGCACCTGACGGTGTCGCTCCAAGATGATGTCGATGCCTTGACGGATGTACTCAGCGACGGGAACTTTGGTGATGTCGTGAAGACGCTTCAGCTCGACGTTCTGTTCGTCGGTGATGTAGATCGTCGTCGAGACCTTCCTACGAGACATGCGGCGAAGCATACACAACCGGATCCGACAGGCAAAATTTGCCCACGGCGGACGCGGCAGCACCAGCGCAATCGATCGATTGTGCGGCGAGGACTGACAGCGCGGCGCATCTTGCGTTCTCAGTGCTGTGCGGCTGGCTGGCGTCGGTGCAGCGCGTCGGTGCAGCGCGTGCGCATCTCGGAAATCGTCTGGCCGTAGTCGCGGGTTGCGAAGATGCCGCTGCCAGAAACCAAGGTGTCGGCGCCAGCGGAAATGACGTCGGCGGCGTTGTCGAGCTTGATGCCTCCGTCGACCGAGATGCTGACGACATCGCCGAGCCCGCGCGCTTCAATCATCTGTCGCAGCGCGGTGATCTTGGGCAGCGCACTCGGAATGAACGACTGACCACCGAAGCCAGGATTGACGCTCATCACCAGCACCATCGACAGATCCTCGAGCACGTAGTCGAGCACATGCAGCGGCGTCGCCGGATTTAAGACCACCGCCGCTTGCTTTCCGACGTGACGAATCTGCTGCACGACGCGATGAAGGTGCGGACAGACCTCGGGATGAACGTGCAGGATGTCAGCGCCCGCTTTGGCGTACGCGTCGATCCAGCGCGCGGGCTCCTCGATCATCAGGTGCACATCGAGCGGCAGCTTGGTGACTTTGCGAATGGCCTCGATGACGACCGGACCCAGCGTCAGGTTTGGCACAAAGTGCCCGTCCATCACATCAATGTGAATGAGATCAGCGGAAGCGCGCTCGACGGCGGCAACTTCCTCGGCGAGCCGACCAAAGTCAGCCGCCAACAGGGAGGGAGCAATCCGAACGTGATGCATGACGGGCCTGTAGCACAGCCCGCCAGCGGTCAGGTGACCTTCTTGGCGCGGAAGACGTTGACGATCGACGAAAAGATGTTGGTGTCGCCCTGACCGGCGAGCATCTCGAACTCGCCCGCGTCGAACACCATCGCACCGCAGTTGAAACACTTGTCGATGTTGACGCCCTTGAAGCTGATCTCGTGCAGCTCCAGTCCGCACTTGGGACACTTCATGTAGTGGAGCTTTTTGGCCGCTTCACGCTCGGCCTGCTCGATCTTCTTGGCGTTTTCTAGCGCCTCGCGCTGCCGACGTGCGGCTTCTTCGCGGGCAAAGTACTCTTCTTCGGCTCCAGACGGCTTGCTGATGCTCATTGGGTGTTTCCTCTCGCTGCGGCAATGTCTATCACAAGCTGAGCCGTGGCGGCAGCATCTGCCTCGCACATGGCCATCGCAATTACGGAGGAGGCGCCGGCGGAGTGCCACCGAGCTTGGTGATTCCGTCTCGACACAGCGCCGCCGCAGAGCCCTTGGGATTCATTTCCAAGTACTTCAGGTAGTGCGCCATCGCCTGATCTTTGTCGTTTTTCAGACGGTGATAGGTCTTGCCGAGACCAAACTCGGCAGCCGAATACGACGGACGAATCTGGAGCGAGGTGTTGTAGTGCTGGAGCGCCTGCTCGGGCTGATTTCGCTCGAACGCAATGTCACCGAGCGCCTTGTGAATCGCGGGCACGTTCGGCGCGTAGGTCAGCATCAGCTGATAGACCGCCAGCGCTTGATCGTACTTGCCACGCTCGAAAAAGCGGTTGGCCAGCTCGATCTGTCCGTCGAAGGTCTTCGGAATGTCTTGCTCGATGATGCGACGCACTTCGTCGGATGTAATCTTTGCGCCCGTCGCTGCCGGAGCCGGACTTGCCGTCGGGGCTGGAGCTGGAGCCGCAGGCTTGGCTGCTGCCGTCGTCGCTGCGGGACTTGCCGTTGGAGCTGGAGCCGCAGGCTTGGCCGCTGCCGTCGCTGCGGGATTCGTCGTCGCGCCCGGCGCAAGCGGAGTCACCGTCGGAAGCGGAGTCACCGTCGGAGTCGGCGGAGTCACCGCTGGCGGCTTCACCGCAACCGTCGGGGCTGGCGCTGGACCCATCGGAGCATTCGGACTGGGCACCGCAACGGCCTTGACCGGCTGCTCAGGACTTGCCGTCGGAGCCGTCGGTTTCGCCCCCGGGTTCCCTTGGGCCGGTGCCGTTGCGAGCGGCTCCACCACGGGACGATTCGGCTCAGCGGTCGGACTTGCCGTCGGACTTGCCGTCGGACTTGCCGTCGGACTTGTCGTCGGACTTGCCGTCGGACTTGCCGTCGGATTCGGCTCCGTCGCACGCTGCTCCACAACCGGAGGATTGTTCTGCGCGCTGTTCGTCGTCGGCTGATCACTTCCGAGCAGATAGTACAGTCCCAGCGCCGCACCACCAGCGACGAGCAGCAGGATGCCGTTGCGTCGTCGCGCCGCTTGTCGCTCGATCAGCTCGTATTCGTCGGGCTCGCTGGCTTCGATCTTTTGGGTGACATCCCGCGCTTCTTTCAGCGCACGAGGCACCGGATCGCTGTGCTTGATCGCGTCTTCGATCGGATCGGACGGCTTTTGCTTCGCCGTTGCCTTCGAGTCCCGATCGATTCGCCGCGTCGCATCTTCGTCATCGGTCGATGGATCGCGACGATACACCGCCGTCTGGCTGTCGGACTTGGTGGCTGACGACTTTCCAGGCTCTGACTTTCCAGGCTCTGACTTGACGGAATCAGCCTTCGCGACCGCGGGCTTTCCAGACGCGGGCTTGCCCGACACCGGCTTACCCGAATCGATTCGTGCCGTCGGAGCATCTTGCGCAGCCGACGGAGCCGCCGCCTGTTCCGCTGGCGCATCCGACTTGCCATCCTGCGCAGCTCGCTTGGCCGCCGCCGCACTGCTCGACAGACCGGGAGGCGAAGCCGCTGGCTTTCCTTTGGCTCCGCCGGGCCTGGCCAGACGCATCAAGCTCAGGTTGCCGCTCACTTGATTGAGTCCCGGCGGCGTCACCTTCAGCGTTCCAATCACCGGCTTTTCGACGCCTGGATCGCTCTTGGGACCGGCTTCGACTTTCGCAGCTTCGGCTTTCACCGCCGCTTCGTTCTTGCCTACAGCTTCGGTCTTCGCCGCTTCGGCTTTGACACCTGCTTCGGCTTTGACACCTGCTGCGCTCTTGGCAGCCTGCGCAGGAGCCGACTTTTCCGCCGCCACAGCGCTCGGACCTGTCGCAGCCGCTTCCGCACCTTGCGCTTTTCGTCGAGCAATTCGCTCTTGATCGACGCTGTAGAACAGCGACTCGAACTCGACGATGGTGCCCATCTTGCGCCACTTTTGTCCCGAGCGAGACACCTCGTCATCGCGCGTCAGGCGCTTTTCCGAAATCCACAGCCGCAGCGTGGCCAGGTCCGGACAGCGGAGCACCTGCGTGCTCTGGCGCTTGCGTAGCAAAAACGGTCTGGCGCTGCCGGTTGCGACGGGGGCCGACTTGCTCTTGGGTTGAGAGGTCGCTGCGCTCTTGGGTTGGGTCTTATCCATCGCCATGTGTGTGTCTTCACCAGGCACGCGATCGTGCGCGTTACGTAGAGAGTGCCGTATGTGATTTTGCAGCGTGATCTAGTAAGCGGGCAAGCAAATCCCTTTGGGCCCAAGGATTTACGCGCAAAAAGAACAGGGGTTTTGGCAGGTTTGGCGTGCGTTACATCGCGCCACCGAGGAGCTTGCGCACCTCGATGAAGATGTGGATGCCGCCGACGATGGTCAGGATGATCGCAAACGGAATGTGGATGAGCTTCCACTCGCGGAACATCGGCTCGATCCGAGGCTGAAGTACGCGACGACACTCGATCTCGGCCATCTCGGTTGCGACCGACGCGACCAGGCTGCGCGCCTTGTGATCTTTGATTCCCCGCAGCCGACTGCGCAGGATCGTCGCGCGGAACGGTCGCGCCAGCATGTCGCGCAGATAGATAAGCTGTCCCCACACGCTGGCCACCAGCTTCGGCAGCTTCGGATCGCTCACCTTGGCGTAGCGCTGACGCAGCTCTTGGAAGAAGCGATCGGCGACGTTGACTCCGCCGTGACGGTTGCGCAGATCGGCCAGCTTGCGCTCAAGATCCGCCATTCGCAGCTCTCCGCGAGAGACGCGCTCTGGCATAACCGTCGTAATAAACCGCCCGACGAGTCCCGACAGCACCGCCGCCACCATCGACCAGATCGCGATCGACACCCAGTTATCGAGCCGCCCGGCGCTGTGCAGCATCACCAGCATCGGACCGATTGCGCCCGACCAGACGTGATAGTTAAACCACGATCGCTGCGCGCCCAGCTTCTTTATGCCCGGCACCCACTTTCTCGCCGAGTAGAACATCGACGAAAACATCAGCGTGCTGCCAATGTACGCAAGCCACAAGCCGAGCTGATCGTAGGGCCGATAGCCGACTTGGTTGAGCGCCATGTCCACTTCATCGGGGCCGGTGAAGACAAAGCGACGCTGGAACCAGAAGTCGATCGACAGCATCCGCAGGTCTTCGTAGCGACGGAGCAGGATCTCTCCGAGGCAGATGAAGAAGCCGACAAAGCCAATCACCCACGCGATCGTCCACAGCACGCCGCCGCTCTTTTTGTCGGTGGCACGCGCACTGTCATCGGCTTCCGACAGTCCCTGGAAGAACTTCTTTGGATCGAACAGCTCACCGGGACGGAAAAACGCGCTGCGCTCGAAGCCACCTTTGGCTGCTTCCGACTGTTCCAGCGTGCGATCGACGAACGCCACTTCGGGCGACATCTCGACGATCGCATCGGTTGGACACGCCGAGATACACGCCTGATCTTCAAAGCTTGCGCAGTGATCGCACTTGCTGGCGACGCGACGCGGCTTGGCTTTGCGCGGCTTGTTGTCGCCCCAGTCGAGCTTCTTTTCCTTCTGAAGACGCAGCAGCAAAAGTGGCTTTTCGTCGAGCTCCTGCATCTCGATCGCGTCGTACGGACACGCCAGCGAGCACATGCCGCAGCCGGTACACAGGTCTTCGCTGATGACGACTTCGCCCTTTTCGGGATCGAACTTGATCGAGTCATAGCCGCAGACATCGACGCAGCGCTGATCGGCGCAGGTTCGGCAGCAGTCCACAAAGTCCAAGCCGCCAAGGACCTTGCCACCGAGTGACAGCCGCTTGACGCCATAGCGCTTTTCGCAGGCTTTTTCGCACTCGTAGCACTCGATGCACTTGCTCAAGATGCGAACGCGCAGCGACATGCCGATCGAAAAGCCGTGACGGATAAAGAAGTCCGCGATCATGCCGCGTGCGCCCGTCGAGGCATCGAGACGACTTCGCGCCGCATCCGCCGCGCGCCGAATCCGCTCCGCAAAGAAGTGATACGTCCGTCGCCAAGTATCCAGTCGCTGCAGCGA
>CALMML010000124.1 GCA_937868485.1 uncultured Myxococcales bacterium | reverse complement strand
GTGCTCGAGCTGTGGCAGCAGGTGGAGTCCGCGATCAAGCTGTCGGCGCGGGCCGATCGGAAGCTCAAGCGGAAGCTGGAATACTCGGCGAATCCGCAAGCGCACTCGGTGACGATCATTCAGCCGTTTAACGAAGGCGTGACCGAGGAGTGGGCCAAAGAGATCGACTACGCGCAGGTGATGTCGTACTTCTCGGAGCTGTCGCAGCAGCTCTTTAACAACATCCCGGATCTGAAGACGTTCGTGTATCGCGCCCGCTGGAAAGACCAGGAAATGGCGCAGATCGAGATCAGCCGAGCCGACTACGACAAGATAAACTTCGCGGAAGTCGAGCGTCGCGTCGGACAGCTGGCTGGACGAACCTTCCTCGAGCTAACGACCGGCAAAGGCGGCAGCGAGTCTTCCGTCGAAAAAGCCCACGTTCGTCGTCGCGCGGCTGAGTACAAAAAAGCGATCGACCAAATCAAGGTCAAGCCGATCATCAACCCACAGCTCAAGTAGCGGGCGAATACGGGACAAACTGTCCCGACTGAGGATCATGAACGCGCTGCTCGACGGTAAAGCGCGCATCCTTTCCCGATCCTTCGACGGTGTAGATGTTGTAGCGCGCTCGCCGATCCAAGTGCGGGCTGTTGTACGTTCCCGACCCCACGCCAATCACCGGAATCGGTCCCGACGGACCATCGAGCGTCGCTCGTAGATCGCGATGTTCGTGACCGTGTAGGACCAGCTCACAGCCCACGCGACGCAGCAGCTTGTGAAGCCGACCGCGATCACGCAGGGCTCGCAGCAGATCCAAGTGCTGCGGCAGCGGCGGATGATGAATCAGCAGCATGCGAAAGTGCTGCTTGGTTCCGTCGAGCACTTCTTCGAGTCGCTGGAGCTGTCGTCCACCCAACCAGCCATCGGCCAGCGGCATCGGTGAAGGCAGCGCCGTCGAGCAGCCAATGATCGCAACCTGATTACGCACACGCACAATCGGCCAAGTCGGCAGCTCATCCGTCGGAGCACCGTCGCTCTGCGCATACGGCAGCAGGAACTTTTCAAACGATCGCCCAAAGTACGCTTCCCACACGTACACGTCGTGATTGCCCGGAATCGCCGTCACACCACGCGGACCCAGCGGCAGTCCATCGAGCGCTTTGCGAGCGCGTCGGAACTCACTCGGAAGCGAAAGGTTCGTCAGATCGCCCGTCACCACCACATGATCGAGCGGCTGCTGGCCAAGATCTGCACACAGCGCATCAAGAAGCTGCGTCGGATGTGCCGCTCGACGCTTGCGCAGAAGGTTCAGCCAGCCAAAAAATCGCTTGCTGAGAAAGCGCAGCGGTGACGCGCCGGTCAAGTCGAGCGCGTGCAGGTCCGAGATGTGTGCGATACGCATGTCGGATACAAACTAGCGCAAAGCATCCCATCCAGGATCGGACCTTTTGATGACACACTCTCAAGCAAGCAAACTTCCAGCGGGTTTCGTCGACAGAATGGCCGCCATCGTGGGTGACGCTGGACTTTTGACCGATGCCGACGCGATCGAGCCATTTTTGACCGAGCCGCGCGGAACGTATCGTGGAAACACGGCGCTTGTGATTCGTCCCGGCTCGACGGCAGAATTGGCCCAGGTTGTCGCCGCCTGCGCAGCCGAGCGCGTCGCAATGGTTCCCCAAGGTGGTGGCACCGGACTGTGCGGTGGGGCGGTTCCCTCGACGAGCGGTGAGCAAGTTGTGATCAGCTTGGCGAGGATGAACAAGATCCGCTCGCTCGATCCGCAGAGCTTTACGATGACCGTCGAAGCGGGCTGCATCCTGGCGGACATTCAGCGGGCAGCGGAGTCGGTGGGACTGCTGTTTCCGCTCAGCCTCGGGGCCGAAGGAAGCTGTCAGATCGGTGGCAACTTGTCGACGAACGCGGGAGGCACGCAGGTGCTTCGCTTCGGAAACAGTCGCGATCTGGTGCTGGGCCTGGAAGTGGTTCTCCCCGACGGACGAGTGCTCGATATGCTGCGCGGACTGCGCAAAGACAACACCGGCTATCACCTGAGCGGCCTGTTCTGCGGGGCGGAAGGAACGCTGGGCATCTTGTCGGCGGCGGTGCTGAAGCTGTTTCCGCAGCCGAAAGAAGTGGCCACGGCGCTCGTCGCAGTGCCGAGCCTGGATGCGGTGATCAAGCTGCTGTCGTTGGCGCGCGCAGCGACGGGAGACGCACTGACTGGCTGCGAGTTTATTCCACGCATTGCGCTCGACATGGTGCTGACGCACATTCCCGGCACGCGCGATCCATTTCCGACGAAGTATCCGCACTATCTGCTGCTGGAAGCCCAGAGCGGGAGCGAAGATGGCCGCCTCACCGCTGAGCTGGAAAAGCTGCTCGCCGATGCTGCCGACCAGGATCTGGTGCTGGATGCGACGCTGGCGCAAAACCCGGCTCAAGCCGAAGCGCTGTGGCACATCCGAGAGGGCATTCCCGATGCGCAGAAGCCCGAAGGACTGTCGGTGAAGCACGATGTGTCGCTGCCGATTCACTTGGTTCCGCGCTTTGTCGAACAAGCCTCGCAGCTCGTCGCAGAAGAAGTGCCCGGCATTCGCGTCGTCGCATTCGGTCACGTCGGTGATGGCAACGTTCACTTCAACCTAAGCCAGCCGATCGACATGGAGCGTGCGGCATTTGCTCGTCACAAAGAGCGGCTGTCCGCGCTGGTTCACGACCTGACGATGTCGATGAGCGGCAGCTTCAGCGCCGAGCACGGAATTGGTCAGCTCAAGCGCGACGAGCTTCGTCGCTATCGATCCCCCGTCGAGCTGGATGTCATGCGCAAGATCAAACAAGCGCTCGATCCAGCTGGCCTGATGAATCCCGGCAAGGTCCTGTAGCTTCGCCAAGTCGCAGCCCACGGTTAGAGACGGCAGACGCTCGAGTTCCAGCAGCTTTTTTGGCAGCGGGCCGATCTTGCAGAAAAATTGGCCCACCATGAAGCTGTCTACGCTGCTCCGCGATGTCGTGCTGCGTCCGTCTGAAGATGCGCCGCTCCCGACGAACGCAGAGCTTGAAACGATCGAAATCGGCGAAGTCCGCGATGACTCACGTCAGGTGCAGCCTGGCGATCTGTTCGTCGCTGTGCCGGGACAAACCGTCGATGGACATCACTTCATCACGAGCGCCGCACAGCGAGGTGCCCGCGCAGCGATCGTCGAGCAGGTTCATCCCGACTGTCCGCTGCTGCAAATTCCCGTCGAAAACGCCACAAATGCGCTGGCTCAGCTGGCGATGAATCAGCAGGGTCGTCCGTCGGACTCGATCACACTGATTGGGATCACCGGAACGAACGGCAAGACCACCAGCAACTTTCTCGTCGAGACACTGCTAGAAGAAGCCGATCTGCGCCCAGGACTCATCGGAACGGTTCTGTATCGCGGACCAGGTGTCAATCGCTCTGCGCCGTTTACGACACCGACGGCACTGCTGCTTCATCGCACGCTTGCCGAGATGGCCGAACACGGTGCCAAAGCCGTCACGATGGAAGTCTCGTCACACGCGCTGGCCCTGGGACGGCTGTACGGTGTGCGCTTTCGCGTCGCTGCGTTCACCAACCTGACGCAAGATCACTTGGATCTACACGGCACGATGGACGACTACTTCGCCGCCAAGTGCCGTCTGTTTACCGAGCACCTGCTTCCCGCTGAGCGAGGAGGCCGCGCGGTCATCAACCTCGACGACGAGTGGGGTCGCAAGCTGTTTGCGCTGCTGCCCCCCGCACAGCGGATTGGTTTTTCTCTCGATGGTCCGGCTGATGTGTCGGTGCTGAGCGAAAAGACCGGCGTCGAAGGCATCACCGCCGTACTCAAGACTCCCGTTGGTGAAGTGACGCTGCGATCACCGCTTACGGGACGCTTCAACCTTTCAAACCTGGCACTCAGCGTCGGAATAGGTGTCGCACTGGGTTTGTCAGCGACGCAGATTGGACGTGGACTGTCCCGTCTAAGCGGCGTGCCTGGACGGCTGGAGCGTGTTCCAAGCCGACGCGGACCGACGGTACTGGTTGATTATGCGCACACGCCCGACGCGCTGTACCGAGTGTTGTCGACGCTGAAGCAGCTGACTGCTGCCGCACCGCGACGAAGCCGACTGATTGTCGTATTTGGCTGCGGAGGCGATCGCGACGCGGGCAAGCGACCCCAGATGGGCAAAGTCGCCGCAGAGCAAGCGGATCTGGTGATCGTCACGTCGGACAACCCGCGCAGCGAAAATCCGCAGGCGATCATCGACATGATTGTCGACGGAATCGAAGCAATGCAGCCGTCGCTTGTGCAGCTGACCGATCGCGCGCAGCTCGCAGCAGCGACAAGTGGCTATTTCATCGAATCGGACCGTCGCCAAGCGATTCAAAGCGCAATTGTGGCCGCAAGTCCCGACGACATTGTCCTGCTCGCCGGAAAAGGCCATGAGGACTATCAAGTCATCGGTGCCACCAAGCAGCACTTCGACGATCGCGAAGAAGCCCAGCGAGCGCTACAGCTTCGCAGCGATGCCCAGCCGCGCTCAGGCCAGTTTACGCCGCAAGCCATGCCAAGCCTCCAACCATCCATCGAACTACCGCTAGAGCGCGTCCTGGGCGCAACGGGAGGCCGTCTGGTCCGGGGATCCCCACATCGCTTCAGCGCAGTCACGATTGACAGCCGCAGCGTGACCCCCGGCTGCTTGTTTGTCGCAGTTCGCGGCGAACGGCTCGATGGTCACCAGTTCATCGCCCAAGCGGTCGCTGGCGGCTGCGGTGGCGTGCTCATCGAGCGAGACAAGCTGCACACCGTCCCAGACAATCCAAGCGTCGCGGTCATCGAGGTCGCCGATACCATCGTTGCACTCGGACAGCTTGCACGCGCCCACCGCGAAGCGCCCGAGATCGCCGCCAAGCTCCGCGTCATCGCCGTCACAGGTTCGTCAGGAAAGACCAGCACCAAAGACTTGATCGCCGCAGTCTTTTCGGCCCACGTCAGCGATGCGAGTGAGCTGCTCAAGACCGATGGAAACCTGAACAATCACCTCGGGGTGCCACTGACGCTGCTGCGACTGCGGCCTGGCATGCGCTATGCCGTCGTCGAGCTGGGCATGTCCGCGCGTGGAGAAATCGCATATCTTGCGTCGCTGGCTCGTCCCGATGTCGGCGTCATTACCAACGTCGGACCGGCCCACCTCGAAACGCTCGGCAGCCTGGAAAACATTGCCGCAGCCAAAGGTGAGCTGTTTGCAGCCATGGCCGACGGAACCACGACGGTGTTTTTGGACGGACACAAGCTGGTTCGCGATCAGGCAGCTCGTGCCGGAGCACTGACGGGACGATTAAAAGCCGTCATCGCGGCAAGTGGTAGCAGCTCCGCAGCCTCGGCATCCGTCTGGGTGGAACTACGTGGCGAAGCGTCCGACGGGCTGGATCTTCAGCTGAGCATGCTTGCCGCGCAGGCCAAGACGACGCACGCGCTTCGGCTCCCGCTGATTGGACCGCATCAGGCGGACAATGCAGCACTGGCAGCGGCGGCGGCACTGGCGCTGGATGTTCCCCCCGCGACGATCGTGCAAGGACTGGCCAAGGTGCAGCCGGGCAAGCATCGCGGACAGCTGATTACACTCGGGGGACGCATCATTCTCGACGACTGTTACAACGCCAACCCAGCATCGACGCAAGCGGCGCTGCGCACGCTGCAAGGTCTACGCAAGAGCGGTCGTGCCGTCGCAGTGCTGGGTGACATGCTGGAGCTGGGTCCGACGGAAGCGGAGCTTCATGCGCAGGTTGGACGCGCGGCGGCTCAGCTCGGGATGGATCGGCTCATCACCATCGGACAGCGGGCCCAGCACATCAGCCAAGCCGCGCAGAACAGCGGTCTTCCGTCGCAGCACGTCGAAACGCCCGAGCAAGCGGCCCAAGCAGTCGTCGCAGCCACTGAACCGGGCGACGTGGTGCTGATCAAAGGCTCCCGAGGCATGGCTTTGGAGCGCGTCTTGACCCAACTTTCCACACTTCTTTCTCCGATCGCACCGACGAGCGAAGGCTAAGGAATTCGGTTTTATGCTCTACCACCTGCTCTATTCACTGCACACGATCCCAGCGCTGCGTTTTCTGAACGTGGTTCGTTACGTCTCGACGCGAAGCATCTTGGCGATCTTGACTGCGCTGCTGCTTGGGCTGTTGCTTGGTCCGTGGCTGATTGGCCGTCTGCGCAAGATGCAGATTGGCGAAAGCATTCGCAGCGACGGTCCCGAGGCCCACAAAAAGAAAGCCGGCACCCCGACGATGGGCGGCCTGCTGATCCTGTTTTGCGTCAGTGTTGCGACGCTGTGCTGGTGTGATCTGACCAATCGCTTTGTCTGGATCGCGCTCATCGTCACCGTCAGCTTCGGCGCGGTGGGATTTCTCGATGACTATCGCAAGCTGCGGGTGTCGAAAAAGGGTCTGCCTGGCAAGGTGAAGCTCGGTCTGCAAGCGATCATCACCGTCGCTGTGGTTGCATACATTTTCGGATCGAACCTATATGACCCGAGCCTGCGCTTCCGCGTCGCGCTGCCGCTGCTCGACTTCAACAAGTATCCGCTGGAGATGTTTGCGCCCGTCTACTACGTGCTCGCGGTGCTGGTCATCCTCGGCGCAAGCCACGCGGTGAACCTCACCGATGGACTCGACGGACTTGCCATTGGTCCCGTCATCGTGTCCGCCGGAACCTTCCTGATCCTGAGCTACGGCGCAGGCACCATCATCAAGGGCTTTAACATCGCCGAGTACCTCAAGATTCCGTACATTCCCGGCAGCGGCGAATTGGCGGTCTTCTGCGGCGCACTCGCGGGCGCTGGCGTCGGGTTCCTTTGGTACAACACCTATCCGGCGCAGGTCTTTATGGGCGACGTCGGCTCGCTGTC
>CALMML010000123.1 GCA_937868485.1 uncultured Myxococcales bacterium | reverse complement strand
ACAAGCTCGCGTAGTCCTTCGCGCGCGATTCCTCACCGATTCCTATTCGATTCCTACTCGATTCCTGATCAATTCCTGATCAATTCCTAACCGATTCCTACTCGATTCCGAACCGATTCCCATCTGCTGTCCGATGACGCGGAATCGCGTCTGCGTGCCGTCGCAGCTACCACTGTAGACCGCGTGCAGACAGTGATGAAAACCCAGGCTGACAAGCATCTTCGAGCTGAAGACGAGCCTTTTCTTCACTGTGAATCCAGCGCGTAGACGGAGCACGCAACAGGCTGGATGCGCGACGCACAAACGCAGCTTCATCGCCAGGATCTGCGGGAAGGATGTAGCGAATCAGCCGAGAGATGGTCTGCGCGGGATCGGTCAGAAAGTCTTCATAGCGCAGCGTCAGCAGCCTGTCTTTCGGAAGGGAATCGAGCGTGCTCAGACCTTCCAGAATCTCTCCCGACCAGTAGTGACCACACAGCGGCGGCGGCGTCGAAAAATCCAAGAACGCCTCGCGGGAAAAGGTCTCTGGAAGAAGCGACGCCAGGTCATCCGACATGTCTTCTTCCCAGCGACGCTCCATCGACACAAAGGGATCGACTCCCAGCGTTTCCAGTAGCTGAAAGCAGATCAGGACCATCTTGAAGCCGTGATGCTTGCTCATCGACAGCGCGACATCACGACCATCGCGAACAATGTGAACGAAGCGCGCGCGCGGAAAGTGTTCGATCAGCCGATGTGCGATGCGCAGACTTCCTCCTGAGCGCTCAACCCAGACATCACTGCCTTGACGGACGGCGAGCAGCTCAAAGAGCTGCGCAAACAGCGTGCCTGGCGTTCCGTTGGGAAGCGCACAGACCAGCGGCTCCAGCTCATCGAGCAGCGCGTCCGGCTCGCCCGAAAGATGCGGCAGCGTCACCTGAGAGATCGCAGGAACTCCACTGTTGCGATCAAAGCGATGCGCGCCACCACCTTGAAACGGATACAGCACTTCATCCATCGCCACATCGTGGCGAATCATCAGGTTCTGACGCGGCCACGCCGTCGAGATCAGCCGCCACAGCCACACTCCGTCCACTTCATGGGAAGGAAACGCGGTAGACACCTGACAGCCCAGATCGGTGATGAAGGAAAAGAACTCAGAGATGCTCGCGATGCGCGGATGAAGGCGCAGGATGTTCGATATCAGCGTCGAGCCGCAGCGTCCTGTTCCGACAACGAAGACTTGATCGATCATGGCAGATTCCTACAAGAGTCTGTACGCATTGTCGCGAAGCAACAAAGAGGTGTCTGGGATGAGTCTGCGCCGCAATGCCTCAGCGCGTAGCAGGAAGTCCGGCGCGCTCCTGTTTCAGTCGATCCAGATACCAGCGACAGTGCTGTTCGACGATGTGATTCGGCAGCTCGTAGGGCTTGCGCGGCTCATCCCCGACGATGCGCGCCACCTGGGAGCGATCGAAGACCTTGTGTCCGATCAGATAGGATCGATAGAAGTCGATGCGCTCGTTGAACTTGTCGTCGATCCAGTCAAACTCGCTCTTGTCGCTCGCAAACACGGGAGCCGCCAGACCCACCACATCAAACATCGTCGCGATCACTTGTTCCATGATCGGTGCATGCGGGTTGGTCAGGTGAAAGTAGGCCAGCTCACCTGCGGACAAGCGACCCGACAGCGCAATCGTGACCGCGTTTTCGACCACGCGATCAATCGGAACCAGATCAAGCTGCGCTCCGACATCCAGCCGCAGTCGCAGGGCCTTTCGCTGCATCAGTCCGGCTTGCGTACGCTGCATCAGTCCATGAAAGACTTCCAGCTTACGCAAAAATCCGTACATTCCTGTGAAGTTGGTTGCGCCCAGCGTACGGCTGTGACCGATCACAATGCTCGGTCGAAAGATGCGTCGTCCAAAGCGCGTATCAGCTTCCACCAGTTCTTCCGCTTGCGCTTTGCTTATTTCATAATAGTTATTTCGCCGTACGCTGCTCGACTTCTGCTCTAAGATCGGTCCTTCGTCCGAGCCAGCAACATACGCAGTGCTAATGTAATGAAACTGTGAAGCACCCACCTTGGCAGCCAGATCGAGTGCATGCGCAGTTCCTTGTACATTGACCCGCGTAATCTCTGCCGCATAGCGATCTTCAAAGCGAAGCGAAGCGGCGCTATGCCAAAATTGATCGCAGGTCAGCTGCTCCGGGGACGCGACGCCACAATCGGGCTGCTCGACATCACCAGCGACGGCACGACAGCGCTCAAAGATGTCTCGTCGCAGGCGTTCCAGCAGACCGTAGCTCTCAGCGGCAGACAGCAGTGCGCTTTGTAGGCGCGTCGCTGCATCCACTTGACCGGGTCGCACGATGCAGACGATCTGATCCTTTGTCCGCGAAAGCAGCTCCAGCACAAGAGCAGAGCCCACAAAACCTGTTGCGCCAGTCACCAGATGGGTCGATGTCATTGCCAGATCCTTGATCCGATAAGCAAGTGGTTCGCTGTGGTGTTCAACACGACATCAAAACTTTATCCACACAGAGAGCGAAAACCAAGGCCAATTCTGTATTTATTTATCACCTGTATCGAAAAATTTTGCTGATTCAGCCTGGCGAACATTGCGCGACAAAAGCAGCTTCATTGCATATTTATGCAGAATCTAAGCAAATGATAGGATCCAGCTTGTCACATGGATCGAACGCAGTAGCACTCGAATCAAAATGGACGACTGCGCACCTCGATAACCGGTGTTTATGTGGATACCGTCTATCCGAAACAGACTCGCTACGCAAGGGCAAAATCAGCCGCCGTGTGGCGCAGTCGATGGATCGACCCGCGAGCATCGGTTCCGTTCGGAAGGTACAGCGCGAAGGAAAGAACGCAGAAAAGGAAGGAACGAGAGCAGGAACGGATGAAAGGAAAGCAGCCGCCCCAGGAAGTGGGGCGACGGGCGGACTACAGCGCGAACAGCTCGCCGGCTTTGAAGAAGCGGGTAAGCTCGACGGCAGCCGCCTCGGGAGAATCGGACGCGTGAACCATGTTCACCATCTTGTCTTCACCGAAGTCGCCACGGATCGTGCCTTTGGCAGCGGCCTTGCTGTCCGTCGGGCCCAGCAGATCACGAACCTGCGAGATCACGTTGTCACCGGCCACCGCGAGCGCAATCACCGGCTTGCTCTTCATAAAGCCCGCCACTTCCGGGAAGAACGGCTTGCTGGCGATGTGCGCGTAGTGTTCCTTGAGCACGTCGTCGGTGAGCTGAATCATCTTGCAGCCACGCAGGCGGAAGCCTTGCGCTTGCAGACGGCGGATGACCTCACCCGCGAGGTTCTTGCTGATGCAGTCCGGTTTGAGAAGAAGCAGCGTCGTCTCGTCAGCCATAGGAATCTCCTGTAAGTAAGCAGGTTTGTGTGGCCGCGCAGGTTGCCCTAGAAGCTCCGCTTCGTCAACGGGCAGCCGCAGAATCGCTGGTCAAACGTACTTATTTTGGGGGGAAGGAACGGACAAGGACGGGATACGCCGAAGTCGCACGCGGAGTCTGTGCTCCGCTGTGCCGCTAAACGGACTGAGACTCTTCGCCCAGTCCGGCCAGCGCGGGACCATCCGCCAGTGCGGACACTGCGACCTTGTGCTCGCGCGGCAGACGACTCGGCAGTGCTTTCTGCGCAAGCTCTTGGCGAACCGCTTCGCGCAGCTCCTCGACATCGGCATAGACATGCTTGGGCTTGGAAAAGATCTCGAACGTCTTGAGGACAGACTCTGTCCAGCCATACATCCGATAGGGATAGCCATGCTGAATGCAGTACGCTTCCACAAGCGGAGCCATCTTCGCGTAGTAGATGTGGCTGTAACCCGGGAACAGGTGATGCTCGATCTGGTACTGAAGACCAGAGCACATCAGCGCGCCAAAGAACCCGGTTCGGTAGTTGATCGTCGTCGCTGTCTGCTGCAGAACGAAGTCCTTTTTCCAGTCTCCCTTCGCCACACAGAGCGCCTCTTCGGGATAGTGACCAGGGGCCAGCACAAAGTACAGCGGATAGCCGAGCAGTCCGATCCGCAGCAGGTTGAAGCCGATCACGCTAAGCACCGGAAAGTACAGAGAAGGAATCACAAACCACACCACGATGTGCAGCAGCATCACGGCGGCATCGACAAAGTGTGCGGTCTTCCGTCTCTGTTTGTCGGGCAGGATCCGAAACAGATGACGCCAGCTTCCCACCTGGCGCAGATAGCTGTTCAGCCACGCGATGCACGGAAACACATAGCGCTGATGGCGACGAAACAGACCGGCTCCTCGTGCGACTTCCAGCTCCGTGCTCGCAAAGAACGGAGTGAAGTCCGCATCTTGATCGATCCCCATCACGTTGGGATTTGCGTGGTGCAGCGTGATGTGACGATGTCGCCAAAATGTTGCACCGAGCATCAAGAAAAACGGGTAGCCGAAGTGCGTCAGCACTTCATTGACCCAGCGATGGCGGCTCGCTGCGTAGTGCGTTGCAGTGTGCGTGTTGGTGCCGACTCCGACGGATCCGTACGTCGAAATCAGCATGCCAAGCGCACGCAGCCACCACGGCTCGCACAGCACAAAGATCGCAATCCCTGACAGCGCCAAGCTGACATGAATCGCGAGCTCAAAGACAACAGGTCCAACCGGGCGTTGGTTCCAGCCTCGGTTGCGGAATTCCGTTTTCAAGGCTGAAAGGGCATCTTCCATGCGTTCAACATACCGCGATGAATCGCTGTGATGTCATCAATTCGTGATTTGTGAAAAAGATCATGGCGTGCCAGCGCGATCAAAATGACGCACGCTGGATGCATCATATCTGTCCCGATCACATTGTCGTCGAGAAATCCGCTGTTCGAGCGCGCTTTGGACTGAGCCGTTCGCTCACCTGGGACACGCGGACAAGGCTTCGCGCAGCTCATCCGCGGATACCCATGACACAGTTAGATTTCCGTCAACTGACTTAGATGCAACATCGCGAAGTAGCGTACAAGCCAGTGAATACAGACGCACAGGATTGGGAGAAAGAAGGGATGGCTGCCGCGATTGCGCCACAATCGGCGTGGGAGCACGTTCAATCGGCCTATCCATCAGGCTCGCTGGATCACTTATCCGATTGTCTATTGGCTCATCCACAAGAGGAAAGAACGACTCGAACACATCCGCACCAAACGAGGCGGATCGATCGGTTCGAAGCTCCCACTGCCGGACTTCATGCAGCGCAGTCCACAGCGTCTTTCCATCCTCCGAAAGTGCAGCGGACAGCGCAGGGACCGAGCGACTCGCACACGCATCACCAGTCTTTGGTACGATGCTCCGAACTGCTGCACCCGTGTCTGCGGTCAGGATCTTCACCACACGGGCGATGTCCGAAACAACCAGCAGATACTTGCCGTTTCCTGAAAAGCGGAGCGCGCCGATCGGAACAGACAGCTGCAGTAAGTACTTGGGTCTTGCCGCTGCGACTACTTCGGCTTTTGCAGCGTGCAGCCCGTGCGGGTGAGATCGATGTTGTTGCTGGCATCGAGGCACGCATAGATCTGATAGAGCTGCTGACCGTACGCGGCGCCTTTGGTGGCGGAGATTCGTCCTGCGGAATCGACCTCGCACGGGTTGTTCATCGTGCAGGATGCGCCGGTTTCGTTGCCGGTGTTGTTGATTCCGATCACTGCGCGCGACTCAAAGTCGATGATCGGAGATCCAGAAGTTCCGCCGATCGTCTCGCAGCCAGGCTGGGTAAAGCGTATCGAGTCACGGAACGTCCAGGTTCCTTCCCGTAGCTCTGGAACGAAGCGATCGATCGAGCAGGAATAGATCTTTTTCCAGAATCCCGATGCGATCCGAATCGCAGTTCCTTCCGTTGGACGACTCGACGAGATCACAAGCGGAGCGACGCGATAGCGCGAAGCAAGCTGCGCGTACGTCTGTGTCAGTCGATAGATCGCAAAGTCCGATCCCGTCATCGTGGCATACAGCATTCGCTGCGCGCGCAGGGTTCCAAGCGATCGCGCGCTCGCATCCAGCAGCGTAAACGTACGAGAGGAAGACTGATCCACAATCGCAGTCCCCGCAGGAACAAAGCCGCTCAAGCAGTGACCGTTCGTCAGCACCATCGCGTAGTCATCGGTCTTCGATGTCGAAAAACGAACCAGCGAACCAGAGCAGTTCGACAGCGCAACGATCGAGGTAAAGTCTACGCCTGCGGCATCCAGTTCATCCCACGTTGGACTTTGGGAAGCCGCCTGCTGCGCTTCTTCAGGAGTCCCAACCGGCAGTGCGAAGGACTCTGCTTCCGTCGCTGCGGTCAAAAAGAGTGCGGCCAAGACGGTCTTCATCACAAACGGCGTGCGCTTCATGTTTCTGTCTCCTTCTCGCGAAACCAACTGCTCATTCTTTTCGCAAAGGAGTCCGCAGCGGCACAAGCTGGGGGTTTTGTTCCCGCTCACTTCGCAGCAGTGGGGTCTACAGTCCCACAGCTCGCAACAGAGTCCGTGATCCGCGTCGCTTCCGAGCGAAACATCTGTGAAATCGCGAAGCTACGGAGCACTCTGTTTGTCCGCAGAAGACTGCATCGCACTGGGAAGCGTCTGTAGCATCAGCGCATGCTGAGATTCCAAGCGACGAAGAATATCGATCATCACTTCATCCTGCTGCTCCAGGTGTTTCATGATCGACTTCACTTCTTCTTCCGCCTTCATGTTGATGATGTAGTCCTGCTCTGCCATCAGACGATCTTTGGCCGCCTGTCTGTTCTGCGACATCATGATGATCGGAGCGGTGTACGCAGCCTGAAAGCTCAGCGCCAAGTTGAGCAGAATGAACGGATACGGATCCCAGTGCCGCGTATAGCCAATCACGTTCAGCGCAATCCAGCACACCAGCACAATCGACTGACTCAGAATGAACGTCCAGCTTCCCATCACACGGGCCAGACCGTCGGCCACTCGCTGACCTCTGCTGAGCTTTTCCGCGTGTACCGAGTTGACGTTTTCAATCGGCTGATGGTGATGACTGTGTCTGATCCGGTGCCGTTCCCACTTGTCGGAAGACTCTGCTGAAGACATCGAAACCCCGCTTCCTGTATCTACGAATGTGCTGCGCAGTATAGGAAAGTGGATCCTTCTGCCTACGAGATTCCGGGCTCCCAACCCAAATCCCTGCGCGATCGATAGAATCCAGAGATCACACGCGCGCGTTCAAGCCAGCGCAGAACGTCCTATGCGCAGCAGGGATCCCGGGCGCAGCCAGTCTCCGCAAGCGATCGGGTGAGCACCTAACGACTCACTGTCCGATCCGCGCGTCACAGCACCTGACGACTGCTGCCTTTGACCGGCGTGTTCGGTCGAGGCTGCGGCGTCTGCGGCGGATAACCAACCAGCCCCAGCGGGCGAAAAGCAAGAGGCGTCATGCCTACCCCAACGCGCAGCGGAGCCGAAAGTTTTCACGCGCTCAAGCTTGCTTTTTGTTTGGCATGTTACATGCATTAAGTAAAGAGTATTGCGCGCTCGCAGCGCAGGGCACATAAGAGTGAAGCCGCTTCATTGATGCGGAAGATCTGCCCAAGCCAAGCGGACCGATCCGACAGAGATAGGGGAACGTCTTACATCATGCGACCTGCAAAAAGACAGCCATCTCAACGGACACGGTACAGATTGGGCAAAGATTACTCAGACACTGTTTTTTGTGCTTTGCATTGCAAATCGCGCAAGTATCCTAAAGATCGGTTAAAAACAAACTTGCTCCCCGACCTGCAGACAGCACGGGGAGCCTGTCAGGGGGACTCGATCGGTTCGCGCCACGTCCGCGATCACCGTCTTGCCTGCTTACAGAACACAGGGAGGATTCCATGAGCCGTCCACTTCTCACGCGTACGTTGACCGGGGCACTGCTGAGCCTGACGGTCGGCGCGTGCACAGCGCCACAGGTAGGAAGCCCGTGTCCGATTCCGACCAACGCTGACGCCGAGACCCGCAACAAAGCCGTTCAGCAGTGCTTTGGCCTCATCGCCGGGAACTCGAACGACTTCCGGTTGAAGAAGGATGTGGACATCCTGTTTGTCATCGACAACTCACCGTCGATGTCGCCCAAGCAGAAGGCGCTGGCCGAAAACATTCCCAAGTTCATCCAGAAGATTGACAGCTTCGGAGTGAACTATCACGTCGGCATCGTCACCACCGATGTCGGAACCACCGTCTCGGACGGCGCGACGTGGGGCGCGGGCTCCGAGCCATCGTGCGACACCTTCAGCGGCGACGATGGACGGCTTCAGGACATCACCTGCGACAAGCGAAACACCGTCTCTCCCGAGGCGAGCAACGCTTGCGCGACCCTGTGTCCAGACAATCGCTTTAAGCCCACCGACGGCACCAAGTACATCTCGAAGATCGACGGCAAGACCAACGTTCCGACGGATCTGAAGCTCGACTCGGCGACGGGTCAGATGGTTGACTACGGACCCACCAACGCCTTCAAGTGCATGGCACTCGTTGGTGACGCGGGCTGCGGTGTCGAAGGTCCACTCGAAGCGGTCAAGCGCGCGATCAGCAACTCCGCCAACACCGGCTTCATCCGCGACAACTCGGTGCTCGCGGTCATCTTCATCACCGACGAAGACGACTGCTCGGTCAAGGCCGCTCGTCGCTCCGAGCTAAACCCCGGCTACCGCAACTGCAACGCCGCGCAGCCCGACTCGTACGACTGCTACAAGGTCGACTATCGCTGCATGGCGCGCTCGCTGACCTGCAACGAGCCGATGACGACGGCAAGCGCCAAGACCGGCTGCAAAGAGCGCGTGGACAACTTCCTAGAGCCCGTCCAGACCTATTACGACGCGCTCCTCAAGGTTCGCTCGGCGGACAAGCTGCTGGTGAGCGGCATCTGGACGCTACCGAACATCGACACCGCCGCATCGAGTGGCGGCAAGGTCACCATCGGTGGGGGACCGCTCACCTCGGACCTGCGTCGCGAGGCCGCTTGCGTCAACTCAACGAACAGCGCGGTCGTCGGTCAGCCGCAGTTCCGTATGTCGCAGCTTGCGAACCTGTTTGGCAAAGACAGCGACGGCATCTCCAACGCGCCGCAGCTCAATGTGTGCGACACCGCGAACTATCCGGCGGCGCTCGATACCATCGCCAAGACGCTCGAAAAGAAGCTCGTGCCGTGCCTGCCGATCACGCTCAAGACCGTCAACGGTCAGCCGATCTGCTTGGTCGGTGACGTCGATTCCGCCACACCGGATGCAGTGCCCGAAAAGTACTTCCCGACGTGCTCGACGGGATGCTGCGATGCGTGGGCCAGCACCTCGACGCCATCGCTCGCGGACAAGGGCATTCAGGCCGCTTGCGCAGGTGAAACCACCGACGCTTGCTACTGCGCGATCAAGAGCAAAGACCCGAACGTCTGCAAGGCCGGAACCCCCGAAGGCGGCGTCAACGGCGGTGTCGTGACCGGCGTGTGGCGCAAGAACAACGCAAACCCGCCTGCAGGCAAGGTCGTCAACTTCCGCTGCGTCGGCTACTAACACAGCCCGTCCGACCCGCTCGCAGCCCCGCCCGTCTCGCCGCAACTCCAAGTGAAATTGAAAAAGTGAGTCCTGGACCGTAAGGTCCGTGACCCCTTATGGGCCTAAGCAAGCAAGTAGGTTCATAGCGGCTACTGTGGCTTGCTCTCGCCTCGCATCTGAGATACGGTGCCGCTGTACGCTTACGACCCCACACGGTCCTATGCTGTCGAAATTCGTACGGAGGCTTTGATGCGACGTAACCACCTCACACTCTCGCTCGCTGGGCTCGGCTCTGCCCTGCTGCTGTCTGCCTGCACTTCTCCGCAGGTGGGCTCGACCTGCCCGGTGCCGACGGCAGGTGACTCCAAGACCAAGATGAAGGAGTTCGGCAAGTGCGTCAGCCAGCTCGGCGAAAGCGTCGTCGATGCGCGGCTCCGCAAGGACGTCGACATCCTGTTCTTGATCGACAACTCGCCGTCGATGTCGCCCAAGCAGAAGGCGCTCGCGTCGAACATTCCCAAGTTCATCCAGAAGATCGATGACACCGGCGCGAACTATCACGTCGGTATCGCCACCAGCGACATCGGCAGCAACGTACAGCCGGGCGTGCCCTGGGGCGGCAACATCGGCAAGTGCGACAGCTACGAAGGTGACGACGGCGTGCTGCAAGCGGTTCCGTGCACCACCCGCAACACCGTGACCCCCGACGCACGCAACGCGTGTGCGCAGCTCTGCCCCGATGACAAGTTCGTTCCGACGGACGGTCGTCGCTTCATCTCGAAGGTCGATGGCGTCACCAACGTGCCGCAGTCGATGGAAAAAGACCCGGTCACCGGCAAGATGGTTGATGCCGGTCCGATCAAGTCGTTCAAGTGTATGGCGCTCGTCGGCGACGACGGCTGCGGCATCGAAGGCCAGATGGAAGGCGCCAAGCGCGCACTCGACGGCCACCGCAGCGAAAACTCGGGCTTTCTGCGCGCCAACTCTGTGCTCGCGGTCATCTTCATCACCGACGAAGACGACTGCTCGGTGCAGATGGCCAAGCGCGATCAGAACAACCCGAGCTACCGCGACTGCGATCCGACGCAGCCTGACTCTCCCGAGTGCTACAACGTCGACTTCCGCTGCTTGGCTCGCTCGATCCAGTGCAACGAGACGACGCTCACCACCGGCGTCAAGACCGCTTGCAAAGAGCGCGCAAACAACTACCTAGAGCCGGTCGAGAAGTACTACCGCTTCTTTAGCAACCTGCGTCCGGCGAACAAGCTGCTCGTCAGCGGCATCTGGACCCTGCCCTCGATCGACATGGGCGGCAAGGTGGAAATCGCTCGCGCCGGTGGCACCACCACCCCGAACCTCAACCGAGCGGGCGGCGCGGGTGCCTCGTGCGTGTACGCCAGCGACCAGAGCGTCTACGGCCAAGCGCAGCTCCGTCTGTCGAAGTTCGCCAAGCAGTTCGGAACCGACGCCAAGGGTCAAGCCAACGCGCTGGAAGTCTCGATCTGCGACATCGACAACTACCCGACGGCACTTGACCGCATCGCCAAGGCGATCGAGCAGCGTCTCCAGGCGCAGTGCTTGCCGGTGACGCCGAAGAATGATGCAGCCGGCAACCCGATCTGCCTCGTCGGCGATGTCGATGAAGCGTCGCCAGCCAGCTCGCCCGATCCTGAGACGGCGTTCCCGGTCTGCTCGAAGAACTGCTGCAACGCGTGGGCCGCGACGAGCACCCCGACCCCAGGCGACGAGTCGATCAAGATGGCTTGCGCCGCCGAAGCGCGTGACTGCTACTGCGCTGTGAAGAGCAAAGACCCCAACATCTGCAGCGACACCGTCGTCGCGGGTGTGTGGCGCAAGGGTGGCAGCCAGCCACCTCCAGGCAAGGTCGTCAACTTCCGCTGCGCCGGTGGCGGCTGATCGAGCCTGATCTCCTCAAGCGGTCTGTGACCGCTTCGCTTCCTCCCGCTTTTCCTGTCTAGCTCCCCAGCATTTTTAATAGCCGCTCGCCCGTCTCACATTCGAGACGGTGCGACCTTCACGGCTTGCGGCTTCCTTGCGCCTACGCGATGATCCGACCGGCATTTTCTTTTGCTCTCGCCACATGGGGAGGTGGGGATGAACGAGCGCGGCAGCCGCAAGATTCCGGTCACGGAGAGGCAGTTTCTGTGGGTTCAGGACGACGACAAAGGCGAAGTCACGCTGCATGTCGGTCCGACGATGGTGTCACCGACCGCAGCCGATCGCGTGGTGATCGACGACGGCATCGGTAGCTTCCGAGAAGACGTCTCGGGTCGCCCGCAGATGATGATCGAGGTGGGCGACCACCAGTACGCGGTGCTGTTCAATCCGCTGCTGGAAAACGACGGCGGCCCCAACGGTCGCTTCCGTGTCGGTCGAAACGAGGCGCGACCGCTCAAAAACGGCACGCGCGCGATGATTCCGGGGCCCTGTAGCTTCTTTCTTCGCCCAGGGCAGCGCTGCGAAGTCCGCGATGCCCATGAGCTTTCCGCCAGCCAGTACTTGGTGGTGAAGGTCTACGGTCCGGTCGATCGCACCGCGCCGTACTTCGATGTGACCTCACGCTCGGCGGCAATCACGCGTGCGACGGCGGAAGCGCTCGACGGACGACCGACGCCCCTGCCTGACAAAGGCAGCGATCAAGAGCTCAAGCGCGGCCAGCTGATCGTCGTGCGCGGCATCGACACCCAGTTCTACATTCCGCCGACGGGCGTCGATATCGTGCCGGATACCTCGGTCGATGAGTCCGGTGCGACCGTCAGCGCAACGACGGCGCAGAAGCTGCTTTCGCAGATGCATGCGCAGCTTCCCAAGCCCGCCCAGGCCCTGCCGCCACCACCACCACCGGCCCCGCAGCCTGCCAAAAAAGGCATGGCGATCGAGGACGATCTCGAGCTGCGCAGCGAAGACGAAGAGCTTCCGCCCGATCGCAGCCGAGCGCCGCGCCGCGCCGTTGCCCAGTATCAGGCCGAAGCCGCATCGCAGATGGTCGATCAGTCCGCGCGCACCCGCCAGCGCGTTCAGCCGCCCACTGCTCCACCGGCTGTCAAACCCGTTGCGCCAGCGGCTGTCGCATCACCGAGCCCGCTGAGTGCGCAAGTCCCGCTCGCGCCCACCACGGGCAGCGTCTCTGTCGATGATGTCCTTTCATCCGATGCCCTGCGCAAAGCGATCGAAAAAGAGGCTCGCCAAGCGCGTCTTATCCGCAGCGCCGTGGTCCTTGGTGAAAAGGAATACTGCGTACTCATCGATCCCGATGGAAAGCGCGAGATCAAAGTCGGCCCCGCTCGCGTCTTCCCCGGTCCGTACGACACCTTCATGATCAAGGGCTCGCGCAATCGCGTCTACGATGCGTATGAGCTTCTGCCGCAGCGTGCCCTGTGGCTACGTGTCATCTCGGCGTCGAAGCGGGAAGACATGGCCAAGAAGATGCCGCGCGGCGTCGAGCTGGACAAAGAGCTGTACTTTCCCGGTGACGAGCTGCTTCTGTCTGGTGTCTCGGGCTTCTTCTTTCCGTTCAACGAGATCGAAGTGCTGTCTCCGCATACCGGAGAAGCGGTGGTCGGCAACGATCACTCGAACGTCTTTATCGAAGCGATCGGCATCGATCAAAAGAGCGGCATCTACGTCCGCGATCTCACCACCGGAGAAGTCCGTCTGGTGCGCGGCAAGCAGTCCTATCTGGTCGATCCGCGCAAAGAGATTCACATCACCCGTAGCGTCAACCAGCACGACTGGAACCTGTGGATCGCTGCGAGCGAGCCGCACAAGGAAGCCTCGCGACTGATGACGACTCCGTGGGCGATCTCGATCGTCGTTCCGCACAACACCGCCGTGCTGGCGACCAGTGCCGCCGGACAGCGTGTGGTCGAAGGACCGTGCGTCACCTTGCTCGAGTACGAAGAGAACCTGGTTCCGCTCAAGCTCTCGACCGGGACGCCCAAGGACGATGATGATCCGCTGGTGACGTGCTTTCTGCGCACGATTGGCAACCGCGTCTCCGATGTGATCGAGATCGAGTCCGCAGACTTTGTCCGCATCAGCCTGCGCATCTCGGTCAGCGTGACGTTCCTGCGCGATCAAAAGGACAAGTGGTTTAACGCAGAAAACTACATCCAAGTGCTGTGCGATCACCTCCGCTCGATCGTGCGAAGCCGGACGCGGATGCTGTCTCTGTCCTCTCTGTGGCCGCAGCTTGCTGCCGTCGTGCGCGACACCATCTTGGGACCACGCAGCGACACCGATGGCAGCCGCAAAGGACGGTTCTTTGCGGAAAACGGAATGCTGGTCCATGAAGTCGAGATCCTCGATGCCACGATCGAAGACGAGCTGATCGCAGAGCAGATGCGGACCGTGCAGCGGGAATCGGTCACGCTCGCGATCGGAGATCGGCAAGCGCAAGACAAGCTTCAGTCCGCAAAGCTCCGGTCAGAGCTAGAGCTACGCGCGCACGAGCTACAAGCCCAAGTGCGAGAGCACGAAGCCAAGCTCAAGGAGCTGGAGCGGAAGCTCTCACACGAAACCCGGCTGTCGGAGCTGCGGGATCGGGAAGCGATGGCGCTCGAACAGGCGCGGCTTGCGGCAGAACGGGAATCCAGTGATCTGCAAAGGCGGATCGAGCGGGAGCAGACTGCCCAGACTGCGCAGCGAGACGCGCTCATCAAGGATGCAGCCAGTCGTGCGCAGGCCGCGCAGGTGCTTCATGAAGAAGAGTTCGGACACGTAAGCCGACTGAAGGGTCTGGACATGGCGCTCATCGATGCGCAGGCTCGCGCCGTGGTGGCAGAGCGTACCGCCGTGCAGCCGCAGCTTGTCGAAGCGCTCACCGCACTGGGAGACAAAGCCCTGCTGAGTGAGGTCGCCCAGAACATGAACCTGGTGTCTCTGTTCCGGGGCAAGGAAGCGGGCGAGATCCTCAAGGATGTGGTCGGAGGAACTCGCTTTGTGCCCGCCCTTCAGGAAGCGCTCACCGCCAAGCCCAAAGGCCCTGAGCCCAAGAAGTAGCCGCTAGAAGTCCCCGCAAAAGAACTGGTTGCCTGGCGCCTGTGGATCATCGCTTGTCATAAACTCAAACGACAGCGCCAGCAGCTCATCCAGCGTCAGCCGACCATCTCCGTTCCGATCCAGCTTCCCAAACAGCGTCGCCGCATCCGCGCTCGATCCTTGTGCGGACAGCAGCTTGGCAAACTCCTCTGCGCAGATGGACCCACTGTTGTCCTGATCAATCAGGTCGATCAGATCGCGACACGAAGACAGAAGCCAGGGAGACGCTGCCCCGGCTGCGCGGAACACCACGATCTGCCGCTCGAAGTAGCGCAGAAACTCTGGCAGAGACACCGTTCCACTGCGGTCTTTGTCGGCCCCGGAAACCAGTCGGTGGAACAGCTCCCCTCGATCCGCAAACAGACGCTTCGTCCGTCTGTCATCATCCGCCCAGCCGAAGATCTGTTGAATGTGCTGCGCCTGTGCGCGGAAGTCTTCTTCGGACAGCACACCGTCTCCGTTTCGATCACAGCGTGCAAACAGCGCGGAAAACTTACGAACCAACGGCGCAGAAAGCGTCGACTGTTCCATTCAGTCCCTCCCAAGACCCACCATTTTCTCCGCGTTTTGTCGGCTTGTCTACCGGCGCCCCCAGCATGCGCCGACACCGTACGAGCTTCCGCACCTGACAGCACACCTGTGCGCAGCACCGACACGCATGCAGAGCCCGTCCGTCCGATTCCCTGCCCGCTGCCCCTGCCGTTATCATGGGTCATGGATCACAGTCAGCAGCGCGCGCTCGAAGATCAGCTTGCCCTGGAATATGTGCAAGCAGAGCGACTCCGCGCCACGCTGATGGCCGGCGGCTTTAGCATCGGCTTTCTGCTGACGCTGGTGGTGTATCTGTTCCTCACCTCGGGAGCGCCCAAGGTTCAAAGCGGAGCCTTCCTTCCCATCAGTCCGCTCATCAGCTTGAGCAGTGCGCTCGCCGCTGTCTACTGCTGGCTGTCACTCCTTTTTGTGCATCGCAAGATCAAGCGCAAGCAGGGTCTGCCGCGTCTGTTCCTGATCATCAACTCGGTGGTAGAGGTCAGCGGCATCTCGCTCGTGCTGTTTCTGATCGCGCGCGTCTCCAATCCAGCCTTCGCGCTCAGCGCGCCCCCTGTACTGCTCTATCTGGTCGTGATCATGGTGTCGATTCTGCGACTGGATGCGCGTGTCTCTGTGTTCGTTGCCCTGATCGCAGCTGCGCAGTATGTCGCACTCGCCCAGGCCTTGCTGCAAACGCCCAGCACCGGATCCCTCTCTCTGTTTCTGTCTCCCTTTCCGATCTATCTGCGCAGCGGAATCCTGGCCATCAGCGGACTCGGGGCCGCCACCATCAGCCATGATCTGCGCCGCCGCGTCATCCGCGCCGCCGAAGTCGTGGTCGAGCGGGACCGCACCATGGCCATGTTCGGACAGCATGTCTCTCCCCAAGTGGCAGAGCGACTGCTGCAAGAGCAAGCCGGACAGATCACAGAGCTGCGTCCGGTCTGCGTTCTGTTTTTGGACATTCGCGACTTCACCCGCTTTGCAGAGTCCCGAACCCCAAGCGAAGTGGTCGCCTTCCTAAACACCCTGTTTGCGCCGCTGGTCGCCGTCGTAGACCGCCATGGCGGCATCATCAACAAGTTCCTGGGCGACGGCTTCTTGGCCATCTTCGGAGCCCCCCTTCCTTCCGAAAACCACTGCCTGTCCGCCGTCCAGGCCGCGCTTGACTTGATTTCAGAGGTCAACCAGCTGGCGCACGCAGGTCAGATCCCTCCCACGCGCATCGGCATCGGTCTACACGCAGGCGATGTCATCACCGGCAGCGTTGGCTCCTCGTTACGAAGGGAGTACACCGTCATCGGCGACACCGTGAACCTGGCCTCACGCATTGAGCAGCTCACCAAAGTCCACGCCGCCCAGCTCCTCGCCAGCGACGCCGTCATCGCTCAGCTACCGTCCGGTCGGTTTCCCGCTGAAAAGCTCCCTCCGGCAACCGTCAAAGGCCGAGAAGCCCCCGTCCAGCTCTACAAGCTCGCCTAGTACGACCGCTGTACGTTCCCAAGCTCACCTCATCTGCGCCATAGTGCGCGCATGACAGTCTCCTCGCCGAAGGCTCCGCATCGACTGCGTCTTCACCGCGCACGCGGCTCCGTCCTGCTGCTGGCTCCCTTTGTCGCAAGCTGCGCAGCGCTGCCCACTCAGCCCACAGCCCGGCGACCCGAAGCCAATGGGACGGCCCCCGCAGCCGACTACTCCTGGCGCTCTGTCGTGGTGGGCGGCGGCGGCTACGTCACCGGCATCGTCATCCATCCCAAGGTCCCCGACCAGATCTACATTCGCACCGATGTCGGCGGCCTGTACAAATGGAACACCACCGCGCAGCGCTGGGTGCCGCTCCTTGACTCCTTTCCCCGCCAGGACTGGCACCTGTACGGCGTCGAAAGCGTCGCGCTCCATCCCGAAAACCCGCAGATCCTCTACGCCGCGCTGGGAAAGTACCTGCCGCGTCCGTGGCTTTCGCAGCCCTCGGGTCTGTACCGCTCCGAAGACGGCGGCACCGTGTGGCGCAAGCTCGGACTCCCCGTCCCCATCGGTGGCAACGAAAACTTCCGCTGGGTCGGAGAGCGCCTGGCCATCGATCCAAGCCAGCCCAAGATCCTCTACTACGGCTCACGCACCGATGGTCTGTGGAAGAGCGACGATGAAGGCCAGCACTTTTCTCGCGTCGCGTCCTTCCCCGCAACCGGCACCGCCGAGCTGGGTCTTTCGTTTGTCTTATTCGACGGCAAAAGCAGCCTGAGCGGCCAGCCGAGCCAGGTCCTGTTTGTCGGCGTCGCAGGCGAAGGCATCTTCCGCAGCCAAGACGCAGGCGTCACCTGGGCCAGGCTTGGCAGCGGACCCTTCCCGCGTAGCCCACAGCGCGCCGCTCTCGCCACCGATGGCGTGCTCTATGTCACGTCGGTCGGCGACAAGACCCAGCCTGGCGGCGTCTACAAGCTGCAAGCCGACCGCTGGTTCCGCATCACGCCGACCAGCAAGACCCGCTACGACTATGGCGGAATCAGCGTCGATCCAAGCGATCCGGGCCACCTGCTCGTCGCCCCCGCCAGCGATGTCTTTCCGACCCCGCTGTTTGAAAGCCACGACCGAGGCAAATCCTGGCAGCCGCTCGCCCTCGTGCGTCAAGCAGAGGTTCCGTGGTGGCCGCAGCGCTTCTTTACCGGACACACATCCTCGCTGCTCATCGATCCGCACCGGCCCAGTCGGGTGTTTCTGACCGACTACTACGGAACCTGGAAGACCAACGACGTCTACCAAGTGCCCTCCTCGTGGTCCACCCTGCAAGCTGGCCATGAGGAAGTCGAGCCGTTTGTCCTGCGCAGTCCCCCAGCCGGGGTGCCTCTGCTCAGCGGCGTGGCTGATGTCGATGGCTTTCGCCATGAAGATCTCGACGCGTATCCCAAGACCCGCATGATCGGACCCAAGGGCGAAGACGGCGACACCACCGGGCTCGACTTCTGCGAGGCAAACCCCAGCGTCGTCATGCGCGTCGGCGAAGAGCGCGGCGGTCCATTCCGAGGTGCGCGATCCGAAGATGGAGCCGCTTCCTTTGTCCGCTTTGCCACCCTGCCCTTTGCCAAGGCCAAAAATGGCCGCATCGTCTTGGCTGGCAGCGACTGTCAGCGTGCGGTGTGGGTCCCGCAAAACGCGATCCCCTCCTTCACCAGTGATGGCGGCAAGACCTGGAAGCCCAGCCAAGGTGCCCCCAAAAACGCCATCTCCGACCGCTGGGACTACACCCATCCGCTCGCGTCCGACCGCACCTCTTCCGCCCTGTTCTATCTGTTCCTTCAAGGTGCGTTTTACGTCAGCAGCGATGGCGGACAGCACTTCCAGCAGACCGCCCAGCTTCCCGCGCCCCCCTTTGACACCCGCAGCGGACAGCCCGGACCCTCCGTCAAGACCACACCGGGCGTGCGCGGACAGGTCTTTGTCTGCCTGGCCGAAAACGGCCTGTTTCGATCCGATGACGCCGGACTGTCGTTCCACAAGGTCGCAGGCATCGACCACTGCCAGCTCTTTGCGCTCGGTCGTCCCGCCCCCGGCAGCAGCCAGTCCACCCTGTTTGTCTACGGCATCATCGGCGGCGTCCCCGGCATCTTCCGCAGTGAAGACCTGGGCCTCACCTACCTGCGCATCGACAGCCCCAGCCAGCCCATCGGCGACCAAGCGATGGTGATGGAAGCCGACCCGCGCGTCTTTGGTCGCGTCTACATCGGCACCAACGGTCGCGGCACGTTCTACGGACAGCCCCGCTAGCTGCACAGTTTCGGGCAAGCCAGGCGCAGCGCCTGTGCTACGCTGCAAAGCTGCTGTGCCGTCGGCTTTGCGTCTTCCCCTGTCTCTCCCACGCGGGTTCCTAGCGTCCGCCGTGCTGGCCAGCGGTGGTGCAGCCCTGTTCGCCTGTCAGTACGTCGCCTCGCGAGAGCTGGGCTCGACGTTCTTTGTCACTGAGCTGTCGCTGCTGCTCGCCACGCTCATCACGCTGCTGGGTCCCAGCCTGGGCTACGCGCTCGGTAGCCGCCTAACGCTTGGTGGCAGCATCGAACACCTGTGGGCCGCCGTCGCGTTCCTTGCGCACGCAACCCTCCCCTGGAGCATCCGAGCCCTCAGCGCTGCACTCAGCACAGCCCATCCAGCTTGGGCCCTCATCCTGGCCACCGTGCTCATCACGATCCCGTGCGGATACTGCGCGGTGCTGCTGCCGCTGTACGCCAAGACCGACTCGCTGCCCCGCTTGTATGCCGCAGAGCTGGCCGGAGCCCTGATCTTCCTGGTCGGCATCGCGCTTGGGCCGTCCTACCAGCTGCTGCGCGCAGGCTATCTACTTGTGCCGGTCGTCATGGCCCTGCTTCGCTACGGTCGGAAGGTGGCGCTGGGAACACTGCTCGGGTCGGCGACGCTCATCGGCCTTGGCTCACACCTCGACCAGCACGTCACAGCTGCCTATTTCCGGCACGTCCATGGGATCAAGTCTCCGCAGCTTCTCGCCAGCGACTACTCCCCCCATCAGCGCATTGATGTCGTTCGGGATGACGCAGAGACGGCCTTGTTTCTCGATGGCGTGCCGTTCTATCGCTCGGGATCACTCGATGCCTTTTCCGTCCTGCTGGCCGAAGTCCCCGGAGCGATGCGACCGACACGCGGCCACGCGCTGGTGGTCGGCAGTGGCAGCTTCTCTTCGGCGGCCCGCTTGCACCGCCTGGGCTATCGCGTCCAGGTGATCGAGCTGGATGCCCGCGTCGCCTCGCTGGGCTTTGCTCACTTCGCCAGCGTCCATCGCCTGTCGCCCCACGACATCACGCTGACCCTGGATGATGCGCGACATGCGCTGGCCCACAGCACCGAGCGCTTCGACCTCATCGTGCTCGATGTCCCTGCACCGTATCGGATTGCCACCGCGCTGCTGCACACCCCGACGTTCTATCGTCAGGTCGCCGAGCACCTCACCCCAGGTGGCGTGGTGTCGCTCAGCCTGTGTGAAGCGCTGTCTGAGCCGCTCGCCCAGCGAATCGCCCAGTCCGCCGCCCAAGTCTTTGCCGACATCCTGGTGGTGGACAGCAGCGCCGTCGGTCTGCCGGTCCTTTACGCCGCCCGCAAGCTGCCCTTTTCCCCCACGCAGGTCGAGCAAGCGGTCACAGCGCGTGACCCGCAGGGTGCAGTCCTGCTCTTTGCCGATGCCCAGGTCCGACGCCTCATCCACGCGGTACGTCCGCTGTCTGACCGCGACCTGCTCGGCGTCCTTTTGCTGGCGCGTCACGCCTACGCTCGCGAGTAGCCCCAGGACATGCCACCGCGCCCTTCCCTAGCCCAGCGCCTCGGCGAGCCGTTTGTGACCGGCTTTGCCCTCGCCTGCATCCAGGTGACGCTTGGCTTTGTGGCAATGCGTGGCCTGTCTGCCAGCACCACGGCCTGGTTTGTCGTCGTCCTGTGCTGGCTGCTCGGCGGATTGTTTGGCGCGAAGTGGACCCAGCACGCCCAAGGTTCCCATCCGACCACCGACCACGACCGGCCCGAGCGCACGCTCGCGGTGCTCGCGCCGATCTTGCTAGGTGTCTCCGCGCTGGCGACAGAGTACGCCGCGTTTTCACACCGGACGCACCTGCTGGTGATGGCGACCGCTCTCGCTGCGGGTGGCTATGGCGGACTCTTTTTGGCCCGCCGAGGTCAGCACGCCCCCGACCCCGCCGCCCTGTTCTTCCACGAAAACAACGGCTTTGTGCTCGGCATCCTGACCGCCAGCGGACTGCTGCTCCTCGCAGCGCCCCTGCTGCTCCCAGTGACGCTGCTCAGCCAGGTGATTGCGCGCAGCCTGGGTCCACGCCGCTCCCCGCTCTTGCCCGCGCTTTCCATCGGGATGCTTGCGACCGCCGCGCAGCTCTTGTTTCGCTTCGGTGCGGACCCGCAGTGGGATGCGCTGATGACCGCCAACGTGCTGCACCAAGGCCGGGCAGCAGCCCTGGGCGACTGGCTGTTCTTTGCACATCCGCTCATCATCCCGCTCACCGCACCGTTTCTCCTCTTCACCGATGATCCGCTCGTGGCGGTGCTGGTTCGTGAGTCGTTCAGCCTGGGCGGAAACATGGCGCTCCTCTACCTGGCGGCCCGCGCGCTCCAGCCGCAGCCTTGCCACAAGGCGCTCACAGCGACCCTGGCCTGCCTGCTCTACCTGCTCGCCCGTGGACGCTGGCAGCTGGTCCTGTGCGGACAGGAAAAGGAGTCCATGCAGCTGGCAAGCAGCCTGTTTTTGCTGCTGTACCTTCACCATCGCGGGCTGCTCGACCTGGGTCTGCCAGGCTTTGACCGTCTCTCAGCCAGGCAGCAGCAGTCGATCCTCGGCGGGCTCCTGGCCCTTGCGACGGCCATCCACCTGCTCAGCGGGCTGCTCTTTGTCTGGTTGCTGGTGGATCTGCTGCTGCATCGGCCCAAAAAGGATCTGCTCGGTGCGCAGCTCCGCATCGTGCTGACCGCCGCCGCGCTGCTGGGACCGTTTCTTGTGTGGCTCGGCATCGGTCCAGGTGGAGTCCGCAGTGGCCCCGACCTGCTGCGCTTCTACCTGGAATATCACCTGTCCGGTGAGTTTCTGTCCGTACCGCAGAGCGTGCCGCAGCGCCTGCTCGACTGCTATCGCGG
>CALMML010000122.1 GCA_937868485.1 uncultured Myxococcales bacterium | reverse complement strand
AGGGAGCAGAGGGCGGGAAACTTCCTGAAGGAAAGGGAGCAGAGGGCGGGAAACTGCCGGGACGCAGTCAGCCTGCTCCGGCTGGCGGACAGCCAGGAGGTGCTCCAGCGGGTGATGCGAAGAGCGCGGCTCAGCCTGTTCCGTCAGCACCGGGAAATGCGCCTGCGGGTCGGGATAACGGTGGAATTCTGTCGAATGCGGGCAAGGCGGGTGGGGCGGCTCCAGCAGGAGGCACAGCGGCGGGCGGCAAGTCGTCGGCAGCCGGTGGCAGCGCCAAGGATGCGGCCAAGAAGACCGATCCGCTCAGCAAGCGTCCAGTGTGGAAACCGTAAGGCTTCATCGTCGAGGAACATCGCCGCAGATGTGGCACGAGTGGTTCATATCGGACGGAGCGAGGGAGGGCTAGATGCGCTGGCTGCTGAAAGCCTCTGCCGAGGGTCTGTCGCTAGAGCCTGCACCGAGCTTCGGGAACGCGGCAGATGTCGAGCTGCTGCTGCGTCGGTTTTCGACCAACCGGGCGGCGATGCAGACGCTGCGTGAGGCGGTGCGTACCGTCGATGCGGCGGTGCAGACGCTGCTTCTGCGTGATGAGGAGATCATTCGCGTGGCGGCGGCTCTGATCGTCGCTGGACGGCTGACGTTGGTTCCTCCGCAGCCTGCGCCGCTGTTCCCGGTCTTCTACTACAAGGGTGGGGCAAAGGAAGACGAGGGAGAGGAATCGCAGCCAGAGAGCAGCAAGCCCGCCGACAGCAGCAACGATACGGCCAAGGTTCCGATCGAGTGGGAGCTGGTGTTTTCAGACGGACCGGCGGTCAAGGGCTTTGTCTCGATGTTCGAGGGGCCCGATGGAAAGCCCAAAAAGGAGCTGAAGCCCGACGGAAACGGTCATCACAAGCTGGATGACTTTTGGCGACATGATCCGTATGCCGTCACGCTGGTTGGCACTGTCGAGGTGAGCGGAAAGCTGGAAGATGCCGATGGAAAAGGCATCAAGGACGCGAAGATCACCGTCGAGCCCGTGTATGGCGATGCGGTGATTGCAACCACCGACGGTGGCGGTACGTTCAAGGTCAAAGGCTTTGTCGAAGAAGAAGAGTTCGATGTCTTCATCACGGCGGGTGGTGTCGCGATCGAAGGGAAGCTGCAAGACGAGGACGGAAAAGCCGTAGCGGGTGCGTCGCTGTTGCTGCTGCTGGATGGTGGATCACTCGTATCAGTGGAAACTGGCACAGATGGAACCTTCACGGTGCCCGGTCGCCTGCCGGGCGAAGGCTTTTCCGTCGAGGTGGTGGGCGTCAATCCCGGGTTTTCTGCCGAGGGTCAGTTTGTCGATGAAGAGGGCAAGCCGATCGCGGGAGCCAGTGCGCGGCTTCTGTTCGATGGCGGGCTGACTGTGACGGTTGCCAGCGATGGAGATGGCAAGTTCAAAGTGCCAGGTCTTCTGCCGCAAGAAGGCTATTCGCTGGAGTTTCTGAGTCGCTAGCAGCGTCGCTCTGTTGCTCAGATGCGGGCGCGTGGGCGCGTGGACAAAAGAGTCATGGAAAAGGACTCTTTTTGCGGCAGGCTGTGGTCCGTTTGGGAGTCTGCTTGGGAGTCCGCGTCAGAAGTGCGCAGGAGGCCCTGTGATGAGCCCAGTTGTGCGTCCAGTTGTGCGTCGTTTTGGGGGCTTATCATTCGCTGCATGCGGGTGAGAGATCCTTCTTCAATGGACGGCCATGAAGGCTGCGGTGACACCCTGTAGGAATCGGGCGCACCGTCGCGCAGGCGGATTGTGAGTACAGTTCTCAACTGCATCGCGAACGCAAACAATCTTGCGCGCATAGCGTCCGCTTCCCGCTTCCATACACTCGGTACATGGCGCTATAATGTGACCTTGGGGGAGCAACTCGAAGTGCTTGTTGTGTGGCTCAGCCAGGGCGGACAGAGAGCGACCAAGGGACTGCTTCTGCTGGTCGTCCTTTTGTCCTGTCTGTGCGGAGGCTGTGCAAGTCATCCGTGGAAGATGCAGATGACGATCGCCACCGACGCAAACAACAACTCTCCGGTGCTGATTTCCGTGGTGCTTCCCAAGAGCCAACCGCTGTTTAAAAAGCTGCTGGATATGACGGCGAAGCAGTGGTTTACGCAGCGGGAACAGCTGCTGCGCGATCATCGGCGAGAGCTGGAAGAGACGTACTTTGAGTTCATTCCGGGACAGCAAGTTCCCGAGATCAATCGCAAAGTTTCGAGCAGTGTGAGCCAAGGGATTCTGTTTGTGAACTACCAGACTCCGGGATCGCATCGCTATACCTTCGACACAAACCAGGCGCTCAAGATCAGCTTTGCTCAGCAGAGTGTGAACTTGAGCCAGTAATGGGAAGTAGGAATCGGAATGCCGAGCGCGCATGATCTTCCTCCGCAGATTCAGTGGCACGAAGGAATGCTGCTGGCTCCGCAGCACTTTCAGCAGATGGTGCAGCGGACGGAAAAGCTTCTTCACTACCATGTGAGTCTGGGGCTTCCGTATCAGTTTGGCGTGACGCGGCTGCGCTATGAATCGACGCAGCTTTTTACGGGAACGCTGCGTGTTACAGAGCTGGAAGCGGTGCTTCCCGATGGCTTGGTGGTGTCGTTTAAGACCGGCCCCGCGGCAGAGCTGCAAGTGGATCTGAAAGCGCATGCAGAGAGCGCGAAGCATTCCCCGATTCCTGTCTACTTGGTGGTGCCGATTGAGCGGACCGGAGGCGGCAAAGGGGAAGGGGATCTGGGTCGGTTTCTGTCGATTCCCGGTGATGAGGTCGATGACGAGGTCAGTGGTGGGCGTCCGCTGCGGATTCCGCGACTGAAGCCTCGGCTGCGGCTGATTGCGGGGACAGAGTCTCCTCCTCCTCGCTTTGTGGCGCTGCCGCTGCTTGCGGTGGTCTACAAAAACGGCGCGTTTGTTCCTGCGGACTACATTCCGCCGCTGATTCGCGTGGAAGTGGACTCTCCGCTGGGTGAGCTGTGTGCGCAGGTGAGCAGTCTGATTCGGGCCAAAGCGACGTATCTGCTGGAAGTGATTCGGTCTCCGGCGATTACGACCAAGCCACAAGCGATTGAAGAAAATCGCAGGCTGCTTTCACAGCTGGTGCTGAATCTTCCGCCGTTTGAAGCGCTGCTTGCGACGGGAACGAGTCACCCCTATTCGCTGTATGTTGCGCTGACTGCGGTGGCCGGAAGCGTGGCAGGAGTCGGCAATCAGCTGATGCCTCCGGTCTTTCCTGCGTACGATCACTTGAACCTGCGGCGATCGTTTGCGGAGGTTGTTCAGTTTGTGAATCAGTCGCTCAGCGACGGAATTTCTGAAGCGTTTACGGCGCTTCCGTTCCGCAATGAAAACAACCTGTTCGCACTTCAGTTTGAAAGGGAGTGGACGCGTCGCACGGTGGTGATGGGCTTCAAGGGGGCTCCAGGGGCCACGGATCAGCAGATCACAGAGTGGGTGACGAGCAGTCTGATCGGAACCGCAAGTCGCTTCAAAGTGCTGCGTGAGCGACGACTGCTGGGGGCCACACGAACTCCCATTGATCGAGTCGAAGGTCTGGTGGCCACGCGCGGAATGCTGCTGTTTCAGCTTCAGCTCAACCCAGAGTTTATTGTGCCGAGCGAGCCGCTGGTGATCGGAAACTCTGTGGAAAAACCACCGGGCATTCGTCCGGCAGAGGCCTACTTATATGTTGCAAACAAAGAGTAGGAACATGCTGGGCGTCCGCAGTGTCGACGGATGGAGCGTCAACGTAACGAGGGCGCAACATGGCGAGTGAGTCCTCTGATCAGCTGTTCTTGGTGGACTACTTCCGCGAGTTCTACGCGGCGGTCCTGCATCACCGCATGCAGATCGAGCGCTCGCAGCTTCCACCCGCCGAAGAGGACAGCATTGAGATTCGCGAAGCCGACATCTTGGCCGAAGAAAAGATACCGGGTGCGGAGCAGTCACAGATTGCGCCCGACATTGTGCAGGCGCTCCTGATTGAGCTGATGGAGTCCCAACAGCAAGCAATTCAGCGACGGGGAGATCCGCGCGAACAGAAGCGATTTCGAGACATTCAGTACGTGATGTCCGCGATGGCTGATGAAGTCATGCTGAGCATCGAGTGGATCGGAAAAGAGTACTGGAGCACGCATCTATTGGAAGAGCGGCTGTATGGTACGCACGATGCGGGTACGCGCTTTTTCGACAACCTGGACTCTCTGCTTCAGAACAGAGACGCAACGCGCGCGGATGTGCTTGCGGTGTATCTGCTCGCAGTGTCACTGGGATTCCGTGGCAAGCATCGCAGCGTAAACAGTGCGGCGCAGATTGCGCACTATCGAAACCAAGCCTACGTCACGCTGTTTCAGCGCAGTCCGGCGCTACCAGAAAGCGCTCCGCTGTTTCCGCAAGCGTACGCGCACACGCTCGATGGACAGACACCAAGCTGGCTGCCACAGCTTCGTCCGTGGCTACTCTCGCTGGTCGGCGTTGCGGTGTTCTATCTGCTGGTTGCGCATGTGATCTGGGATCGGCGCTCGACCTCGGTTGGGAATCGCTTGGAAGAGATTCTGCAACACAAAGACAGCCCAGACGTAAACACACCGGCGCGCTCTGTGAACAGCTCTATGGAGCCGAAAGCAGAAGCCGCTACTGCAACGGCGAGCAGTGTAACCGTTCGAAAGAACTAGGAATTTGTCGTGGATGTTTCGATGTGCTGCAAAGTGATAGGATGAATCATTCAATGCACCTGTCCGTGTGACAGGTTGTGATGGGGGAACTGTGCCAAACCGTGTGCTTGGCTGGCTGATACTCTGTGTATCGGTACTGCTGCTGTGTTCAGCGCCAGCGCTTTGTCAGGAAGAGAGTGCCGCAACCTATGAAGAGGAGGGCGCACGGCTGTTCCTGAGCAAGAGCTATGAGGGTGCGATCAAGCAGTTTACCCAAGCGTATCGACTCGATCCGAAGCCGCAGTATCTGTTTAACATCGGTCAGTCCTATCGGAAGCTGGGTCTGGCTGCGGAAGCGACAGAGTACTATCAGCGCTATCTGCACGATGAACAGAAGGTGGATCCAACCATCTACGCGGATCTGACGACGTACATCGATCAGTACTACGCATCGCAAGAGCGTGGTGGGAGTCGTCCCAAGTCCAAGAGTGAAGCCGCAGAGCCTGCGCCGATGCTGGCCGCAGAGGAAATCGCCGATGCGGAAGAGCTGATTGCGCAGTTTGTTCGGGACTACCGAGCGGGCAATCAAGCGGTGGCCAATGAGATCATGGATCAGCTCAAGCAAGTGCTGCTGGTCCGTGGCGATCCGATCCTGATGTATCACATCGCGAACGGATACGATCAGGTCAAGAAGCGCAAGGAAGCCCTGGAATACTATCGTCGCTTCGTTGCGGTAGAGACTGCGGACCCTCGTCTTCGTCGTCGATCATTTGAACGGATTGCCCTTCTTACGCCTGCGCCGCCTGGTCAGAAGTATCTGTGGCCGAGCTTGGCGCTGGCGATTCCGGGACTTGCGGGTGTGCTGACCGGAGTGGCCCTTGCGGTTCAATCCGGGGACAACTTCCAGCAGTTCCTCAATGAAGCAGATGAACAGAAGAAGCGGGAACTCCGCGACAAAGGAGTCGGTCTGTCTATCGGATCGGTGACCTCCTATGCCATCGGTGGTGCCCTACTGGCCGGCGCAGGTGCGTTTGCGATTGTTGCCCTTAAAAAGGGAGTCCGTCAAAACGCGGAAGAGAAACGGACGGAACCCTCGCGCACAACGAAAAGCACCCTGACCGGATCGCTTCTGCCGCTGCCTGGCGGCGTGGGTCTGTCCTTGGGAGGGAATTTCTAATGCTTAAGACTTCGCTTCTGTCTGCATTCCTATCGGTGGGGCTGCTGGCCAGCACGGGCTGTACGCTGACCATGAACTATCAGCAGTGTAGCCAAGACAGCGACTGTACGGCGGCGGATGGAACGCCGGGCTATTGCTCGTCGGATCAGCTCTGTCTGCCGAACACTCCGCTTGAGAGTCTGTGTACGATCACGATTCCTGATGCACCGTCTCCCAATGCGGTTCATCTGGGTGCGCTGCTGGATCTGCGTGACAAAAACGGACGCCTGACCGAAGCGCATCGACTGCTTGCGCTGAAGCTGGGTGTCAAGCAGATTAACGATCTGGTGCAGCTGGATGGATCGCGTCCGCTGGCGATTGATGTCTGCAACGTGGGCGTATCTGCGATCGACGCTGACAATGCGACCAAGATCCTGATCGAACAGCGCAATGTCGTGGCGATCATCGGACCGAACACGGCGTCCGCTGCGACCAACATGATCGGTCGAATCAAAGCGGCTGGCGTTCCCACGATCTCGCCTGCGATCATGGACAGCGGAATTGCTGATGCAGCAAGTCAGGGTCTGTTTTATCGCTTGGCTCCCGTCGAAAGAGAGCAAGGCCTTCAGCTGGTTCGTGAGCTGGTGACGCTGTCTGGCGGAAAGAGCACCGCGCAGCTTGGACTTCTGTCTGTCACCGATTCCTATGGTGAAAACATTCGTCGCAAGTTCACTCCTGAGTGGCAGCGCCGTGATCCGATCAACAACAAGACGGATCGATTCTTTTCGTACAAAGACAACGATGCAAACCTGCTGAGCGTTACGACCAAGACGCTGCTTGATGCGAAGCCGAGCTTCGTGGTGCTGATTCCGGGATCGAACAGTCATCTGGTGGTGGGTGGTTTTGCGGATCTTCCGTTTGATCCGAAGAACCCCGGCTCCTTCGAGAGCACGACCCAGGTGCTGGCTTCTTCCAGTGCGCGGACCGGAGACTTGATCAGGATGGCGCGGACCGGAGAAGACAAGATGAAGAATCATCTGTCGCGCATCACCGGAGTCGCTCCGCTGAGCTTTATTGATAGTCAAGAAGGCGCAGATTTTAAGTCGAGCTTCACGGCCACAAATCCGGGTCTGGCGCTCGAAGATGACTTCATGGTGGGCTACACCTACGACGCGCTGTTTGTGCTGGGTGCGGCCTCTGCTACGTTCAAGGGAGCGAGCCGACCGGATCAAATCCTGTCTGTTCTGCGACGCCTCAATGGCAACGCCAACTCGCTGTCTTTGACGCCGCGACTGTTCAACGAAACGGTTCAGAAGCTGGCACAGCAGCCGACCGATCCGTTCACTCTGCTTGGTGTTACAGGTGCGATTCGCTTCCAGACAGATGGCAGCCGAGATCCGGTTCTGCTCGAGCGCTGGAAGATCGATATCACCACCGGAGCGTACGTAAACACTCCGGCCAACATGTAACGCCAGGCACCTAGGACGCGTGACGTGCTGATACGCATTGGCATAGCTGTTCTTTTATTGGCGGTCATCGCCGTCGGTGTCTTTTTCATCTTGCGAATGCGTCGCAAGAAGAAAGAGCAGGCCGAGGCTCCGCCGCCTCCGCCCAAAGATCCGCAGAAAGCCAAGCGGCTGGCAGAGCTGCGGACGAGCTTGAATGCGCTGGTTGCGGAAGAGCTCAAGCAGCTCGATCAGAATGTGGGCGGAATGCCCGGACGCTATTCGATGCCGTGGTGTCTGGTGCTGAGTGAAAAAGGAGCGGGACAGAGTACGGTCCTGCAGAACACCGGACTTCACATTCCGTTCCGTGGTGCGAGTGATCAGCTGGCAGAGTCCGCACACTGTCGATTCTGGTTTTATGACAAAGGGGTTGCGATCGATCTAGGCGCGGAGGTGTGGCAAGAAGAGGAGGCCTTTGTTCACTTCTGTCATCTGCTGCGTGCGGCGCGTCCGAAGCGTCCGGTGGACTCTGTTCTGGTGCTGGTTGCGGCTGAAACACTCGTCGGTGATGACAAGCAGAGTGAAGACAAGATCAAGGCGCAGAGTGAGCTTTTGTATCAGCGACTGCTGCGCTTTCAGCAAGAGATCTCGCTGCGTCTTCCCACCTACGTGATGATCAGCAAGAGCGATACGATTCCCGGCTTTACGGCGTTCTGCGGGGGTCTGTCTACGCATCAGCGCGAGCAGCTCGCGGGCTGGTCGTCTCCCTATCCGCTCAACATTTCGTATAACACGACCTGGGTCGATCAGGCGTTTGCAGAGCTGTACAAGACGCAGTGCGGTCTTCAGCTGGATCTGCTGGCGAGCGCAAAGCTGTCGGACAAAGAACAAGATCTGGCATTCCTTCTGCCGCGCAACACCCAAGCGCTGCGCGATCCGATGAAGCTGTATCTGGATCAGCTATTCCGGGTGAGCGTCTACAGTGAGTCGAACCTTCTGCGCGGCGTGTACATGTGTGGAGACGCCACGATCGCCAGCGCGATGGTGCAAAAGTCTGAAGAGTCGGAAGGACTGAAGCATCCGGTCTTCATTCATGATCTGTTTGCGAAGAAGCTGTTTCCTGAAAGTGGACTGGCCAAGCCACTGAAGAAGGGAATGCTGAATCAGCAGCGTGCGCTGCGGCTGGTTCGGGTTGCGCTGGGGGCGTCGGTGCTGGTGAGCGTTCTGCTGCTGTGGACGGCGTACGCAAACCTAAGCCGTGATGTCCGCGCGGTGATGGGATTCCTAGACAAAGTTCCGGTCGGAAGCACGCTGTCGGTTGCGCAAGACAGAGACCGCTTCGCGCAGCAGACCCAGGAGCTTCTGTCCGCGATTGGCAACGTCGCCAACAGTCGTCTGTTCAGCGTTCGGCTGCCGTCCTCGTGGCTTAGCTCGCTGGATGATGATGTTCAAGAAGCGATGCGACGCTCGTTTGAGCGCGTGGTGCTGGGCGGACTGTATGAAGGTCTGGCGCTGAAAGCCAAGCAGGTGTTGGGACTGGAAGGAGACCTGGCTGCGCCGCCACCCAGCGACGAGCCGCCTCCGGCTGGAGAGCCCGGATCAGGGCGTCCCGCAGCCGCAGCAGAGCGTCTGACTTCGCGGACGGTTCAGATTCAGTCGCTTCAGAACATGCCGGAGTATCAAGAGCTGCGTGATCTGTCGCGCGCGTATCTGGAGTTTGTTCAAAACGTCGATACCTACAATCGCTTGGGCGCGGATCATCACAAGCGCTTCGATACGGTGGTTCCGCTGGTGAAGTACGTGTTTGGCGTCGAGCTTCAGCCGATCTTTTTGCGCAATGCAGAGCTGTATCAGGAAGCGCTCGCCAATGCGACCAGTCGTTCCTTTGACATGGGACTGGTGAATCCGAAGGTACAAGCGCGAGCACGAACGATCTGCAAAGCGCTGCATCGACGGCTGTTTATCGACAACGCGATTGCGATCGAAACAGAAGAGATCTTGGCGCACGTCAGTCGCTTAAAAGCAGAGAGTGAAGGCGGCGGTGCGGACCTTCCGGTGCTGACCGAGCTGCGCGATGTTCTGTTGCGTCTGGAGCGTGATCTGGGTCGTCCAGAGCTTCAGTGGATGTCGAAGGACGCTCTGGAGCTGGGTGATCCGATGGCGGAAGTGCTGGCGTCACTTCGTCACTTTTCACCAGATGGACGGATGAGCGATGAGCTGCGTCAGGAGTGGCAGCAGTCGCATCAGCAGCTTCGGCGCAGGCTGCTGGAAGTTCAGCTTCCGGCGATGGGACTCATCCTTGTTCGTGACAACGAAAAGCATCGCTTGGCGATGACGCAAGGTGTGGTGGAGCTGAAGGCGAACCTGGAGACGTTCCTCTCGCTTGCGTTTGTGCAGCAGAACCTGGAAAAGCCGCATGCCCAGAACTCGGAAGGTTCCTATCGCGTGGTCTGGAATGATGATCTGCTGCGTCAGTCCACTGCATTTGCGGATGCCTACGATGCGTATGTCCGCGATCGCTTGGGACAGATGTATCGCCACATCCGCGAAGTCGTAAAGAGCACTGCGCTGGAGAGACTGGGACAGAACATGCCAGCGCTGGTGGGACAAGCGCGAAGGGAAGAGCGCGTCCTGCGCTTTAGTGGCGATGTGAATGCGCTGCAAGATGAGCTAAGCAGTGAGGTCGGAGATCTGAAGCGCGTATCGACGGTGCTGCGCCAGATTCTGGAGACCTATGATCGCTTGACGCTCAAGGCTGCGCATGCCGAGCTGTATCAGCAGCTGCAGGAAGACTCACGCGAGATCTTGCGCCGCATCGATCTGCTTCCAGAGCGCGAAGAGATGTATCGCGTGTCGAGCAAGCTGGCGAGCTGGCGCGGAGAGAAGCCTCCGGTCTTGGCTGCCTTTGATGTGGAAGATGCCGATGCGCTGTCGCAGTACATCAAGACGCAGCGCAATCGCATCAAGGGCTGGGGTCGTGATTATGCCAAGGTTCCGGTGTCTCTGCTGGACGGTCTGACAAGCGCGCGCAGCGACGATCCGCTGCTTGGGAAGTGGCGCAACATCGTCAATCAGCTGGAGTACTTTGAGCGGATGACTCCGGGTAACTCGGTGAAGGAAATGGAGTCGTTCTTTGACACCACGCTCATCACCGTGACGCCGGAAAACTGTCTGGACAAGCTGCCGAAACAGACCGGAGACAACACCGACTTTTTCTTGCAAGCGAAGGCGCGGGTGCATGACTCCGTTCGCAAGCGCTGCTTGGTGTTCGCGGCAGAAAAGATCTTGGAGATGTATGAACACCTGGCGCGGCGCTTCAACCAAGACCTCGCAGGGAAGTTCCCGTTTACGCGCAATGCGCAGTCGCTGGATGATCCCGATGCGATTCCGCGCGACATTCGCGGCTTCTTCCAAGAGTACGACGAGTTCATCCGTCAGTACGATGCCTACGTCGGTCGGCGCGAGACGATTGGCGGATCGGGGGAAGTGGGACGTGAGGTGAATAACTTCCTTCAGTCCCTGCGTGAGGTCCGTCCGTTCTTTGCGCCCCTGCTTGGTGATCGCGGAGATCTCGCGCGCTACAACGTGTCGATCGATTACCGCATCAACAAGAGCAACGAGATAAACGGTCAGCAGATCGCAGAGTGGGGTTTTGCAACGGGCGATCAGAAGGTCGAAGACGGACAGGGATTTTGGCAGCTTGGCGATCGGGTGCGTCTGTCGATGCGCTGGGCCAAAGATGGTCCGTATGTTCCGGCTCCTACCGGACAGCCGCGTGGTGCTTCGGTGGACTCGAACGACACCATCTCCTTTGACTTCGCGGGCATCTGGGGTTTGGTGCGAATCATTCGCATGTTCCGGGCCTCGCCGATTGATCTGCGCAAGTCGCTGGATCGGCAGCCGCATGTCCTGAAGTTCATGGTTGATATCACAGAGCGAAAGCACACCGGGCGCGTGCGACTTTTGCCGGATTCCTACTACACCAACAAGGGAAACACGCCGAGCGGAGCGGCCAAGATGTCGTTTCTTTACAACAAGGCGGTGGTGTTTGTGCGTGTGATCATAAACCCACCAGAGAGCAAGGACTTGCTGGTGATTCCCGTCGACTGGCCGACCCTGGCACCGCTGACACGCGGGCGGAATGGACAGTGAGGATGCGCGATGTCTGAGATGCCACCGATTGATCTGGAATCGCTACTACAGCCGATCTCGGAGCGCGAGCCGTCCGGGGAGTGGCTGCGCTATGAGGGAACGTATGATGCGCTGACAGAAGCGCGTCGCGAAGAAGACGACAGCCTTCCGCAAGGTGTCTGGCAGATCAAGGTCAAGCGTGCGGATTTTGCGAAGGTTTCGCAACTTGGCCAAAAAGCGCTGCGTGAGCGAAGCAAAGATCTGCAGATCGCAGTCTGGCTGTGTGAAGCCTGGCTGAAGCTGCATGGCGTGCCCGGAATGACGCTGGGAATTCAGCTCTGTACGCAGCTTTTGTCGCGCTTTTGGCCTTCTCTGTATCCGCTGGTGGAAGAAGGGGATGCATCGTATCGGATGGCTCCGCTGGAGCTTCTGTCGAGCAAGATCTCGGTGCGTCTCAAAGAGATTTCTCTGACGGAGCCGTACGGTGAAAAGTCGGCGCTGTCTTGGATCGACTGGGAGCGTGCGCTGCGCAATGAAAAGGCTTCCAGCGCAGGCGATGAGATCGTGCCAGCCGTGTTCTTGGCCGCTGCGGCAAACACAAGTGGTCGATTCTATTCAGCGCTGTACACAGAGCTGACTGCGCTGGATGATGCAGCGCGTGCGCTGGAAGATCTGGTGGTTGAAAAGCTTCCCGATCAGCCAGCGATCTTGCGAGTGCTTCGCAACTTGGTCCGCGATATCCAGGCCTTGATTGCGCAGTACACCCCAGCGCCCGCAGCCCAGGTTGTGCCTGAGCCAGTGGCCCAGGATGGCAGCCGCAGCGACGGTGAAACAGACCTTGGTGAGCCTTCGGAGGCCGCGATGCATGGCGATGGATCATCGGCAGGTCGCTCCAGTGCCCGGGGCGATGCCCGAGGTGAAGATGTTCCAAATGGCCCGATCCGTAGTCGGGTTCAAGCATATCAACGACTTGTAGAAGCGGCTGAATACCTTCAGCGCACAGAGCCTCACAGTCCGGTGCCGTACCTTGTGAAGCGGGCCGTGGCTTGGGGTAACATGGACCTGATCCAACTTCTTGGTGAGCTTGTAGCCGAGGGGGGAGATCGCCAGACGATCTATGCGCTGCTGGGGGTAAAGGGGCCGCAGTAGGACAACAAGAGCAATGGTTCCCATGAGATGCCAAGGATTGGCCCTGGCGTCTGTAGATCAAACCGGGGCCTGTATGCCCCACTGGCTGAAGTGAGGAAGCGATGTCTGAGAGTACCCAGCACAAGCTCGACCGAGTAAGGCCGCCACGGGTCCAGATCACCTACGATGTGGAGATCGGTGGCGCCATCCAGATGAAGGAACTCCCCTTTGTGGTGGGAATCCTGGCTGATCTTGCGGGTCAGCAGGATGCTCTTCCCAAGCTGAAGGAGCGCAAGTTCGTTCAGATCGATCGCGACAACTTTAACCAGGTGCTCGCCAACGTTGCGCCTCGGCTAAAGTACAGCGTTCCCAATCAGATCAAGAAGGACGGATCGGCCTTCGGTGTGGATCTGACGTTCCGTCATCTGGATGACTTTCATCCCACGGCGATCGTGAAGAACACCAAGTCGCTGCGCGAGATGCTAGAGATGCGCCAGCGTCTGGTGGACCTTCTGACCAAGCTGGACGGAAACGAAGAGCTGCAAGGTCAGCTTCAGAAGCTGCTTGCGGACAAAGAGAAGTTTGGTGCCGTCAAGGCTCTTGCCGCCAAGAGCGCGGTGGCGAGCTAAGGAGGGGTTGCCGTGGCTGAAAATGAAACAACGACCAAGACGAGCAATGACATCCTCGACAACCTGATCCGTGACGGCAAGATGGCTCGTGATGAGCTACAGCTTGCGCACTCGCGGACCCTGATTGGCGAGTTTGTGAACCAGGTGGATCCAGAGCAAGTTCCACCCGCAGCAGATCTGGCCAAGCTGGTGCTTCAGAAGATCGCGCAGATCGATGAAGTGCTGACGCAGCAGGTCAACGCGATCATGCACGATGAGCGCTTCCAGAAGCTGGAAGGATCGTGGCGCGGTCTGAACTATCTGGTGATGAACACCGAGACCTCCACTTCGCTCAAGCTGCGTGTGATGCACGCGACGAAGAAGGAGCTGCTAAACGATCTGGAAAAGGCTTCGGAATTCGATCAGAGCAATCTGTTCAAGAAGATCTATGAAGAGGAGTTTGGTACGTTCGGCGGCGCTCCCTACGGCTGCCTGGTTGGCGACTATGAGTTCGGTCGTCATCCGCAGGACATCTCGCTCCTGTCCAAGATCTCGAACGTGGCCGCAGCGGCGCATGCTCCGTTCATCAGCGCGGCGAGTCCGAAGCTGTTTGATATGGAAAGCTACACCGAGCTTGGCAACCCGCGTGATCTGGCCAAGCTGTTTGAAAGCTCGGAGCTGATTACGTGGCGTTCGTTCCGTGAATCGGAAGACTCTCGCTACGTTGCGCTGACGCTGCCGCGCGTGCTGGGTCGTCTTCCCTACGGAAGCAAGACGGTTCCGGTGGAAGAGTTCCAGTTCGAAGAAGACACGGACGGAAAAGATCACAGCAAGTATCTGTGGAGCAACTCCGCGTACGTGCTGGGTCAGCGCGTGACCAACGCGTTTGCGCTGCACAAGTGGACGGCTGCGATTCGCGGTGTGGAAGGTGGCGGAATTGTGCAGGGACTCCCGGCGCATACCTTCAAGACCGATGAAGGGGATATCGCGCTGAAGTGTCCGACGGAAATCGCCATCACGGATCGCCGTGAAAAGGAGCTGTCGGATCTGGGCTTTATCGCGCTGTGTCACTGCAAGGACACCGATTACGCGGCGTTCTTTGGTGGCCAGACGACCAACAAGCCCAAGACGTACAACACGCCGCAGGCCAATGCCAATGCGTCGCTGTCGTCGCAGCTTCCGTACCTGCTCGCTTCGTCGCGGTTTGCGCACTACCTCAAAGCGATCATGCGCGACAAGGTGGGTAGCTTCCTCACGCGGGAAAACGTTCAGAACTATCTGAACAACTGGATCGCAAACTACATCCTGCTGCGGGATGATGCGGGCCAGGAAACCAAGGCAAAGTATCCGCTGCGCGAGGCCCGGATCGACGTGTTCGATGTTCCGGGTAAGCCTGGTGTGTACCGTGCGGTTGCATTCCTAAAGCCGCACTTCCAGCTCAACGAGCTGACTGCTTCGATTCGCTTGGTGGCAGAGCTTCCTCCGCCTGCCGCTGGTTGATCACTGAATGCTATGGAAGTGCCTCTCCTTCTCACGGAGGCAGAGGCCGTAAGGGGAATTCGAGATGCAAAACATTTTCTGGGAAATTGAAGGAATCAAGGGAGAGTCGACCTCCGATCAGGGCAAGGACATGATCGAGCTTCTGTCCTATAACCACGGTGTTTCGATGCCGCTCACCTCGGGTCCGTCGAACACCAGCCGCGCCTCCGGTCGCTGTGTCCACCAGGACTTCACCGTGACCAAGCATGCGGACTTGGCCTCGCCGACGCTCAACCTCAAGTGCTGCGGTGGCGAAGACATCAAGTCGATGAAGGTCCACGTTTGGAAGGCCGACAGCGCCGGCAAGCCGATCGAGTACCTGACCTATACGTTCGATTCCTGCATCGTGACCAGCGTCTCTGTGGGCGGTGGTGGCGATCAGCCGATCGAGACGATTACGTTTAGCTACAAGAAGATCACCTGGGACTACAACCAGCAGCTCCAGGCTCAGCCGGGTGGCAAGAAGGGCAAGAACTCTTCGAAGTGGTCGCTCGAAGAGAACAAGGGCAGCTAAGTCGACAAGACCGACACCATCGGTCTGTGACTTTGCTTGCTTTGCAATGAGTTAGGAAACGTCAAACGATGCCGCTTCCATCCAAACAGCACGTCGCTGCGGTTCCGCTATTTGAGCGGCTCTCTGATCGAAAGCCAGAGCAGCCGCGCGAGCCGGTTCCGCTGCGTACGCTGTCGTTTCCTGACTTGCTAGCGTCCGTTCAGGATGAGGTTGCGCGACTCCTTAACACCAGAACGGGTCTGTCTTCCCATGAGCTGCTCGATCGGGAGCGCTCTGTCATCGATTTTGGGGCCAGCGATTTGCTTTGGGTCAATCCATACGATCCACAGTCGATGCGGCACTTGGTACAGATGCTTGCGCAGACCGTGGAAGCATTTGAACCTCGGCTCGCGCATCCGCGTGTGACGGTTGTTCAGTTCGTGCAAACAGAGTCCAAGCTCATCCTCAACATCAGCGGAACCCTGATCACGCAAGATCTGCGCGAGCCGGTGTCGTTCCGGGTGATGGCCAGTCCTCGTCTTCTGGAGCATCGTAGCCATGAGCAGTGAAGCCAAAGACGAGCTGCTGCGCTCCTATCAGCGCGAGCTACAGTATCTGCGCTCGATGGGCGCGGAGTTTGCGCGAAAGTATCCGAAGATCGCGTCCCGACTTGATCTGTCTGCTGAAGCGTGTGCGGATCCCCACGTTGAGCGACTGATCGAGAGCTTTGCGTTTCTGACCGCACGACTTCAGCAGCGACTGGATGCGGACTTTCCGCTCCTGACAACTTCTCTGCTGGACTGTCTGTATCCTCATCTTTTGCAGACCGTTCCTTCGATGTCGATTGCGCACTTCGATGTCGATCCAGAGCAAGGTCTGCCGCTGGGTGGGTTCTCTGTTCGCAAGGGCTCGCGGCTGTTTGCTCAGACGGACACCGGGGCACTCTGTCGATTCCGAACCGGCAGTGAGATCACGCTCTGGCCGATCGAGATTGTCTCTGCGCAGATTGAAGCGACGGATCGATATCCGTATCTGGATGCGTATCCCAAAGGGATCGCAATGCTGCGGCTGAAGCTGGTCTGTCAGACTGGCAGCTTCAATGAACTGGATCTGCGATCGCTGCGTCTGTTTGTGAATGCCAGCGCAGAAGTCGCGTCCGCGATCTATGATCTGCTGACCGCATCTACCGTCGGTGTAGCGCTGCTTCCTGATGGTCGTCCTGAAGTGCAGTATCTGGGACCGCAAGCGCTTCGTCCGGTTGGCTTGGAAGCGGATCAGGCGCTGCTCCCTTCCCCGGACTATGCGCATCCGGCGTATCGACTGCTTCAGGAATACTTTGTCTTCCCGCAGAAGTTTCTGTTCTTCGATGTCGATCTACCGCGCATCCAGCTTGCGAGAAAAAGCGCCGATCTGCTGATCCTGCTTTCGGAAGTTCCGCCGCGCTCTGTCTCGGTTGGGAAGAGCACGTTCCTGCTGGGCTGCGCACCGATCATCAACCTGTTTGGAAAGACAGCGGAGCCGATTCGGCTGACGCACAAGCTGCCGGAATATCAGCTCATCGCGGACAAGCGCGAAGAAAAGACCTGCGAGATTCACTCGATCGACAAGGTGTCGATGAGTGCGGATCCGTCTTCCAGTCAGGTGATAGCTCCGTTCTTTTCGTTCAATCACCCAGCGAGTGGAGACCAGCATCAAGCGTTCTATTACGCGCAGCGCAGACCGACTGGACGCGCGGACATGGTGGGCTGTGACACCTATCTGTCGTTTGTCGATCTGCGCTTCAAACCGACGCAGCCAGCGACGCAGACTGTCTTTGCACACACGCTCTGTACCAACCGCGACTTGGCCGCACAGATGCCCGCACGGGCGCGACTGCAGATGGAAGACTCTGCGCCTGTGAAGTCGGTGGTCTGTCTGTCCAAGCCAACAGAGCCGATTACGCCGCCGCTGGGAGGCGCTGCGCTGTGGCAGCTGGTGTCGCATCTGTCGCTCAATCACTTGTCTCTCATCGGTGGAAGAGAGAGCCGTGATGCGCTGCGGGAGATCCTGCGACTGTATCGCATGAGTCCAACCACAGCGACGGAAAATCAGATCTTAGGAATCTATGAGCTGCGCTGTGTTCCCAAGACGCTTCAAGCGGGACGCGATGCGTGGCGCGGCTTTGTTCACGGTCAAGAAGTACAGATTGTCTTTGATGAGTCGATGTATGTCGGTCAGAGCGCGCTGATGATGTCTGCCGTGCTGAGCCGCTTCTTCGGTCTGTACACTGCGGTCAACTCATTTACAACGCTGGTGGTTCGTAGTCGCCAGCGACAGGAGGCGTGGAAGAAATGGCCACCACTGGCGGGCTCCCGCAACCTTCTGTAATTGATGAGCTGTATAAAGATCCGCAGCGCTTCAACTTCTTTCAGCTGGTGCGGCTGCTGGAGATGCTTGCGCCAGCGTCCGAGTCACTGGGTGAAGGTGGCGAGCCAGCACTGGAAGCGGTGCGATTCCGTTCTTCCTTTTCGCTGGCATTTCCCGCAAGTGACGTCGCTGCGATCGAGCGACCGAGCACCGAAGATGGCGTCCCCACCGTAACGGTTTCGATGCTTGGCTTGGGTGGTGCGCACGGACCGCTTCCGCACAGCATGACAGACTGGGTGCTGGAACGGAATGCAGCGCGCGATCATGCGCTGCGTGACTTTCTGGACATCTTTGATCATCGCTTGGTGTCTCTGCTGTTTCGGGTTCGTCAGCGCTGTAAGCTGGGAACAGAGTGGACATCCCCCGACGAGCATCACTTCACAGAGTTCCTGTATGCACTGATGGGAATGCTGACGGAAGGACTGCGCGAGCGGCTGAAGGTTCCTGATCGTGCGCTGCTTCGCTATGCAGGACTACTGACCAAGCAGCCGCGTGATGCGGCGGGACTGGAGCGACTCCTGACCGATCACTTTCAGGTCAAAGTGATCTGCCATCAGCTTCGCGGAATGATGCGTCCGATCGAAGAAGAGCAGTGGACAAAGATCGGACTGAGCGGTCAAAACCAGCTGCTTGGGAGCCAAGCGCTCGTCGGAACGATGGTCTGGGATCAGCAAGCAGGAATCGAGCTGGAAGTCGGACCGCTTCCGTGGAATCGCTATCTGGACTTTTTGCCGGGACAGCCGGGACTGCAAGCGCTGATTCAGCTTGCGCGATTTTACATCGGACCAGAGTTTGAGATCTTTGTCGCGCTGCTCATCCAAGCGGAAGAGATTCCGCGCGCACGGCTGAGTCAGCCGATCAGTGACAAGCCACCTGCGTCGGAGCAGCCGGTCTTGGGATTGACCTCGTTTCTGTCGTACGGGACCAAGCTGCGCGGGACTCCCAGAGTCGCGCTGGGTGCGGTGGCCCGATACAGCGATGAACCACTGAGGGCGACGCCGTGAGCGATCATGATTTTCTAAGTGCATCGACTCCTGCTGCGGATGCCTTGGTCTTGGAGTCTTTTCAGGGACAGGAAGAGCTGTCTCTGCCGTTTCTGTATACGCTTCAGTTTCTGTCCAAAGATCGCAAGCTCGACTTCAAGAAGCTGATGGGAAAGGCGGTCACGATCACGATCGCACTTCCTGACAAGTCGAAGCGCTACATCTGCGGAATCGTGTCGCGCTTTATTGAATCGGGATACGATCCCAAGCACACGATCTACATCGCGGAGCTGCGTCCGTGGCTGTGGCTGCTGACGCTGCATGCGGACAATCGGATCTTTCAAAACAAGAGCGTTCCCGAGATCATCGAAGAGGTCTTTTCGGACCTCGGTCTTAAGGACTTCAAAAAGAGCCTGAAGGGAACGTACGCCAAGCGTGAGTTCTGTGTTCAGTATCAGGAGTCGAGCTTTGACTTTGTCAGCCGCCTGATGGAAGACGAAGGAATCTTCTATTACTTCGAACACACCGACGGAAAACACACGATGGTGCTGGCCGATGATAGCGATGGCTACGCCAAGTGTACGGGCTCTGATGAAGTGCGGATGGGACTGGATGACTCTCCGAACTGTCTGCGTGACTGCACGTTTGAGGAGTCGCTGGTTTCGACAGGATACGCACTGACTGATTACAACTTCGAGATTCCTTCGACCGATCTGTTCGTGAAGACAGGCGGTGGGAGTCCGGCGCTGGTCGTCTACGATCATCCCGGAAATTACGCCAAGAAGAACGATGGCGAGAAGCTGGCCAAGCTACGGATTGAATCCGTTGAACATGCCCAGAAAGTGCTGCGCGCGAGTGGAAATGCGCGTGGCTTTACGTCGGGTGGAAAGTTCAAGCTGACCAAGCACGATCGCAGCGATCTCAATCAGGAGTATGTGATTCGCAGCGTGTCTCACATTGCGGATCGCGGAAACTACGGAAACTCGATCGAAGCACTGCCGGCCTCTGTTGTGTTTCGTCCACCGCGTCGTACCCGTCGACAGATGGCACTGGGAAGCCAGACTGCGGTGGTGGTTGGCAAGTCCGGTGAAGAGATGTGGACCGACAAATACGGTCGCGTCAAAGTGCAGTTTCCGTGGGATCGCAAAGGAAAGAAGGACGAAAACAGCTCGTGCTGGGTACGCGTTGCGCAGCACTGGGCGGGCAAGGGCTACGGAACGTTCTTTCTGCCGCGCATCGGTCAGGAAGTGGTGATTACGTTCATCGATGGGAATCCCGATAGACCGCTGATTACCGGCGCTGTGTATAACGCGGAACAGACGGTTCCCTACGCACTTCCAGACAACCAGACCAAGAGCACGACCAAGTCGCGAACCAGCAAGGGCGGTGGTGGCTTTAACGAGATTCGTCTGGAAGACAAGAAGGACTCTGAAGAGATCTACGTTCATGCGCAGAAGGACATGAACATCGAGGTCAAGCACGACCGCACCGCCAAGATCGAAAATGACTGCAAGACAGAGATCAAAAATGATCGCAGCGCGAAGATCGATAACAACGACAAGACGGTGGTGAAAAAGAACCGTGAAGTCGAAGTGACCGAAGGCGATGAGCTGCTGCAAGTGAAGAAGGGGAATCGGACGATCTCTGTCGACAAAGGCGATGAAAAGCACACCGTCAAAGGCAAGCGAGAAGTCTCTGTAGAAAAAGACGAAAAGCACAGCAACAAAGCGAAGTTCAGCCACACGGTCGATAAGGACTACATCTTGACCATCAAAGGAAACCTCACGATTGAGGTGGATGGCGACATCAAGATCAAGTCGAAGAAGGGCATCAAAGCAGAGGCCTCTGCTGCGGTGGATCTCAAGTCAGGAGCGGATATGAAGCTCAAGGCGGGAGCCAACATGAAGCAGGAAGCGGCTGTGAACATGGATGTCAAAGCGGGTGTGGGAATGAAGCTGGAAGGCGTCAACATCGACGTGAAAGCGTCAGCGATGGCGAAGCTGGAAGGCGGTGCAATGGCTGCGATCAAGGGTGCACTACTAAAGCTGAACTAACATGAGCGAAGAGTCACAGCATACACAGGACACAGCGTCCCATCCGAGCACTGGCGCAGCGGAGAGCGAGCATGTAGAGCACGATGCCGATGGCAACGTCAGCATGCGTGGACCTCTCCGTGATGGAAAGATGGACGGGGAGTTTTCCTTTTTCCAGCACGGAAAGCTGTTTCAAAAATCGCACTATAAAGACGATCAACTCGACGGAGAATCGATCGAGTACTTCCCAAGTGGAAAGGTCTGTCAGCGCGTTCATTTCAAGGCCGGAAAGATCACCGGACTCTTGCGGCGCTTTGATGAACAGGGTCGTCCTGAGCTGCTGGCTGCGTACGTTCAAGGCGAGCTACATGGCGACATGGTGACCTATGAAAACGGTCAGATGCAGAGCCAGCAGCACCATGTCAAAGGCAAGAAGCACGGAGTCGGAATCATTTATTCTCCCGACGGAAGTCCACTGCTGTCTGCGCAGTTTCAGAACGACAAACGACATGGCGAAGCGGTCTACTTTGGACCGCGTGGCGTGGTGGTTCGTCGTGAGCCGTATGTAGAAGGACTGATTCACGGAACCGTTCAGGACTTCATGCCAGATGGTCGGCTGCGCGAAAGCAGTCAGTATGTTGCGGGCAAGCTGCATGGTGAGTCGCTTGTGTTTCATCCAAACGGAAAGCTGCAGCGACGGACTCGCTATGAGCAGGGAGCTCCCGTCGGTACGCCGGAGCAGTTTGATGAAAAGGGGCGTCCGCTTCAGACTGCGCAGGGACCGACGACTCCTTCGGTGGAAGCGCAAGCGGCGGATGCGGCCAAGCAGTCTGCGATTCGCGGTCTGATGGATGTGGCGCGCAAGAAGGTGGTCGCTGCGGTGGTTCCTGCTGTGACTGGAGCGTTCAGCGGTGCTGCGATGCCAGCGGCTCCCGAGCTTCCCAGTGCACCGGAGCTTCCGCAAGCACCGGAGGTTCCGCAGGTTCCAGAGTCTCCGGTAGAGAAGCCTGAGCTTGGTGAAGCTGCGCAAAAGCTGGCGGAAAAAGTCAAAGAACAAGCAGCAGAGAAGGCAGCGGAGCAGGCCGCAGAAAAAGCCGATGCCAAGGCGCTGGCCGCGAAGGTGGATGCGTCCGCAG
>CALMML010000121.1 GCA_937868485.1 uncultured Myxococcales bacterium | reverse complement strand
TTGTCGCGGAAATCCCTGCTGGCCTTTCCAGCAAACAGGAACTTCTCGCTACAATCGCAAGTGCCCTCCGCTTTCCTTCCTACTTTGGACACAACTGGGATGCGCTCGACGAGTGCCTAACCGACCTGTCGTGGCTCCCGGCTGGTGACGTGATTGTGATCCACAGAGATCTGCCGCTAGCGATGGATTCCGAAGCGTGCTCGATCTATCTGTCCATTCTCTGGGATGCAGCACAGAGATGGGAACAACAGGGCTCCAACTTGTTCTTTGCCTCGTGGAATGCTCAGGAGACAATTGCTCAGTCTCAGCTAGCGCATCGCCATCTGAGCTTCTCGTTTCCGCCCGATCTACGAACCATCGTCGAGTTGCGCTTGCCATCGGAATAGAACCCGCTTGAGGCGAATCCTGTCCACTTGGTTTCGCCTGCCATCCAGTCCCAATCGATGACGATCAAGCCCTGATGGATGGCGGATCAGATCATGGGGTCTTAGCCTGACGGTCGGTGCGCTTGCGGGCTTCTGTTTCCTTCTCATGACAAGGCGCCGCCCATCCAGCGATACCGCTAACGAGTCGCCAAACGCTACGATCATCGCTGTCGCGTCCACGACGCCTATCCGGCAGCCGCTGCCCAGAGAGCCGATGCCTCCGTCGACACAACCTGCCGTCCCCTCGCAGCTGCAGCTCGACCTGGATTCGATTCCACCTGGGGCGACGGTCCGTGATGCAGAGAGCGAGCAGTTGCTTGGTCGAACGCCATTTCACACCACACTGTCATCTGAGCGGAAGGATGTCTGGCTGCTGTTGCGAAAGACCGGTTACCAGGACCGCGTTCTTCACTTCGTGCTTCGTGCTGGCGAGCATCACCAAAAGCTTGTGACACTGACCCCCGCCCGCGAAAGACACCGACGCAAGAGCACGCCCAGAACTCCTCTGTCGATCGAAGACGTGAAGTCGCGGATGCAGACTGGTCAAGACAACGGAAATGGCATCGACATTCCAGAAATCGCAGACTAGTTCAGTCCCGCACTCAGCTCACAGCTTGATCTTCCCCACCTCCCCCGCCAGCGCTCCGGGCGCAAGGTGGGAATAGATCAGGGTCATGTCCAGCGACGAGTGACCGAGCAGCTCTTTGAGCGCGAGGATGTTTCCGCCCTGCTCTACTAGGAGACTCGCAAACGTGTGCCGCAGCGCGTGCCAAGGTCGTGCAAAGTACGGACACTCTGCTGCGGACAGGAGCTTTTGGAATGCAGTCATTCCCATCTTTCCCAGCGGACAGACCAGCAGAGACGGCGCGCAGAGTCCTTTCCATTCCGTGAGCTCTTGCGCAAGCGGCAGCGGAATCGGCAGCGTCCTCGGCTTCCCATTCTTTGGGAGTCCTTCATAGGAACGCGCCACGGTCAGTCTGTGATTCACCAAGTCCACATCCTGCCAGCGCAGTCCGAAGACTTCTCCGCGCCGCAGACCCAGACGAATCGCGAGGGAAATCCCAATGAACAGACTGTAGTGTAGCTTGGTTGGTCGCTTTGTCTGCGCTCTCTGTTTCGCGACATCAAGGAGTCGCTTTGCTTCCTCTGTGGACAGTCGATCGGTGCTGTACTGCCGTCGCGGTAGCGGGATCTTCGTCATCGGTGACTGCGTGATCAGCTCTTGGGAAATCGCCCACGAAAGCGCCGATCCAAGAGGCCGCAGACACGCCCGCACGGTGTTGGGTTTGTACTTCTGGCTCAGCTTGTCGCGCGCCGCTTCGATGTCTCTGCGCCGCAGCTTCTGCAAAGGAATCTTCCCAACAAGCGGAAGCAGCGGACGGAGTCCTACCTTGGCCGCCTCCCGATACGCCGCTGGGTCTTTTACCCGCGGATGGGAAGTCGCCAAAAAACGCGCACACAGCTCGGAGACCGTCAGCTTGTCGTCGATCTGAAGTTCGGGACTGGTTCTTCCGTAAGCAATGTCTGCTTCGATCTGAAGCAGCAGCTTGCGCGCTTCCGCATGGGAAGACTTCCGGCTCGCCCGCATCCGCCGCTTCCCTTCCGCATCGTAGTAACGAATGTAGTAGCCGCTCTTCGTTTTGATGACCTCGCCCATCTGCGCCACGCTTTCCGCGCGCATCCCAATTTCATCCCATCACAGGGTGTAGGTGCGCGTCGATCGGGCTTTTGCCCGCCAAAAGGTACGAACATCCCAGCGACGCAAATTATCATCTTTGTTATCTTTTTTTTGTAAGACAAATTGCATGCTGGTGATGTTCCAGTGGTCTTTGCCGTTTTGGGCGTTGTAGGCGGGGGTGCGACCGAAGTCGGACCCGACGGCGAGGACGACCTTTCCAGCGAGTCCGGCGTTGGCGATCTCTGTCCACACCAGATCGATTCCCTTGAGCAGCGTTCCCATCAGCGGAATGTGACCTCCGTCGTGGTTTCCGTGCGTGTCAAAGCCACCGATCGACAGGTTGGCAGCAACCGCCAGTCCGGTCTTGAA
>CALMML010000120.1 GCA_937868485.1 uncultured Myxococcales bacterium | reverse complement strand
CAGCGACGGCAACCATCGCTTGACGCTGCAAGCTGTTCCCTGCCGCATTGACCGCCGCTTGGGTGGGAAGTGCAGCAGCCAGCGCCGCCAGATCATTGGCCGGATCACGCGCCAGATACAGCTCTGCTTGACCGCGATGCAGTCGAGGAACCTGCGTTCCATCACGCAGCGACACCAAGCGATCTCGCTGCACTTGATTGATGCGATTCCACGTCTCTTCGGTGTGATACAGAGACGTCGCACTCGCGGGATCTCGACGGTTCGGATAGGCAACGCGCTGCGTCGTATCGATGTTGCCAAGGCGCGTAAGCGAGGTCAGTCCAGCGGTCGCTTCATAGCCTCCGTTCGAGATAAACCCGAGCGGATTTCCCGGCGTCTTGGCCGCAGCGAGCACTGCACCAAAGCCCGGATAGCCTTCCGCAACGCGACCGCTCCAGATCACGCGCGTTCCGGTGTCGTGGTTGCCCGTCGTGGTGTCGATTCCGTTTATCACCAACAGGTCGTTTTTGTACTTGGTGACGAAGTCGAACGGCTTCATTCCACTTGCGCCAAAATCGACGGTGGCGGGTGGCGTCCTAAACTGTCCGATCTGCGCGATTTCGGACCCCTTAAACATCCGGTTGATGTTGACCGCGCCATCGCTTCCTTTCGGATCGCAAAGGTAGGTCGGATCCCAACCACCACTGGCGTGGATCATGATGAAGTACGGACCTCCGTAACGAGGTCCTGCCGCATACGCCGGACGACTGAACGCGGTCGGAGCCATCACAGCGACCCCGCTGGTGGCGGCGAGCTTTAAGAAACTGCGACGATCCATGGTGCTCTCCTCCTCTTCCTTTGGGATTACTGGTACAGGTACTTCCAGTCCAACATCATGTACGTAACGACAGCCATCCACGAACGTACTGTGTAGTACTTGTCGTCGGTGATACCGATCATGTTCGCGGGCAGCGCCGCACCCGTATCTTGATCCCAGCGACCCTGGCACTCATACGGCATCGCCGTGTTCTTGCTCTTGAGCAGCTCGCGATACGTCTCTAGGAACAGGTTGTAGGTACGCTCCACCTCAGCATCCGAGATCTCAATCCGCTCACCCCAGAAGCGCTTGTGCAGGTGATGGATGTTCTTCTTGATGTTTTCCACAGAGTTGGGAACCGCGAATCCGTTGACGTCTTCGGGAACCTGGCTCACTTCGATGTACGGGAACAGAACGCGCTGCGCAGCAGGCTTTAGGAAGTCCCACGCGACGGAGTAGCACGACACTTCATTGGCCATCCGCTGTCCGACGTTCGCGATGAGTGCGTTCGGAGACGTCAATCGCTTGACCACGTTTTCGGAGTCAATTCCGCCGTACAGGATGTTGTAGTCCGTGGTCATTGCATCCGCTCGATCACCACGCGCCCAGCGGATTCCTGAAGTCGCCGGAATCTGTCGCGCCATCGCTTCGGGAGTCACCAAGCGACCCGTTCCAAACGGCTCCATTTCACCCGCTTGCAGATCGTGCGCAGCGTCGGTGCGATAGATCGGACTCATGATGAGTCCCTTGAAGATCTCCTTGACGTTGTTGCCGCTGTTCGCAAACGAGTTCAGCACGCTTTGGAAGATCCGATTCTGTTCGCGCCACGCTTTGACCTTGCCCTCAAAGTCAGGATCGTCGGACGCAGGATACGCAAGCGGAGTCTGTCCAATGATTCCCTGATACACGTTGCTCAGCGCAGACATCGCAAAGCGAGAGTCCGACGTAAGCTGTCCACCCAGCCACTGAAGTGCCTTGGGATACTGCGCGACGTTGTCCACCACGCGCGTACCAAAGCCCGGCTGCGGCATCTGGAGCGGCCACGCCAGATCTGGCATAAACCGACCGCCGCCGTCCCACTTCTGGAACGTCTCTGGGAATCACTGAAAGAGTCTCTGCTTCCGACGCTGGTTGCAGAATTGACAGACCAACCTTCCGCACGAAATCACGCCCACAGCAGCAGAGAGTTCCCGACCCTGCGCGCACCAAGCACACCGCGTCAGCACGCCTTCGCTTCTGCGGACGGATTGAACAGAGCCCATCTGTCCGCACGTCCAAGGGCAACCGCTGCGACTACTTCAGCTCTACAAACACATACGGAGCACCATGGATGTTGCGAATGTAGGTCGGCCAAGCGGTCTTGCTCACGGGTCGAATCGGACGCAGACCCGCATGCGCAATCCGTCCCCAGATTCCTGCGGCCAGGCTTTCCATGTACATGCGAAGTGACACCGGCTGCGCGCTGGTCAGGTCCGCAAAGTAGTCAAAGCAGTAGATGATCTTGGCCTGGTTGTCCGTCGGATCCAGATACAGCGCAGCGCCTCCGTAGTGATGGAACAGATCGAAGACAAACAAGCGAGGAAACAGCACTCCCGCTTTCACCTTGAGCGCTCCGATCTTGATCACTTCTTTGGGATCATAGGAATCGCTGTGATTGCACATCCGACGCGCCTGGGGACGAAGAAAGATCTCTTCCCAGGTCGGGATTCCGATCGTTGCCACAAGCCACTCGATCGCGTCTTGCCAGATCGGATGCGCAGAGTCCGCAAGTGCTGCGTACGGAAGCGGAGTCTGTCCAAGCTCCACCTGCTGTCCGGGCTTGAGCTGCGCCACGACGCACGACAGACCATTCCACTGCCGCATCAGGCACTTCACTTCATCGGGCAGCGCATATCCCAGCGACGCTTCCAACTGCGCGATCTGCGGTTCAGAAAGCGGCGGACCAAAGCCCAGGTGCGTCACGAAGCTGCGATGCTTGTCACGCGCGCGCTCTTGTTTGCGAAACGCCACCGCCTGCTGTAGCCGTTCCAGATAGCCATCCAGCGACAACGGCAAGTCCGCCAGCGTATAGATGGGCTTCTTGGTGGCCACAAGCTTTGCGTCGCTGGGATCGGCAGACAGATAGGCCTGTGCCGCCGACTTTCCCATCGTTCCGTAGGCCCCTGTTGCCAGCAAGTACGTCCAGACTTCTTCCTTCTGGATTCCTTCAAACTTGCCACTTACGTACACCGGCTTTTCGCCAAACACGCTGCTCATTCCGACACCTTATCAGAATCAAGCGCGCAATCGGCGAAGCAGACAGAGCCCGACTCTGTCTGATCAGGAACCGAGGGTGACAACCCGCTTTCGGGCCGCCGACAGTGCATCTCGCAGCGCGGGATAGCTTCGGGTGGAAGACAGTGCAAACTGCTCTGCAACCGCGATGCGCGCAAACTCTGCAGAGACCCCGGACAGAATCAGCTCGGCCCCCAGTAAGCGCACCGCTTTGGAAGCACGACAGATCATCGCAGAGGTCGTTGCATCGCCAGACACCGCACTGGTCAAATCCAAGATCACAACGTGTGCGCGATGCGCGACAATTCCATCCAGCAGCGTCGATAGGATCGACTGACTCCGCTCCACGCTCATGTGTCCGATCACCGGAAGCAGCAGCACCCCTTGATGTACCAACAGCAAGGGAGAAGACAGCGCGCGAATCGTCTCTAACAGCTGTTCTTGCTGCGCATAGGACTGTCTCAGCTCTGTCAGTCTGTCTTCCAAGTCCTTGCGCATCGCTTCGTCACGCTGACGCGCCGTCACGATCTCGCGACCGATGCGATTGGCGAGCGCAGCCAAGATTCCCAGCTCATCCCGGCGCTCTGTTTCAGGAACCGGAACCAGGTTCCCTTGCAAGATGCTCGCGAGCGAAGTTCCCAGCCTACGCAACAGCGTCTTTTCCTCGGGAAGTAACCGAGAAGTCAGCCGATTCGGAGTGTCTCCCATTGCGTGATCCGGGGCCTACTTCCACGACACAAGGAGCGTGCAGAAGCTGTGACCTTTGCGCAGACAAGTGGTGTGCTGCGTCTTGACGTCTCGATGTCCAAGTCCTTCCAGCAGACCGACGAACGCGCCTTCTTCAAAGTCACAGCTGTAGGGCTGCTCCATCTCGATCCGCGCAGCGTGATCCGTGATGTCCGAAGTCCGAAAGGAGCCGCAGCGCCCGCGCGTCACCGCCAGCCACAGCGCCGACATGTTGCGCATAAACGACTGCACATCCACCACGCCCAGCGCCTTGAGCTGCGGCCGCA
>CALMML010000119.1 GCA_937868485.1 uncultured Myxococcales bacterium | reverse complement strand
CAGGGCAAGTTCTGGGAGATGCACGACAAGCTGTTCGAGAACCAGCGCGCGCTCGACCGGTCCAGCCTGGAGAAGTATGCGGCGGAGATTGGCCTGGATGTCTCGCGCTTCAAGGCGGATCTGGACGCGGGTCGCTACAAGTCGCAGGTCGAAGCGGACTTCAACTACGGCAACAGCCTGCCCGGTGGTGGCATGGGCACGCCGACCTTCTTCATCAACGGTCGCAAGATTGCCGGTGCCTACCCGTTTGAGAAGTTCGACGCGATGATCAAAGAAGCGCTGTCCGCCAAGGGCAAGTAACACGCGCTTCGTCTCTCCCCGCCTCGCTTTCCCTCGCTACCGCTTGCTTTGCACTGACCCGGCTATACTAGCCGGGTGATGCTTCTTCAGAGCGCGCTCGACTCGTCTCCTCCTTCCAATGGCGTTCCCCAGTCGCCGGTCGCATTGAGCTGGCTGGCCAAGATGCAGGCTCCGATTGAGGGGCTGAGCCGTGCGCTCGATCGCTGGCTGGTGGAGTCGCTGCACGCCGGGCCCGCGATGGTGGGGCTGGTTCACCTGCTGGTGACGATCTCGCTGACGCTGCTTTTGGCGTGGCTGGGCGGCTGGCTGTGTCGGTGGCTGAGTCGGCGGCTGCTCGAAGCAGGAAGCGGGCTGGCGTCGCAGCTCTTGGCGCTGTGCGCTCGTCCGATTCGCTATGTCGTGCTGTTTCTGGGGCTGTCGGAAGCGGTGGAAGATGCGTGGCCGGGGATGCGCGGACCGGGACGGTGGCTGGCCGGAACGCTGTTTGTGATGGCTGTGATTGTCGGTGTGCGTGGACTGGGGGCGCTGTCGCGGCGGCTGCTGGATATGGTGGTTCGTCCGAAGCTGGAGCTGCCTGAAGACGAGCAGAAGATGACAAGCTCGCTGGGTGTGCCGCGTAGCAGCTCGGGACGCGCGCTGGTTCCGCTGCTTCAGCGCATTGCGCAGGTGGTGCTGTGGCTGGCGGGCCTCATCCTGATCCTCGATCACTTTGGACAGAATGTGTCGTCGGTGGTGGCTGCACTGGGTGTGACGTCGCTGGCGATTGGTCTGGCGTCGCAGCAAGCGCTGTCGAACATCATCGCGGGTCTGGTGCTGGCTCTGGATCATCCGTTTCGCATCGGCGACCGGATTCGCTTGCCGGGCGGAGAAGGCGGCGAGGTGCTGGATGTCGGGATGCGCTCGACGCAGATTCGGCTGGCGGACGGTGCCTTGCTGATTGTGCCAAACGCGGACTTGGTGACGGCGCGGCTTGTGAACCTGTCGCATGACCACGCGGTGCGGGCCGAGGTTCGACTGAACGTGAGCGGGCTGCTCAACATCGACGAGCTATCGGCGTTTCTGGAGCGGCAGGCGAAGGAAGCGGCAGGGGAGTTTTTGCAGCGTCCTGCGCCGCGCGTTCACCTGCTGACGGTGTCGGATCGCGTCGAGCTGGCGCTGATTGTGTGGCTGACTCGGCAGGCGGATCTGCCGCAGATTGAGGAAAAGCTGCGTCGGATCGCGCTGCGTCGGCTGCAAGAGCTGACTGCTCAGCTTGCGGCGTCGCGACCGCCTGCGTAACGGCGTCTGGGGTTAGGTTGCGGTGCGTGCAGGCTGCGCCGGATCAAAGCGAACCGCTTGGCGCGCTTCGGTGACGATGCGCCTTTGTCCCGACAGCACGACGGTCAGTGCCAGCACGGTCGTCGCAATCAGGGCCAGCAGGGCCGAGCTCATGCGCGACGGGGTCAGCACGACTCCAAACAGCATGGTGAGCGTCGGCAGAACCACCGGCACGATGGCCACAAGGGGCAGCGCGGCGCGTAGGTAGGCTTTGCGCAGTGCGGACGGAGGAACGAAGCCGCACGAGGGACAAGGCACAAGCGGAATGGCTCGCTCGGCGCGACGGGTCAGCTTCTGTTTGGCCTGCTCGAGTGCGGCGTCTTGCATCCAGCGGTTGCGACCTCCGATGGGTTCGTCGTCGGCAAACGCTTCAGGATCGTGAAACACGACCTGCGCGCGGTGCTGGCAGCTTGGGCAGGAAAACTGCGCCGGACAGGTCTTGGGATAAAACTGTACCGGCAGCGGGGCGGATGACATCAGTAGCTCTCGTAGCCGACGGAAAAGCCGACGTGAGACAGGGATCCGATGATGGTCGAGTGCGCGGGTGGATCGACGGGCATAAACAGCGGCTCGGCTTCCAGGCGCAGCGAGATGGCACGCGGGCGACCACTGGACGAGCGGCTGAGCGGGATGTCGGCACCAAAGCGGGCGGCGAAGCCTCCGGCGATGCTAGAGCCACCGTAGCGGTCACTGCCTGCGAAGCCGATGGAAGGACCGCCGGACAGCACCCAGATCCGGGCAAAGTGAATCTGGGCGACCAGGGCGGCGCTGGCCTTGTAGCCTTGGAAGGCTGGGCCGGCGATGCCGGTGAGGCGCGGCTCGGCAAGGAGGGCAAAGCGCGGGCTGAAGTAGTAGCCAAGGCGTGCGGACAGTCCCGAAGCAAAGCCGCCGTAGCTTGTGCCGTAGCTGGGCTCTGCGATGATGCCAATGCCGATGCTGGCAGCGACACCCCAGGTGAAGCCACCGGGCAGAAAGGGCGCGGGCGCTGACACGGGCTCGACCACGGGCGGCGGCGCTTCAAACACGGGCGGCGGCGGTGGCTGAACGGGCGGTGGCGGCGGCGGCGGTGCGACGGCATCGGCGCAGACTCCCAGGGGAACGGGGGCAAAGCGCGTGACCTGGCCTAGCTCTGGGTCGGTAAACTCCAGCGAGACTTCGACGGGATCGTTGGTCTGGCGATGGAAGACGACGATCTCACCGTGCGGACCTTGATAGCCTTGCAGCGATGCAACGCCGTCTCGGGTGAAGTGAAAGCGGGTGAGCTGGGCGTTTTCACCAAGCCGCAGCGGCTCGCGGGTGCCGGTGGCGAAGAACTGGGTGGTGATCAAGCAGCCGGACTGACCGTAGCCACCAAAGTTGGTGTCCGTCGTCGAGATCACGGTGCGTCGAAACACAAACTTGAGCGGAATCACCATGCCTTGGCTGGTGAGCAGCTTCTGACCGTCGCGCAGGATCAGGGTAAAGACGCCGGTGTCTTGGCGGTGGTGCTCGAAGGCTTGCTTGACCTGCTCGCGCAGACGATCAAAGCGCTGCTTCGAGACAGCATCGCCGTCCATGACCGGAATGGCGGGTAGGACATCGAGTGAGAGCTTTTCACCCGGTGACACCGTTTCGAGGAAGCGAACCTGCCAGGCTTTCTGAAGCTGCGGCAAGGTGCCCGCGCGTCCGGCTTCGGCAATGTCTCGCTCGATCTGGGCGATATCGGGGTTGCGGTCTTCGGCGGTGGCGGACCGCTGGGTGACGACTGCGTGCGAGGCATAGAGCGCGAGCGCCAGGCCCCAAATCCGTCTGTGATGCAGCTTCATAGCTGCCTTGGGTAGCCTACACAGACGCACAGATCAAGAAATTCGCGGAGGGCAGGCCGTGCGAGCGACAACGGACTGAAGGTTGCGAGGGCCGGGCAATATGAGTCCTTGCATTGGCCTCTTATTGGACAGACGGCTTGCTTGGCGTGGGAATCGCGCTTGGGTTACAGCAGCTTGCCATTGCGGGTCAGATACCACAGCACGATCGCAAACAAGATGGTCAGGACATTGAGCAGGAGTCCGAACCTCGCTTGCGCCTTGAGCTTGATCGGGAGCAGTCGATAGACAAGGACCACGGACAGATACCCGCCGAGGTGCGCGGGATGATCGACGGCATCTTTGGACTTGTCCCACAGGGCGAGCAGGTCTGCGGCCATGGCCAGCCAGCCGACCAGAAACAGCGGCATGGGAAACAGCGCTTCAAAGGTGATGGTGAGCGGGGACAAAAGGACGCCGAGTGCGATGAGTCCAGCAACGGCTCCTGAGGCACCCAGCGTCGGAACGTACTGACCCGACAGTCCCTGCGCGAGCAGCGAAGTCAGTGTGGCCGCAACCGCCGCGACACCGTACGCAAACAGCAGGCGAAGGGGACCTACAAGCTGCTCGACAACGCGACCGAACACAAACAGCGCGAGCATGTTGGACAGAAGGTGCGGCAGGCTCGCGTGCGCAAAGACATGCAGAAACAGCGGCAGCGTCTGTCCGTGCCAGAGCGCTTGTGGCGAAAACGCAAAGGTGTTTAAAAACCGCTCGGGGGACCAGGTCTTTTGGACAAAAAGCTCGACGGTGAAGACCAAGACATTGAGCACGATCAAGGTCGCGGTTGCACGGGCAGACAGCGCAAAGCGTCCCATCCGATGCAGCGGCGTCAGGGCTTGCTGCCAGTCTGCTCGACCGAGACAGAGCAGGACCAAGAACACGGGTGCGCGAATCAGATCGTAAAGGAGTCCCCACAGAAGCGATAGCTCCGTCGGGGATGTGGCCTTGCGAGTGCGCTTGGACTTGGTGGAAGACTTGGCTACGGACTGGCTCACGCTGGGTCGTCGCGAGGCGTTTCGTTGGACGTGACGTCCGTCGCGGAAGCTGACTTCAGCGCAGAGCCGACAGCGAGGCAAGTTTTCGGATGACTACTCGTCGGCAGCGCCACCGCGTACCAGCACCCAGATGGTGTTGGTGGGCTCATGAAAGTAGAGCGTGACGGCGACTTCGCGCGGACGGGGCTTGAAGTCGAAGCGATACTGGAACACCGCGTGGAGCTTGCGCTTTCGGACGCCTTCGTAAAATCGTCCGGCGAACTCTTGGACGTTGGTGCAGGGAGCGACCTCGGTAAAGAAGTTCCTTCCGATGACGCTGGCGGCGCTGTAGCCAGACAGTCGGGACTCTGCACGGTTGAACGCCAAGATGCGTCCCGAGGGATCGAGTCGGATGGCTCCAAACGGAAGGTCGTCGAGATCATCGGAGCGCAGATCCGACAGAGAGTTGAGGACATCGACGCCGCGCTCGGCCTGAAAGACCTG
>CALMML010000118.1 GCA_937868485.1 uncultured Myxococcales bacterium | reverse complement strand
ACTGGGTCCGCTGCGCAGTAATTGCGGAAGCAATGATCGCAGTCCAAGGCGCCTTGGGACCCAAGGAAATGATCGTCGGAGCAAACGGCGGACCCACGATCTGTCCACCAAGTCCTACGCCCGCTGTATACGTAACTCCGGTGAGCTTGACGGACTGCTGCCAGGTTTCCCACGCGACGCCAATTGCCATACAGATCTGATCGATAAAGTCTGCATATCCACGGCACATCGTCGCTTGCTGTTCTGCAAATGCGCGCAGTGGAATGAATCGATCAAACAGCAGATCCGGCGGAGAGACAAGTGGGAGCGTATTGCGGTCTTGTGGCGCAAACGCATCGGTAAACTGCCGCTTTTTCACCACATCGCGTGGAAAGAACCGATCAAAGCCTTCGGGCAAGCGGATGTTCTCTTGCGCAAATCGCTGTTTGGCCATCAGTGCCATATCTGCGCCACTCGGTACCGGCATCGCACACTGTCTCCATGACTCAGCAGTTTTGATCTCAAACCAGCGCTTCAAACTTGGACTTTCAGCTTGTCTACGCTGCGTGATGTAAGTGGGCGGATCTCCTTCAGAACTTCGCGCCACGCGACCGTCCAAGGAATCGTCAGCATGTGCCGTGCCATAACTACGCGATATGGCTTACAAATCATCAGGCCGTCGCGCATCCCCGGCCTGCGCAGGGTGGGCACCCGCTGGGCGTGGGCCAGGACCGTCGCACATATAGCCAAAGACGCTCATCAAGCTCTCCTCGCTGGCCGCCGCTCTTTTGTCTGGGCGCATCGCGACGCTCGCGGGCGCATGGGCGGGCGCTTGCGGAGCACTGGGCTGCGCGCCTCGATCTTCGGACGCTGCGCTGTGGGAAGCACTCTGTTCGCGTGTGGTTGCGGGTCGCTCAAACGGAGTCATGGTGAACCTCTCTGTCCTCGCTCAACTTGCAAGCGTCGTTCCGATCCAAACAGAGACTCCGATTCCAGCGCGGCGACCCACTGCGGACTGGGCTCCCATTCAAGTTCCTGTTCAGACGTTTCGACACGCTGTTCGATTGCAGCGAGACAAGTGACCGCTTTCGGATAGGCTCCGTACGCGCAGGCTCACCATGAACAAGATTCCAGCAGATGACCGGACAGATTCCGATGATGTCGATTCCGACCCGCTTCACATCGACTTGGGAATCGGACGCGATCCGCCCTTCCCTTTTCTGATCTGTGGCTTTCGGATAAGCGCAGAGGAAGTACGTCTGCGTTTGACCGACTTGTTACGCACGCAGCAAGTGCGTAGACCTCCAGGGCTGACCTGGTTTGTGCACCAGTTCGGAGGCTCTCGCTGTATGCAGACCACGCTGCTCGGCTACGCAGTCCGTCTTCCTACTGATCCGCACACGCAGAAGATCCTGAGCGATCTCTTTTCCGCGCATGCAGACACCCTGGAAGAACAGCTCACGGATGAAGCGCTCGCGGCCCTCTTCGCACAGCTTCACACCGTCTTTCCCCAAGAGGGTCTTGCGTATGGAACCGAAGCGCTGCTGGTCGGTGCGCCCGCGACGACCTTTTCTACGCTACAAGATCGCGAGATCTTCGCCGTGTGCCACAGAGACGAGCCAAGCCGACGCTACATCGACTGCTCCTTTGATCGCTGTGACTTCTTTACCTGCGGTACGTTTTCGGAATCGCACAAGGACGCGCTCCTTCAGCTGGGACAGGCCATCGGAATGACGCCGTGTGTGATGCTGCTGTGGGGAAACTCCGACTGACTTCCTCTTCCCAACCACTTCCGTATCGATCGAAACAGCGCGCGCCCTTCGACGAAGCGTCCGCCTCCTACGCTCAAGCCAGAGAACGTCCTTTTGGTCGAAGATGATGAAAATGGCGAGCAAGCCAAGGTCGTCGACTTCGGCATCGCCAAGATCTTGGAACAGACCGGCAAGATGGGCGACTCCCTTCGGACCGACAGTCACGCCGATCTGGGGACTGCGCTCTACATGGCGCCTGAGCGCTTCGACGGTGCGCCCGGTGATCCGCGCATGGATGTGTACGCGCTGGGACTGCTGCTACATGAGCTACTAAGCGGTCTGCTTCCGTTTGCCAAGCGCTACGAAGATCGCGAAGACGGAACCACGCTGCTGCATCGTCGCTTTACCGAAGTGGTACCTCCGCTTGCGCTGGAGCAGCCGATCTCACCGGCACTTCAGAGCCTGCTCAGCCAGCTTCTGGAACGTGATGCAACCAAGCGTCCCGCGAGCGCTCGCATCGTGCGTGATCAGCTCCGTGAGCTTCCTGAAGTCCAGGCGATCAGCTCTCTGCTGCCAGAGCGCTCGGGACTGACTGCGATTCCTGGCGCAGATCTTCAAGGGAGCGATACCCAAAGTACAAGCACCAGCACAGCGGCGCTTTCCTTCCGCACCAAGTGGATGTTTCTCCCACTTCTGCTTGCGCTTGCGAGTCTGTCTTTGCTTTTGCTATGGCGACTTGTGCTTCGTTAATCCGTGACAAATGGCGCTGCGCGCAGGCTTTTGCGCTACGATAGTTCTTTGTGCGCAGTGGTTTGCGGGGGAGTGCACCAGTGCATCCTGCGGGCAGAGTCCATCGCTTGGCCCGCAGCGTCGTGACGGAAAAGGTGAGACAGGTCGCCATCGTAGCGCTTTTGCTACTCTGTTCGATCGTCTCTTCTGCTTCCGCAGAGCCGCGTGCGGACTGGGTGGTAAACCAGATCAATCAGAAGAACGCGAGTCTTTCCGCAGCCTTCCGCGCAGAGAAGTACACGCTGATGACGGAAACCATGTTTTCCTTCTTCCGCGCCACCAACTATCTGTTTTGGGCGGACTATGGAAGCTCTCCGCTTCTTGCTACGTTCGGCGGTCCCACCACGCGCGTCTGGCTACAAGGAGACGCGCACTGCGACAATGTGAGCGCGCTTCTCACCAACCAGAACATGGTGGTCTTCGATCTGGATGACTTCGATGAGACGCTGATCGCCGACTACCAGCTTGATCTGTGGCGCATGGCGATCAGCATCCTGCTTGCGGTCGCAGAAAACGGCGGGCTCCCCCAGAAGACCCAAGAGCAGCTCATCGACGCGTTTGCCACAAGCTACCTAAACACCCTGCGCGGCTATCGCGACAACGCCGGAGAGCTCATCACCTCCTATTCGGTCGGAAACACACCGAGCTTTCTGTCCGACTGGATGGTGCAGCTGTCCGAACAGACTCACCTGCGCGTGCTCAAGAAGATGACCACGGTCGCTTCGGGAAAGCGCATGTTCGACTACGACAAGCAAGGCGTCTCACAGGTTGCACCGTCGGTTCTGCAAGCGGTTCAAGCGGCGATGCCCGCCTACCAAGCGACGCTGACTGGAAGGCTGCGCCAGATTCCCGGCTACTTCCGCATCAAAGATGTCGCGCAGAAGGTCAAAGGTGGCATGGGCTCACTCGGCGTCACGCGCTACTTTGTCCTCATCGAAGGTGCATCGGCCAGTCAAGATGACGATCGCATCCTCGACATCAAAGCGCAGTCCGCGCCCGCTGGCTGGCAGTACATGGATGGCTCGATTCGCGATCAGCTGCTCAATCAGGTTGGCGGTGATCATGCGCTGCGGGTGGTGCTTGGCTATCGCGCCATGGGCTATCGCAGCGACGAACACCTCGGCTCTCTGTCCCTGCAAGGAGAGCGCTTCTTTGTCCGCGAGCGAACCCCGGTCCGTAGTCCGTTTGAGCTGAGCAACATCGCCAACCCGCAGCGCGCACTGCCCCTTGTGCAGCAGTGGGGTGCGGTGCTTGCGACGTCTCATGCTCGCGCCGATCAAGACAGCAGTCCGCTGATTCCCTACGAGCTGGAAAAGGAAGTGCTGGCCAAGGTCGCCACCGAAAAGCAGCGCCAGGCCTTCCTCGCGAGGGTTCGCCAAGTCGCCTTCTTCTATGCCAAGCAGGTCAGCGATGACTACAAAGCGTTCAAAGACTGGCAGACCGCACGCGCACCTGTCGCAGCCAAAGAATAGTCGGCTACTATGCCGCCGTGTTTGCCGCGTGGACCAGATGGCGCAGTCGTCGCAAGTTACCGGCCCCGCGCTCCTTTCGCTATGAGCGCTTCGGAGGCATCGTGCAGCTTGGCGGTCGCTACGGCTGGCCGCAAGCGCTGGTCTTGGTCGATCGGGACCGCGCCCGCTCGCTTGGGTATGACGATCCGCCGCCTGGTCTGTGGGATGGAATAGAGCCCGCGCTCGATGCCGTCATGCCGCTGTCGGCCCCGCTCGAAGTTCACTTGCAGCTCACCAATCGCTGCGACGCTGGCTGTGCGACCTGTTACACCGGCGCGTCGCCACAAGGCGCCAAAAACGAGTGGGGTCTCCGCGAGTGGTGCGCCGCCATCGACGAGCTATCTCTCGCCGGCGTCTTCCATGTTGCCCTCGGTGGCGGAGAGAGCGCCCACCTGCCCTGGCTCGGCGAGCTGCTGTCCCACTGCTGGCAGCGAGGCATCATTCCCAACCTGACCACCAGCGGACTGTACGACCAAGCCACCCTCGATCGAGTCTGCGCCCTGGCCCGGCGCGGTCTGTTTGGTCAGGTCAACGTCAGCGTCGATGGCATCGGCGACATCTACCAGCAGGTTCGCGGCATCGACGGCTTTGCCAAGGCCGATCACGCCCTGCGATCACTCGTCGCGGCCTTTCCCGATGTCGGCATCAACACCGTCGTGACCCGCGTAGGTCTTTTGCACCTGCCCGAGCTGTTTGCCTACGCCCGTCGCATCGGCCTGCGTGAAGTCGAGCTGCTACGGCTCAAGCCCGCAGGTCGAGGCGCGCGTGACGACACCTATCAGTCCTTGCGCTGCACCGATGACCAGCACCGCACCTTGCTGCCCACCGTGCTCGATCTGGCCCGGCGACATCGGCTGCGCGTGCGTCTCGACTGCTCGATGGTTCCCTTTGTCGCGCATCACCAGCTGGATGACGGACTGCTGCGCTTTTTGTCGATCTATGGCTGCGCGGGCGGCGATCTGCTGGCGGCGACCCGAGCCGATGGACGCCTGTCGGCCTGCTCGTTTGCCCATCCGACCCCAAAGCCTGTCACCGACCTGCGTCGCTACTATGCCGAGCCGCAGGCCTTTTCCCCGTTTCGCGATCATCTCCACGCCGACGAGCCCTGCCGAAGCTGCACCTACCTGTCCTTGTGTCGAGGCGGCTGCCGGGTCGTCGCGGCCCACGTCAGCGGCAGCCAGCGCGACCCCGATCCCGAGTGTCCTCGCGTCATCGCCTACCGCGAAAAGTCCGCGCCCACCGACGTAGCTTCCGCGCCCCGCCACAGGTTAAAGGTGTTAGCGTAGCCCGCATGGCTGACCCCGGGCTTTTGCGCACCATCTTCATCGTCTCTGACTCGACTGGCGAGACCGCCGAAAAGATGGTGCGCGCCGCGCTGCGCCAGTTTGATCTGCGCGAAGACGCCACCGACCTGCGCATCGTCCCTCACCTGCGTCACGAGCTGGACATGGATGTCATCGTCGGCAATGCCCAGCGCGCGCAGGGCCTGGTTGTCTCTACCCTCGTCCGAGGCGAAGAACGCAAAGTCCTTCAGACCAAGTGCGAGCAGCGCGGCGTCCCCTATGTCGATCTGATTGGCTCGCTCCTTGGCACCATGGCCCGCTTTCTGTCCGTCGAGCCTCGCGAAGTGCCCGGCCTGCTTCACACCGTGTCCGACAGCTACTACCGCCGCATGGAAGCCATCGAGTTTACCGTTCAGAGCGACGATGGCCGCTGTCCCGAAAACCTGATCAAGGCCGACCTGGTTCTGCTCGGCATCAGCCGCACCTCGAAGACCCCGCTGTCCATCTACCTGGCCCAGAAAGGCTATCGCGTCGCCAACGTGCCCCTCGTACTCGACCTGCCGCTGCCGCCCGAGCTAGACCAAGTCCCTCCCGAGCGCGTCTACGCCCTGCAAATCCAGCCCGATGCCCTGCTGCAAATCCGTCGCGAGCGCCTGCTCCGCATCCACATGACCACCGACACCAGCTACGGCCAGCGCGACTACATCCTGCGCGAGATCTACTTCGCCCGCGATCTTCTGCGCAGCCACCCCGACTGGACCGTCATTGATGTCACCGGCAAAGCCATCGAAGAGACCGCCGCCGATGTCCTCCGCAGCTACCACCAGCGCACCGGCACCCCGATGCACTAAGGCAGCAGCTCGGAAAGCGGAC
>CALMML010000117.1 GCA_937868485.1 uncultured Myxococcales bacterium | reverse complement strand
CACCCCGAGGTGGTCAGCAATGCCCAGATGGGTCTGGTATTCGAGGAGCTGATCCGCAAGTTCGCGGAGCTTTCCAACGAAACCGCCGGAGAGCACTTCACCCCGCGTGAGGTCATCCGGCTGATGGTGAACCTGCTGTTCATCGAAGACGACGACGCGCTGACCATGCCCGGTGTGGTGCGCTCCCTGTACGATCCAACGGCGGGCACCGGCGGCATGCTGTCCGTCGCGGGGGAACACCTCGCCAGCATCAATCCTGACGCGCGGCTGGTGATGTACGGACAGGAGCTAAACCCCGAGTCCTACGCCATCTGCAAGGCCGACATGCTCATCAAGGGCCAGGACATCGCCAACATCATCTTTGGCAACACCTTGTCCGCCGACGGTCTGCCCGGCAAGCACTTCGACTACATGCTGTCGAATCCGCCGTTTGGCGTCGAGTGGAAGAAGATCGAAAAAGAGATCCGCAAAGAGTCCGAACAGCAGGGCTTTTCCGGTCGCTTCGGTCCCGGTCTGCCTCGGGTCAGTGATGGCTCACTGCTGTTCCTGCTCCATCTGGTGTCGAAGATGCGGCCCGCCGTCGATGGTGGCAGCCGCTTTGGCATCGTCCTAAACGGCTCGCCCCTGTTTACGGGCGGCGCGGGCTCTGGTGAAAGCGAGATCCGTCGCTACGTGCTGGAAAACGACCTCGTCGAGGCCATCATCGGCCTGCCGACCGATATGTTCTACAACACCGGCATCAGCACCTATGTCTGGGTTGTCTCGAACCGCAAGCCCGCCCACCGCAAGGGCAGAGTTCAGCTCATCGACGCCAGCAGCTTCTGGCAGAAGATGCGCAAGAGCCTCGGCAGCAAGCGCAAAGAGCTGAGCCCGCAGCACATCGAAGAGATCACCCGCCTGTTTGGCCGCTTCGAGGAATCGACCAAAGACGGCGCTCCGATCAGCCGCATCTTCAAGAACGAGGACTTCGGCTACCGCACCATCACCGTCGAGCGTCCCGAGCGCGATGCCGAGGGCAAGATTGTCCTGGGACAAAAAGGGAAAGGCAAAGGACTGCCGGTGCCGGACGCCTCGCTGCGCGATACCGAAAACGTGCCGCTGCATGAGGATGTCGAGGCGTACTTCCGTCGTGAAGTCCTGCCGCACGCGCCCGATGCGTGGATCGATCACGACAAGACCAAGGTCGGCTACGAGATTCCCTTCAACCGTCACTTCTACGTGTTCAAGCCGCCGCGTCCGCTGCACGAGATCGACGCCGACCTCAAGCAAGTCACCGACCGCATCCTCACCCTCATCGGAGGACTCTCCCAATGAGCTTCCCCCGCTACCCCCACTACAAACCCAGCGGCGTCGAGTGGCTCGGAGAAGTACCGGAACATTGGGACGTTAAGCGCATCGGCTACTATTTTTGCGAAAGGCGAGAAAAAGTTAGCGACAGAGACTTCCCAGCGCTTTCCGTTACCAAGAACGGCATCGTTCCACAGCTTGAAACTGCGGCAAAGAGTGACGACGGAGACAATCGCAAAAGAGTCGATAAAGG
>CALMML010000116.1 GCA_937868485.1 uncultured Myxococcales bacterium | reverse complement strand
TGCTGCTGCTCGCCGCCGTGGCGCTGATGGGGAAGCGATGTACGCCGCAGCCCGTGGTCGGTGACTTCCCGATCGTCGAGCGGTCTAGCCGTGGTCCGGTTCCTGTGTCGCTGCTGCTGCCTTTCGTCGCGGTGGGAGTGTCATCGGACCTTCCCCGAATGCGAGCCAGGCAGGTGAAACCGCGAGGACTTTTGCGAGCGCTTCCAGCACATCGACGCCGGTCTGTGCGCCGTTCTCGATGTCCGCGACGGTGCTTGGGCTAAGCCCGACGGCGCGTGCCAGTGCGGCTTTGGTTTCGCCTCGCTCGGTCCGAATGGCCGAAAGTCGCGCGCCCATGCCATCGGTCGTCGATGCTGCGCCGCGTATGACTTGCTCGCCAAGTCCGTACGCCAACCAGCCCGCAGCGACGCCAAGTGCAGATGCGAGACGAGCCACCGTCGCAACGGTGGGGATGCGCTGACCGGCTTCGATATTGGCGGCAACGTGAACGTCAAGACCAGCCTTCGGGCCGAGTGCAGACGGCGTGATCTGCCTCTGCTTCCGAGTCTTGCGAAGACGACCAGGCAGTCCGAAGTGATGCGGATTGGGCGAGCCGCGAACCATCGGCAGTTGGTAACACGCACCGTCGGTGGCTAAAAGTTGAGCAAAGAACAAACGGTCTATTGAGTTTAACCCTATTGAAAAGAGGTCGTGACATGTGTTTGTTTACCAGTCGAGCCCGTACAAGTCGGGCAGTCCATCACCGAAGGACCGCCGACGGGAATCGGCGGCCCCTCATCAGCCCGCGTCGGATTCCAAGCCTGCAAGCACGTATCCGACGCGAACAGGAGCAGTCTATGCCTTGCTCGGTTCCTGCTACAAGTACGTCTTACCGTCGTCGTAAACATCGGCTGTCGTCGAGTCCGCCAACCATTGCCGCCACGCTCGACTTATCGAAACCGGGTGAAGCGTGGGCGGAAGACTATCTCCGTCGCGCATCGACGGGAAAGGATGCGTTTTGGCGTGTGTTGGCCATCCGTCGAGACGATGCATCGCTGCTCGTCGCTGTGCAGTGGCTTCGCTGGAAGGGCAAAGATCGCTATTACGTCGTCTCGCTGTCGCTGACAGAGCAAGCCCTGACGTGGAAGCCGTACCAGACCGCCAAAGCAGCACGGGAAGCGCTGGCCACGATCGACCAAACACCGACGGCACAAGCCAGCGAATCCACCTCACGAACCGGGGAAGGAGCGTAAGACCATGGACGAAATACGAGTCACCAAAGCGATCGAACATCGTCCGGGTCAGTTTCGTGCGCGTCTGATCATCAATGGAAAGCGGAGCTGGGGGCCGATCGGGGACAGCGCGAAGCAGGCCGAAAAGCTGGCACACCGGATCGTCGTCGAGCTGACACGGGCAAGACAACCAAGCATCGACGAGCTGATTGGCCAGTACCGTCAGTATCTCATCGAGAAAGGGAACAAAGCGGCCAGCTTCGACAATACGCCGCTACGGCTACGCCGGTTCTTCGCGCCGATCCTGTCTGAAACCGTCGCTGTCCTCACGGAAAGCCGATGTGAATCACTGTATATGCGACTGCGTGCGCAGATTAGCGAGCGGACCGGCAAGCCGCTGTCGGTCGATACGCATCGAGCCTATCTGGCCGACGCGCGGACGTTTGGCGGATGGCTTGTGAAAACGAAGCGGATGCTTCGAAATCCGCTGGTGACCGTCGAAGGACTAGGTCGAAGGAGCGCTGGCAAGCCTCAGCTCCGCCACGATGAGGGCCGACGACTTTCCTTGCTCTGTCTTCAGCTTGCACCGACGGACGATGGCGCGGTGGCTACGCTGCTCGCGATGCTGATGGGACTGCGCGCAAGTGAGATCGTGACGCGAACGGTGCGCGATCTTGATCGTGGAGGATCGGTGCTGTGGGTCGATTCGGTTGGTGAGTGGTCGCCAAAGACCGCCGCTAGCCGTCGCTCAGTGGAGATCCCCGTCATGATGCAGCCGCTTTTGTGGGAGCGCGCACGAGACAAAGAGCCGACGGCGCTGCTGTTTCCGAGCAACAAGGGTCGTTGTCATGATCGCGGCTGGGTGCGAAAGGAGGTTGCTCGATTGTGTTCGCTGGCCGATGTGCCGCTCGTCTGCGCGCATAGCCTGCGAGGCTTTCAAGCGACGACAGCAATCCGCGCTGGGGCCAGTCCTCATCTCGTCGCTGCCGCGCTTGGACATGAGCGCGTATCCATCACGCTGTCCAACTACATCGATCGCGGGGCGCTCGATTCAGCCAACCAACAGCGCGCAGTGGCTGCACTGCTGCCAAGCGATCTGGCCGCAAATCAGCCGATCCAAACCGGGGCGCGGTGACGTTGCTGGTTTGTGGTCCACAAAAAGTGGTCCACAGCTGGTCACAGCCCAAAACCGACCCCCAGAAAAGCAAAAACCCCATCGGTGGTTACCGACGGG
>CALMML010000115.1 GCA_937868485.1 uncultured Myxococcales bacterium | reverse complement strand
CACCAAGTTCTATCGAGACTTGCTGCTTCCGGGTCAGGTGGTGATTGGCGCGGACTCGCATTCGTCGTCGCATGGTGGACTGGGTGCGTTTGCGATTGGTCTGGGCGGCGCGGACGTGACGGCGGCGATGGTGCTCGGTGAGTCATGGATCGAAGTGCCGGACGCGATCTCGGTGGAATACGAGGGCACGCCGGCGTTCGGTCTGACGGGCAAAGACATCATCCTGCGCACGCTCGGGGAGCTGGGTCGCAATACGGTCGCGATGGAGCGCAGCGTGGAATATCGCGGCTCGGCCGTGTCGTCGCTTTCGACGGACATGCGCTTCACGATCGCGAACATGACGGCAGAGTTTGGTGGCCTAAACGGCATCTTCGAGCCGGATGCAGTGACGGCGGCGTGGCTTGCTCAGCGGACCGATTGCGTCGATGCCTCGGGCTGTCATTTTTTCCGAGCGGACGACGACGCGCCGTACATTGCGCGACACACGATTCGGCTGGACGCGCTGGAGCCGCTCGTTGCGAAGCCGTTTTCGCCGGACAATGTGGTGCCGCTGTCGCAGCACGTTGGCATGCCAGTTCACGGCGTGTTCATCGGAGCCTGTACGACGACGGAAGAAGAGCTGGTGCTGGGCGCACTGGTGCTAGAGCAAGCGCTGCGACGAGGCATTGAGCCAACTGGCACGGGCCGACGTCTGGTGGTTCCGGGCGATCTGTCGATTCAAGGACGGCTCTACGAAGCGGGACTGTGGCGCTTTTACGAACAGGCGGGCTTCCAGATTGATCCGCCGGGCTGCTCGATGTGTCTTGGCGTGGCGAGTCAGCGCGCAGGCAAGGGTGAGACCTGGCTGTCGTCGCAGAATCGCAACTATCCAAACCGCATGGGCGAAGGCTCGCTGGCGTGGCTGGCGTCGGGTCCGGCGGTGGCTGCGGCGTCGCTCGGGATGGCGATTCGCGATCCTCGAGAGCTGATTCAGAGCATCGATCAGGATCGCTTCCAGCGGATTTTGCATCGCACAGACAGTCGGCTGCCCGAAGTGACGGTGAGCGAGCCTTCTGTGGCGGTGGCCAGCGAACACAGCGTCGGACAAAGTGCTGCGGCCAGCGTGCGTTCCTCGACGATCAGCGGGCGAGCGCAGCGCTTTGGCAACCACATCGACACCGACGCGATCATTCCGGGCCAGTTCTGTCACCTGACGGACTTCAAGGAACTGGGTGATCACTGCTTCGAGTTCGTGCGTCCCGGCTTTGCTGAGCGTACGCGCGCGGGTCAAAACATCGTCGTCGCCGAAGAAGGCTGGGGTTCGGGTTCAAGCCGTGAGCAAGCGGTGTGGGCGCTCAAAGGTGCGGGCGTGGCGGCGGTGATTGCGAAGAGCTACGCGTTCATCCACAAGCGGAACTTGGTGAACGAAGCGCTGCCGTTCTTGGTGATTTCCGACGAAGAGTTCTATCAGCTCACTGCGGAAGATGATGAGCTGCTCGTCGATGTGAGCGGAACGGTGACGCACGTTCGCTCGGGCAAGACGTTTCATGCCAAGGGCAGCACGCCGCTCATCCTGGCGCTTCAGCGAGAAGGAGGACTGGTTCCGGCCATCTCTCGCAACGGGCCGCAGGTCTTTGGACTGCTGACCGGACAGTAAGCGACTTAGGGGGCGCTGCCTTCCGTCGCGGCCTGTGCATCGGTCGCGGGTCCGTCGTCTTCCATCGAGACCTCACGCGGACGAACATCGCTCAGCAGCTTGTCGGCAGCGGGCGACAGCGTCAGTCCGTCTCGAGGAATCCGGCTGAGCGCGAGCGCCAGGATCGACAGCCGATCACCCGGCGTTGCTCTCTTGTCGACGATGACGCGCCACTGACCTTTGACCTTGCACAGTCCGCCCGAGCCCAGCTCGCCGGTCATCGCTTCGTAGGTCACGCGCACATCCAGCTGCTTGGCCGCTTCTTCTAGCTCTGCGAGCAGCTCTGGAATCTTGGTCCGTGATCCCTCACTCGTCGTCGCTGTCGCAGCCTGTTCGCTGCCGGACTTCGCGTCTTTTTTCTTATCGGACTTCTTATCGAGCTTGGCATCGCGCGTCGATCGACGCAGCGGCGGCTTGGACGGTTTCAACAGAGCCATGGCCGTTAGGGCGTTTTTTGCAGCGCAGAGAGCAGCGCTTCAGGCGGCGTGTATTCGTGGAACCACGCGGTGCGATTGCCGCTGCGATCGAAGACCAGCACCGACGGAAGCGTCTGCGACTGATACTTGTTTTGCAGCGCGGTGTTCTGCTCGGTTTCTTCGGAACAGTCGACACGGAGCAGCACAAAGCGGCTCAGTTCGCGACGGACGGCTTCGTTCGGGAAGGTCTTGAGCTCCATCTGCTTACACGGCAGACACCAGTCGGCCCCGAAGTCGATGAGCAGCGGCTTGCCTTCGCTCTTGGCCTTGGCCAGCGCCTGCACTTCGTCGGTCATCCACTTCAGATCGCCACGCGGAGCCAGCGTCCACGACACGCATCCGTACAGACCGACCACCATCAGCACGACACCGATGCCTTTGCGCACTGCGCGGGTCATTCCGTCGGAAAAGCTGAGCGTCAGACCGCCAATCACGACACCGACCGCGACGAGCGCGACCTGGATGATCAAGAACGTCTGCGAGCTGGAACCCACGCTGCGTAGAAGCGGGCTGATGTTGCGCAGGTAGTAGAGCGCAGCGACGGTCATGATGACGCCGAACACGGCTTTGACTCCGTCCATCCACGCGCCGGACTTGGGCATCTTGAGCGCAAAGCCAGCGATTCCGAAGAACAGCACGCCCATTCCGAGCGCGTAGGTAAACAGCAGTGAGCCTCCAAGCATCACCGAGCGCTGGGTGCTGACAAACACGAGCAGCGCGGCCAGCGGCGGTCCCGTGCAGGGCGCAGCGACGATACCAGCCACAAGACCCATCAGGAACGCGCCAATCGGTCCGCGTCCACCGACTTGGGACAGTCGACCTTGTAGCTCGTTTGGCAGCGACAGCTCAAAGGCACCAAACATCGACGCAGCCATCAGCAAGAAGAACAGCGCAACCGGCACGATGACCCACGGACTGGTCATAAACGAGCCAAACTGACCGCCGAGCAGGCCCACAGCCAGTCCGAGCGTGGTGTAGGTCGCGGCAATGCCTCCGACATAGCAGGCGGCCAGACCCAAGGCTTGGGCGCGCGGGGCTTCGCGGGCTCCGAACAGGCTGATCGTGATGGGAATCAGCGGGTAGACACACGGGGTCAAGCTGGTTGCGAGCCCACCCAAAAACGCGAGCAGGTAAGCCAGGCGCATCGAGCCGCCAGGTGCCGTGATCGCAGAAAGCGCGGTGGACAGGCGCTCTCCCAGGTCGGTTTCCAGCGGAGCCGCCGAAGCAATCGCCGGAATCAGCAGCGCACAAGCCACGAGCAACCGGCGCAAAGTGATGGTGGGCAACATGATGTTCCTAATAACACCGACCCTATGGGCTGACATTCCCGAAATGCGGACGCGTTATGGTTCGACCGGGCTTTTCGGCTCGATCTCGCTGGGGGATGTGATGCCGCCGGTTTCGCTGGGAGCCAAGGCGGACGCGATGGCAGCGGCGGGACTGCGACGATTGGGCTCGCGGGCATCGTACGCACGAATGATGGCAGCGACGAGCGGATGTCGCACGACATCGACTTCGGTGAAGTGAACAAACTCGATGCCGACGATGCCGCTGAGCAGTCGCATCGCTTCGACCAAGCCGCTCTGACCGCGTGTCGGTAGATCGATCTGGGTGATGTCGCCGGTGATGACGGCTTTGCTGTCGTAGCCCAGGCGCGTCAGAAACATCTTCATCTGCTCGCTGGTGGTGTTCTGGGCTTCGTCGAGGATGACAAACGAGTCGTTGAGCGTGCGACCGCGCATAAAGGCCAGCGGTGCGACTTCAATCTGGCCGCGTTCCATCAGGATCTGTGCGCGCTCCATGTCGAGCAGATCGTTGAGCGCGTCGTAGAGCGGTCGCAGATACGGATTCACCTTGTCCTGCATCGTGCCGGGCAAAAAGCCGAGCTTTTCACCAGCCTCGACGGCGGGACGACACAGCACGATGCGTCGCACTTGCTTGTCGAGCAGCGCTTTGACGGCCATCGCCATCGCCAGATAGGTCTTGCCCGTTCCGGCGGGACCGATGCCAAACACCACGTCTTCGCTGCGAATGGCGTCGAGGTAGCGCTGCTGTGCGACGCTCTTTGGAATGACCGGACGGCTGCGGCTGGCGACGACGACGGCGTCTCGCAGGACATCGCTCACCGCCGCATCTTTGTCGTGTCGAATCATCTGGAGCCCGCGCACCACATCGTCGGTGGTCACGGCGCGACCTTGCTGCTGCATGGTGCGAAGCTGCTCGATCAGACGATGTGCCAGCTCGACGCTGTCTTTGGACCCGATGAGAGACAGCTCGTTGCCGCGTGCGTGCAGCGACAGACCCAGCTGACGTTCAATGAGCCGCAGGTGGCTGTTGTTTTGTCCATAGAGCGCAACGGCGACGGTGTTGTCAGCAAAAGTAAGCTGCTCGCGCACCAGATCGCTGCTGTGGCTGGGCCGGGGATCGTGACGTCTGTGTTTGTCCATGTCGCGTGTGCGAGGGTGTCGCAAGTGAAAGAACCCAGCTTACAGGGGATAGCCGATTCCGGTCCACAAGCGCGGACCAATGTGCCCTTGGGGCTGGACGTTTCGACGCGTCGCGTCAAGGCTCCCACGCGCAGGTCCACACCACCAAGCAACATGGGCGTCTGCATGACCGAGTGCAAGACCGACCGCCATGCGGGCCACAATGACGCGTCGCAGCATGCCTCTTGGTCGCACCGTGTCTGGCTGAGCCATGCCGAATCTGTAGCAGGTTCAGTCGAGAGCGAACAGGTTGGATCTTCATCCGAAGCGAGCGCGAAATCACCGGGTGCATGGGCTGCGTACGCGGCGGACGGTCGACGCTTGTACGCCGTCTCCGTGTGGTAGGCTGCGGCATGCGCTTTTCCAGCCTGACTGTGACCGCGTTTTCACTGCTCTGTGCGTGTGCTCATTCACATGTTCCGCTGACGGAGCCCGCTCGAATCACCGACCCAGCCAAGGCCGTGACCTGCCAAAAAGGAACCGAGCTGTCGCGTGGCGTGTCGTTTCAGACGTACATCTCGGCGTGGTGTCAGCGTCCCGACGGTGTCAAGCACGGTGAGTTTGTCGATTGGTGGGAAAACGGCAACAAAAAGTCCGCTGGGATGTATCGCGAAGGCCGTCGCGAAGGGGTGTGGACGTTCTTCCGCGAGACAGGTCAAGTGGACTCGCAGATCGAATACCGGGATGGCGTGGCCCTCGGTGCAGGCGGAGTTCCGATGACCACGGTTGATCCTGCCGCTGGCGTGTCCAACGCCCCACCTCCTGCAGAGCCTGGCACTCCCGTCGCCAAGTAACCTCGGTCTTTTGCACGCATCCGCACAGGGAGAGACAGCCGATCATGCCGTCTGATCCAGCCATACGTCGTCCGAACATGGACCTTCCACTGGACGATGTAGAACAGCAGCTCTGCGCGCAAGTCGTCGCACAAGATGCATCGGCGCTGGGACTGCTGCTTCAGCGCTGGCGTCCGTGGCTGCTCGGGCGGGTGCGTCGGAGCCTTGGACCAAGCCAGCCCGCTGGACGCAGACCGTCCGATGTCGTGCAGGAAGCGTGTGTGCTGGCGCTGCGGTTTCTGCCGGACTTTCGCGGTGACAATCGGCATGAGCTGCGTGCGTGGATTGCGTCGATTCTGCAGACCGCGATCATGCAGACCCAGCGGCACAGTCGCGCGATGAAGCGCGCGGATCGACAGACGATTGACATGGACGAGCAGCAGCTGGAACTTCCCACGCCGCGACTGAGTCAGCTTGTGTCCAATCGGCAAGGGTATCGGGAAGTCGTAGCGGAGATCACGCGGCTCCCGAAGCGTCAGCGCGAGGTGCTGTATCTTCGTTTGCTGGAAGAGCGGACGCTGGATGAAATCGCGACGCAGCTTGCGGAATCGGAGCAAGCGGTGGCGAGTCTGCTCAAGCGAGGTCTTGCGACGCTGCGAGTGCGGCTGGATCCACACACGCCGCGCATCAAGCGACGAGCCGCGGGTGACTTGGATGCAGCCCTTCAGGACTATCTACGACGCTCGGATCGTGGACTGAATCCGTCGCCGCGCGCCTTTCTTACGGAGTATGCGGCGCTGGCAAGTGATCTGGCACCGCTGCTGGACTGGCTTCACACGGTGCGCTTGCGGCTGACGGAATCAGAGTCTCGGTAGACCGCTCATCCACTACTTTGCGATGAGCAGCGCAGAGACTTGGCTTTGGCCGGACTGACAGACAAAGCCCCAGCTTCCCAGTTGGAAATGCGACGACGTAACAGAGAGCATTCCCGAACAGATGGGATCATCAGAGGTCAGGTCGGAGTCCAGGTATTCGATGTTGATTCCCGATTGGAGCGCGGTGGCGGTGGCCGCATTGAAGCTGGTGTTCCACGTCGGTGTGTAGCTGTCCTGAATGGTCTGCGTGCAGCTTCGGGATCCGTTGATCGTGAGACAGACTTTGGGGTCTGGTGCCGATAGATCTGCATCCCAGCTGGAACCACTGGAGTTGCGCGAAGCGACGGTCCCAGAGGTAATGCGTATCGTCCACAGTCCGGTCGGATCGATCACGCAGCTACTGCCCTGACAGACAAAGCCACTGCTGCATCCGGGCGAACAGCCGACGGTTCCGCCGCCACCTGTTCCGCCGCCACCTGTTCCGCCGCCACCTGTTCCTCCACTTCCGGTTCCGGTTCCGGGGCCATCAGTTCCTCCACATCCAGCGATGAGGATCAGGCCCGATAGCAGCATTCCTACGATGTACTTGGTGTTTGTGAACATAGGTCCTCCATGTCTTTGAGGTGTTGTGAGTTCCCTCTGCTTGGGAGGACGCGGGCGCGGATGAGAGCGGGCGCAGAAAATAAAAAAAACAGAGCGCACGATCTAGCGCAGTGCAAAGAATCGATCTGCGCACTGCTGCGCGCTGGGACGGACCGACGGACGCTTGGCCAGCATGTCGAAGATGATCGACGCCAGGGCTGTAGGAATGCGAAGAGGAAGCGGCGGGGGCGGGCAGACCAAGTGCTGGTACATCAGCACTTGTCGCTTGTCATGAACAAACGGGGGCCGACCACTTGCGAGCTGATACAGGATGACTCCCAGCGCGTACACGTCCGCAGATCCTGTCACGTACTTGGCGGATTCCCACTGCTCTGGCGGCATATACAGATCGGTGCCAAGCAGATCCTCTTCACCGGTTGATATCGGCAGAAAGACTTCGTCTCCGAAGACCTTGGCGAGCCCAAAATCAATGAGGTAGGCGTCGGGAAACGTCCGATCTCTGTTTCGATCGGACGGATGCGCAAACAAGATGTTGTCTGGGCGGAGATCGCGATGAACGATGTGGTGCCGGTGAACCATCGCTAAGGTGCGCGCAAGCTGATGTCCAAGCGACAGAATCCATGCCAGCGCGTCTGGTTTCGTTTCGACATCAAACGCGGACAGATGTTCTGCGAGCGGATCTCCAAGCCGCTGAAGCAGCAGCGCAGGACAGCCATTGGGCAGAATTCCTAGCTCCAACAGCCTCGGGATTCCTGAAAAGGAAGGATCCTTCTGAAGACTTCGCAAGATCAGTCCTTCGTTGATGCAGCGTGCAGCGAGTCCTGGATCTACGCGATGCTCGGGATGCATCTGCTTAAGGACGGCTGGCGCTCCGGTATCGATCACCGTCACTTCTTCTACGGAACAGAGAGAGCCAACCCAGAGCGTACGGACTCTGTGAAAGCGCTGGGGATCGATTCTGGACAGAGTGTGTGTGTCGTCGAGCGCGGCTGTCATATCGGTGTCGTGTCGCTGGCGAATTCGCTGTGATCGGGAGGGACTCTGTTAGCCGCCACAGTTGTGCTTAAACGGCGTACCGAAGATCCGAACCAAGTGATGCAGCGATTCTTGATGATTGCTTTTTCGATCCAAATCCACTGCGCGCTGCATATCGACGCGCGCTCGCTGGAGCCACTCTGCAAGCTCATTGATGTTCTGATCGATCCAGTCGTGCGTCAGGTTGTTTTCGGGATCAACCGGCTCTACAACCATCCAGGGAGTCTTCGCTGCATGTCGTCGTCCCTTGGGCGGCGGGTAGTCTGAAAAGCGGATGGTCGTGCGTCGTGAGACCACATCATGCAGATGATCAAACCAAGAGAGCAGCGTCTCGCTGTAGGTGGCTTGGACTCCTTTTTGATCGAAGGCATGCGCCGCCATCATTTCAACGAGCAAGCTGGGAATGCCCGGAATGCTGTTCCGATCGTTGTTCATACGGAACTCACGCCACCACTTCAGAAGCCGTACGCACTCATTGAACTTCACGCGACCAGGCTGTTGATTGCTATTGGCGGTTCGCGTTTTGACAAAGCGGTTGTGACGTTCCACGGACGTCAGTCGTCGCGTTCCGTCTCCACGTAGGAGCCACTGATAGTCTCCTTCGTATTCCGGTGCTTGAAGCATCGGTACAAGATCGAAGGACAGCTTGGCTCCCGTAAACTCGATCTTGATCGAGCTCTTGGTTCGGCTCTTGTTGGGAGGACGCTGCGGATACGCGCGATCGGCGTAGCCTTGAAAGCGGTCGAGCAAGCGGCTGATGCGCTGTTCGCTCTCTGTCATGGGATGCAGCACAAACGGAACGTCTACATCTTGTCCTTCGATGTCTGATCCGCCCGTGACATGACGACGCAGACCGGTGTTCTTTGCAAAGGAACCAGCAGCAGGCGTAGACGCAACCTTCAGTCCATCTGCGGCTGCTTGTTTGCGAATATTGTCTCGGATTTCATGGGCTCTCTGCGCCATCGCAGACTCTGTTTCCTGATCCGGCTTGAGCCAATCGACGAAGTGTTCTAGACGACGTTCAATGACCGACTGTAAAACGGGGGGCATGTTGTCGACTCCCTGTTCGCTGTGAGATGCGCCAAGCAAGAGCGCTGGGCGATAGCTTGGATGAAGTTCTCGATCAAACTGATACGTTTGGATCGGAGGATGAACATTGGGATTGATCTGCATTCCGATGCGGAGCGCGAGTGCTCCAGGAACGGCTGCAAACAGATGCACCACCGTGGTGTTTGGACGTCTGACCGCAATCATGCTGAGCGCATGCTGAACCGCTGCCGCAACTTCTTGTACGTCCGCTTCTGATTGGAGTGCATCTGGAGCTGGATGCTTCACGGCGATATCAATCTCTGCGAGAGGTGACGCGACGATCTCTTTCGTTCGTGCTGGATCAATTTGTACAAACGAAGAGACGCGCATCACCACCGGACCAGATGAGAGACTCACATCGGTTGGGAGTCCGTTCACAAGGACGTCTTGGGTCTGCTCCTGTCTGGGAAAGCTCCAGCGTCCGTGCTTGTGATCGCGCTGATAGACAGACACAGCAACCAGCCCGCTGAGCTGTACGCCCAAGTGAATGGCCAGTGGAACAGG
>CALMML010000114.1 GCA_937868485.1 uncultured Myxococcales bacterium | reverse complement strand
AGTCTCGACCTTGATCCCTTCACCCAGGAATCGGAGCGTTCCAAAGCGTGAAACAGCCTGCGTATCAAACACTTTGCTCTGATACGACGCACCCGTCGCAGCCTTTGTACGAACTTGGTACACGCCAGCGGCGCTGCCTGTTCCGACGAGCCGCTCCTCGCCACCGATGGACAGCGCGAGCACATCGCTCTCTTTGAACTCGAGCGCGGTCATCACCGTTCGGTCTGCCAGCGCGCGAAAGACACGACCTCGGCCACCTGGCGTCGACGATGCCGCGAGCACACTGCCATCCGTATCGATCGCGAGATCATTCCAGAATGCATCCGTAATGGCGTGAAGCTGCTCGACGCGGCCCGCTTCATCGATTCGAAACAGCGCACCTTTGCCTTTCTTTTCGACGGGACTTGTGGACGGAGTCGGCGTACTGCTCGTCGGTGGCGTTGGTTTTACCCCAGGGACTGAGCCTGCGGCTGGAACCGCAATCTTGGCGCCTCGAACGATTGGTTCGCCGCGCTGCATGTCGTTGACCGCGACGAAGACCTTTCCCTCTTTGGCGACGATCGCGCGGACTTCGTTGCCCGCAAAGTCGTGGACGGCTCGCGTGCTGGCCCGACCGTCCTTGTCGATTGTGATTCGATACAGGATCGCTTCGTCGCTGGTTCCCACATAAAACGAGCCATCGTCCGCGCGAGTCAGCGACAGAAAGTGCTTGGCTGGGCTTTCAAACAGCGTACGTGAGCGAGTCTTTCCGTTGACTGGTGTTGCCGTCGCACAGTCTCGATCAGAAACGGCCAGCAGCTTCCCCGGTGCCGTTGCGATCAGCGTGGTCTGTCCGTCGCGAGCCAATCCCCAAATGTGCTCGGCTTCGACGTTTGCCCACAGCTCGACTTTTCCATCGGGAGCCACATCGAAGACTCGACCATCAGCGACCGTTGCGGCGAGAACATGATTTCCCGTCGGTGTCGGTCGAACTGCGAGCGCACTAACCCACGTCGAAGTCGGTAGCTTCGCGAGCTTCCGCAGCTTGCCGTTTTGATAGACATGGATGCTGGGCGACTCTCCCCCGGTGCCGACGAACACGGAGCGATCCGGCGCGACGACCATGACCCGAACGGCATCGTCGCCCGGCTGCGGAAGCTCCATTCTTGTCGTCGACCAGCCGCTCTGTACGTCGCCTTGCGAAGTGATGAGAACACCCTGGTCTTGTCCTTCGGCCAGCTCTGAATAGGTGGTGACGCGAATGCTGCGTGTGCCGCCTGCCGACGCTGATTGTTGCAGCGCAAGCAGTCCGAATAGCGCACAGCCAAGCCGAGCAATGACGTGATGATTCATGACGGTCACGGTGTGGTAATGCTCCGACTGTCGTCGCGGAGATCTTTGATTTGTACGGTCAGCTCTTGCTTGCCTTGCATGACCCAGTCCACGTCGTGGACCGTGCGATACAGACGCTTTTGTACTTCACCTCGGCGACTGCTCGCACCGGGGCGCAGCGTCGCCAAAACAGAGGCTGGCAAGCTCGGGACGGTTCGTCCTCGTAGGTTGGCACCTTCGTCGCTGGTTGTAATGGTTGCGACGACAGACTTGCCGGAATAGCCCTTGCGTAAATTGTCGACGAAATCGGCCAGGCTGTCCGGCGCTGCGAACTCTGGCTTTACCTGCGCACCGGCTTGGACTTCAAGCTTCACTGTCTGTCCGGCCAGCGCCCGAGGAACTTCGACGGGAACGGTTACATATTCCAGCGACTGACCAAATGGCCGCAGCGCGACGCGCACCATCGCCGTTTTGCCTGGCTCAAGCTCATCGGAAGGCAGCGACATCGACACCACATCGGCCACCTGGCTGCGATACAGAAGCTCCACTTTTAAATCCAGGCTCTCGACGTGAATCGGGCCGAACGGATTGCTGAGCAGCTCTTGAAGCTGACGAGATCCCGTCGAGTTCGCGAGCATCTTTCCCGAGTAGCCGTCACTCGAGAACAGATAGTCGGTCTGACGAAGCGGTGGATAGCCCGTGACCTTTAGCGTGGAATCGACTTGTACCGTAACGTCCGCGACGTCAGATGCCACCACGGAAACCGCTTGAACCGCGACGACGCTGACCAGCACTGGCGTCAGAAGCTTGTGGCGTGCAAGCTCTGTTTTGAGCACTCTGCTCGGCTGACCGACGGGAAAGATCGAGATCGTCATCGGCAGCGTCTGCGCCGCTTGGGTGGTGTCGGCAATGATTCCGGCGGAGCGATCTTGAATCAGCACGCCCGCTGGAAGCAGCGAGTGCCCAAACTTGAAGCTTGAAACCAGCGACGGCATAAACGTCGTCACTTCCGCTGTCGAGACGGGAAAATACGTCTCTCCCGCGTTTAGCATGGGATGTCCGAACGCGAGCACTCGATTTCCATCGATCGCCGTGACGGTGCCGATCGACTGCATCGTCACATCGCCACGCACCAGATCGACGGCGATGGCACTTCCTGGCTCAAACGCGCGCTGCGCCACAGGATTCGGACTGCTGCCTCCGCCGGACATCACCGCAATTCCGTAAGGCGACAGCGCATCTCGCAGGATCGCCAGCGGCTCATCGGACAGCCCTGATACCAGCAGCGGCATTGAAACGCGCTGAAGCTGTCCCGTCTGTGTCGAAATCCCGAGAGACGGAGCCGGCAAGCGCTTGTGTAGCTCTTCGACGGGTGACTTGAGCGATTCCGTCGAGCGCGTATTGATTGCCAAGTGGTTGAAGTCGCGGCCTCGCAGCGGACGCTTCAGATCCGCGGCCATGTACTCGATCGGCGTGACGCCTCCGAGTGCATCTTTGGAAAAAGCCCAACCCAGCGACAGCGCACCGACGAGCTTTCCATCAATATAAATTGGCGAACCCGACATTCCAGCGACGATGCCAGCGTGCTTCAGCCGCGGCTCATCGGTATCGACCAAGATGATGTCCATCAGCGACGCATGCCTGGGCAGCACCCCGACGACACGAACGGGAAAGCGCTCTGGCTTTTGTCCTGAAAACACGGTCAGTCCATAGCCAACCATGCCGGGACGGATGTCCTTGACGGGCAGTGTTGGCCACGGTAGCTCCGTGTCAGCGGGCTTTGCGACGGCGCTTTCGACGGGTCGTGCGCCAGCCAGCAGCGCAAGGAGTGTGGCAGCCACTCCCGCTGCGCCGAATTTGCCAATAGATCCAAGCGCCTGTCTGCGCACGTACATAGGACCTCTGAGGGTAGCAACGCGCAGTCGGTTCCGTCAACGCGACTTGAGTCCGTGCGACCGCGATCTGCGACTCGGCAACCGGCTGAACCTGCGGCGACATCGGGCGCTGTATGTGCGTTCTTGACACCTTCTTGCGAGGCGGAATATACGGCCTCATGACGCGCTCTTGGTGGTGTAGCTGGGCCCAACGAAGCTGGTTCTGTCTCGCGCTATCGACGGCGCTTGGTGTAGGGGCTGGCTGCAGCAGCGACGATGGTTATCTCGGTCCGAGCGTGCGACTCAGCGGCAGCTTCAACGGCTGGGTTCGCGGTGAGATTGCTCCCGAGCTGACCTGGGACGGACATGAGTATCGCGGCGTGGTGACCCTGCCGGGCGAGACCGTCGAGCTTCAGGTCGTTGTGCCGCAGCTTTCGACATCGTATGGCAGCACCAGCTTGGATCGCACGATGGCGGTTCCGACGCTGCAGCCGGTGGCTCGCGAAGACGAGCCGAATCCTCAGACGCGTGGTCCGCTCAAGTGGGCGCTGCCGATGCCAGCCCGCTATGAGGTCGTGTTTTCGCCGCAGCAGCGAACCATTCATATCGACTTTGCCGACGACGCCCAAGCGGGTCAAAGTCCCGAGGCTGCACTCGTCATTGATGCGCTGCGTGGCAGTGATCGGCTCTCTGTGTCGGAACAGCACACGCGCGGACTGGCTTTGATTGAATCGCTCCGTCAGCGCTCCGTCGAGATGCCGCTCGCGCTCCGCTTTGGCGATCAGCAAGGCTTTTTGTTCCTGCATCTCGGGTTGGTGGACTGGCAGTCGCTGTCGCTCATCGGAGACTTCAACGGCTGGCGCGCCGGAGTCGATCCGCTCTCGTTTGTGCTCGACGGAACCGTTGCGTATTTGGGCAAGCGCACGACCGGTTCGCGCATTGAGTATCGCTTCGATCTACACGGGCAGCGCTATGCCGATCCGCTCAATCCCGAGGTGATGTGGGACGGCGCGTATCTACCACCGAACCCGAGCAATCTCCTCGGCGGCAATGCTGGTGAGCTGAACTCCGTCGCGATGGCACCGGGATATCAAGAGCCGGGTTCGCGACTGCGACGGATGCCAGGACCGGATACGCCAGAAGGACAGGCTCGTCCCGAGGTCTTGATTTATTTGCCGCCCGGGTATGCGCAAGCGACGACCACACGCTATCCATCGCTCTATGTTTTCGACGGAAAGGATGCAGTGGTCCGAGGCGGCTATACCCGGCTACTCGATCGGCTTCAGCAAGCAGGAAAAGTATCGCCGGTCGTCGGTGTCTTTGTGTCTTCGCCATCTTCGCCATCGATGCGGCTGTCTGCGCTGACCAGCTATCGCGATCCGACCTTTGCGGAGATTGAGCCAAAAGGAGACGCATTTTCGCGCTGGCTCGTCGATTCGCTGGTGCCGCAGGTCGAAAAGAGCTATCGCGTCTCGACGGCGCGTGCGCTGCTTGGCATCGATATGGCGGGCCCGATGGTGATGAGCTTGGCCTGGAAGGACTCGCGCTTTCCACGCGCGCTCAGTCAGTCGGGACGCTTCGGCTGGGGAGATCCTCAGTTTGTGGCGTCGCCCTATATCAAGCTGCTTCAGACCGATGTGAGCGCGCGTATCGCGCGAATTGCTTTCGACTATTCCGACGCGGACTGCCCACAGGCCCAGGTTCATGACTCCTCGGTTCGTTCGGCGCTGAGCGCTGCTGGCTATGCCGGAAAAGTGCAGCTTTATCGATCGACGACCAGCAATGCAGACCCTTGGGAATCGCTGCGACTGCGCGCGGAACAGAGCCTGCCGTTTCTTCTGCGTGATCTCAGTCCCGTCGTCGTCGTCAAGTAGCGCAGCGTTGCCGTCTGGCTGGGGCAAACAGTCCGCGCTTCGCACCGTCTCCTGTTCCATCGTGGCTCCAAAACTTGACGAGCGGACCAATTGGGAAGAAATCTGCTCAGCGTCGGCATAGGCTGGAAAATCCCTGCTCTGCGAATAACCCCTTGAAATGAAAGGTGGTTGTATGCTTTCATAGCCGCAGATCGGGCGCTTCTGTGCTCAATCCTCGCGGCGCTTCCTAGGAAGCGGCTGCAATACCGACATTGTGATGGAAGGTACCCAGACCGTGTGGCAGATGAACTCACAGCCTCAACGGACTGGTCGCTTAGCACAACTGCACTAGGAGGAACGTATGATCCGCTTCCAAGTCGGCGACAAGGCGGTCTACCCGGCTCAGGGCGTCGCAGAGATCGTCGGCATCGACGAAAAAGAAATCTCTGGGAAGATCCATCGCTTCTACTGCCTGCGTATCCTGGATACGGATATGCGAATCCTGGTTCCCGTCGACAAAGCGGACCAGGTAGGCCTGCGCGAGGTGGTCCAGCAGGACCAAATCCAAGAGGTCTATGACATCCTTCGCGAAAAAGAGGTCCACATCGACAAACAGACGTGGAACCGTCGCTATCGCGGCTTCATGGAGAAGATCAAGACGGGCTCTCTGTTCGAGGTCGCCGAAGTCTTCCGTGATTTGTACCGTCTGAAAAATCAGAAGACGCTGTCGTTTGGCGAGCGTCGCATGCTCGACACCGCACGGACGCTGATCGTGAAAGAGCTCTCGGTTGCCAAAGGCACCACGGAGAGCAAGGTCGAGCGCGAGATCGAAAAGCTGTTCTCGGCGTAATCGCCGGTCCGCGAAGCGACGCTGCTGCAAAGGCTCCCACATCGGGAGCCTTTGTTGTTTTTACACATCCTGTTCCGAAAGAGATGACTGCGCCGGCTGGGGCCACTGCGTCGCATCGTCCGCATGTTCCTGCCTGAACCAGGAATTGTAGAATTCTGAGTCTTTGCTGAATTAGTAATTTTCGTTACTAAATATTATTTGTTAATAAGTGCCTGTTCCTCAATAATTCGGGGCCGTGACTACCCGAAATGACTGTGCTTTTGGGGGACTGGCTCTGCTTATGTGGGTGAGCGGTTGCGGTGGTGCTGTACCGACGTGTCCGACGGAGCATTGTCTGGCTTTGTCGGTGAACCTTCCGCCTGATGTGACGGCGAACACGGTTGAAGTCATGCTTCGAGACGGCGAGCGCCTGACACGGCATCGCATGGTCGGTCAGTCTGCGACGGCAGGCTCGTGGCTTTTGCCATTGTCTGACGATGCGTCCTCGAATCATCGACGTGCTGTGTATGTCCGCGCGGTGGTAGAAGCGGGCGTACAGCAGCGAGAGCTTGTGGGGTCTTCCTCGCAGTTTCCAGTCGATGGCGCTGTGACGGTTCCGCTCGATGGCTGCGAGCAAGCGCCCTGTGCTCATCCGAGTGCTCGACGGTCCGCCGCGATGACCTACGTGCCGTCGACGCGAACGCTGCTCATGCACGGCGGCTTTGGGGAATCGGGGGCTCCGCTTGACGATCTATGGGCGTGGAACGGGCTTGCGTGGCTGCGTCTGCCTTCGTCGCCAGGTCCGGTTGCGCGAGGTCAGCACGGGCTTGCGTTTGATCCAGTGAGCGGCAAGGTGCTGCTGTTCGGCGGTCTGGGCTCCCAGGGCGTACTGGATGATACGTGGCTGCTGGATGTCTCGTCTTTGGCATGGGAACGGGCTCAGGTAGCTTCTCCGGGGGCTCGTCGGTTGTTTGCCATGGCGGAAGCGCCGGTGGGCTCTATGAGCGGTTTGATGCTGTTTGGCGGCCAAGATGAAAGCGGTGCCGTCCTGGGCGAAACCTGGCTGTGGAACGGTCAGCGCTGGCTTCCGGGTCCGTCGTCGCTCTGTCCGGTGCGAGCGCTGCTGCCGAGTCCCGTGCCGCGCTGTCGTGTGGGTTCGACGCTGCTGCCATGGTCGCAAGGACGTGAGTCGATTTTGCTCGGAGGCTGGCTGGGTCCGCAGCCTGCGACTGCGCTAGAATCCGACGAGTCGCTGTGGCGCTGGGACGGTGCAAGCTGGTCGCTGGCGCCTTTGTATCGACCGACCTACGTGCTCAGCCGCTATCTGCATGCGGCGGTGCCGATGGCTAGCTCGACGGGATTTCATGGTGCGTGGGTTGGCTTTGGCGATGACTCGACGGGACTTCGTCAAGACAGCTATCTGCTGAGCGCTGCCGACGGGGCGTTTCAGCCACTGTGGAGTGATGCTCCGTCGCCACGGGCGGAAGTCGCGAGCGCCTTCGATGCAGAGCGTGAAGAAGTGGTGATCTTCGGTGGCCGATCTGCGACGAGGCTTGAGTCAGAGACGCTGACCTTTTCGTCGGAAATTGGCTATCAGCGGCACGGCAACTGATCGTCAGTGCTCGATGCAGATGACGGCGTCGCCGCTGGTGAGGATGTCGCCGTGACGAAGTGGCGCTGGACCCAGCACCGTCGAGCGATCGTGTCGCTGCCAAGCCACCGTCGCATGACCGCTCCACCATAGCTCGCGCTGCGACACCCAGACTTGTCCCAGACGCAGGGCTCCGCCCAGTCGCGCAATCGCCGATCCGCTGAGATCCAGTCCGCCCCATAGCATCAGCGTCGGTGGCGTGCCCACCGCAAAGCGATCGCGACGAAGCAGCAGCGCTCCCGTCGAGTCTCCGTCATCACCCACCAGCGGTGTTCCCGGTCGCGAGCCAAAGCGAACCAGATGAACCTGGACCAGCAGATGCTCGCCGAGACGAACGATCGCTCCGTCGGGAAGCTGGGTCAGTCGCGGTCCAATTCGCTTGTCGTTGACGAAGGTTCCATTGCTGCTTTGATCGAGGACGCTCAGTCGATTGTCGAGCCAGATCATCACGGCGTGCTCTCGACTGATGGCAGCGGTCAGCGAGTCATATTCCGGCGACGGTAGCGCCTGACAGACCATGTCGCACTCGGACTGCTTGCCGAGCACTGCGCGCGGTCCGACGATGACATCCAGCGTCTTGTCGGGCTGACCTTGTCGCGACAGTCGATACCAACGTGGTGAGCGACGACGTTCGCTGTCTCGAATCGGACGCTTGGGACGCTGATAGATTGCTTCGTGGAACTCTTCGATCATGGCCATTGCCGACGGAAAGCGAGACTCCGGCTGCTTGGCCAGCGCGCGCACAAAAAACGTATCCAGCGCTTCCGCATTCTTCAGTCGAGGCGCAATCGTTCGCAGCGGCGGAACTGGCGCGGTCAGATGCAGCTGCATCAGCTTGGTTGGATCGGTTGCGACAAACGGTGGTCGACCCGCGATCGCTTCATAGAGAATCGTCGCCAAGCCATAGCGATCGGACGCTGCAATCGCGGCTTGTCCGTCGCGACACTGCTCGGGACTGCGATATGCGACGCTTCCTGGCGGCATCGGCAGCTCGAGCAGATCGCTCGACTGCACTTTGGCGACCCCAAGATCGACCAGCACCAGACGCGGAGGCTGATCGCGCTCTTCGACGAGAAGCAGGTTTTGTGGCAGCAGCTCACCGTGGCTGAGTCCAAGTGCAGCCGCTTGATCGAGCGCATCGGCCAGCGGCATCAGCAGCGACAAGAGCGTCTCGGGCGAGATGCCATCGCTCAAGTAGCTACGAAGATCGACACCGTCGATTGGATCGGTTGCAATCCACGGAATGCCTTGTCCACTGGGCGACAGCGTGCGCAGACCCAGCTCGGCGCCCAGACCTTGCGCTACGCCTCGATCTGCGTCGGTGCCCGTCGAAAGCACGCCGAACGCATGGACCGATGCGAGGTTGCGATGACTGAGCAGCATCGCTCTCTCGGCAGTGTGACGGAAGCGTTCCAGATAGGCGGGCGTTCGACACGCCTCGGCATGCAAGATCTTGACGACGACGCTGCGGCCTTGCGGACGCTGCTCGGCCAAGAAGCTCTCGCCGTATAGCTCCTCGCCCAGCCACGAAAGCAGCTGCATTTGAGCATTTAGCCAGCGTCCCGGTCCAAGCCTCATCTTTCCTCGGTGATCGAGCTAGATCAGATCCTTGCGAGCCAGTGCGCGACGGAGCCGATTGAGTGCTTGTTCTTGAATCTGACGGATTCTCTCTCGAGACAGGCGATATTTGTTGGCGATTTCCTGAAACGTCAGCTCCTGGTCACTGTCGAAGCCGAAGCGCAGCCGCAAGATGTCAGCCTCGGTGCCATTGAGCCCGTGAAGCAAGTGCTGCACTTCTCTCAGCATGCCTTCGCTGATGAGTCGCTCGCTCATGCTCAGCTCGGCGCTCTCGTCTTCCAGGAAATCAACAAACGATCGCCCATCTTTTGCCGAGATCTCACGATCAAGCGACACCGCATCTTCGACCAGCGACAGATCCATCTTCGAAATCTTGTCGGCTTTGAGTCCGGTCGCTTGCGCCAGCTCTTCGTCCGTCGGTGCGCGTCCCTGCTCGCGAGTGAGCCGTCGCTTGTGACGAAGCAGCGTGTGCATTTCCGCCATCATGTGAACCGGCAGACGGACGACGCGCGACTTGTCGGCAACTCCGCGAGAGATCGCATGCCGAATCCACCACGAAGCATAGGTCGAAAAGCGAAATCCTCGACGGTAATCAAAGCGCTCGACCGCTTTGATAAGACCCATGTTTCCTTCTTGGATCAGGTCCGACAGCGGCAGCCGTCCGTAGTTAAAGCGTCGTGCAATCGACACCACCAGACGGAGATTGGCTTTCACAAAGTCATCTTTGGCGCGCTGGATAAGCTGCGAGATGACGCCGATTCCTTGCACGTAAATGCGCCAGTTGTCGGCGCTGACAGCTGATGCGATCGACGGAAGACCTTCTTTGCAGGCATGGTCAAGCAGGCGAATCTCGTCGAGAATCAGGCCCACATAGACGCGATCGATGTCGAGCTGTCGCAGCTTGGCCGAAAGCGGTCCGGCTGCCTGTGACAGCGGCTTTCCCGACGACTGGCTGCTCTGCGTCAGATCGCTTGCGATCTTTTCCATCGTCGCAAACTCTGGCGGCGCTTTGCCCAGCACATCGGTCAAGATCGCGAGCAGATGCTGCACCAGTGGTGCCAGCGACAGGATCTGCACCCACAGCACCTCTTCCATGATGCCGATCCGTCGCGCCAGCTCATACTCGGCTGCCGACGACAGCACCGGAAGGCGGTTGATGTCTTTGAAGTAGCTCTGCATCAGGTCCGGGCCGGCCTTTTCCTGCGCTTCTTTCGCTACTTCGAGATCGCGTTCCGACGGAGGACTGGCTTCTCCGGTGCTCGCTTTGGGCTTGCGGGGCTTTTTGGGCAGCCTCACCGCTGTGCCTCGCGTTCTTCGCGGCTTCGGCACCGGAGTCGTTAGGCTGTCCGTCGGCTCCATACCAAACTCTGCGGGCTCAGCCTCGGGTTCAGCACCCAGATCGGGCGCTGGAAGGTCTGCTTTGGGCTCACTGCTCGTCGAAGATGCTTTACTCTTTGCGCGCTTGGCCATGCTTCACTCGCGAAAACCACTCTTCGTCACAGATTACGGCAAAGCGAAGCGCGACATCGCTAAAGAGCGCGTCGTCGCCTCAAATCAGGCCTGCCAGGAAGCGGGTTAGATCGCTGGGCAGGTCCGCAGAAAACGTAACCGATTGGCCGCTTCTCGGGTGCGGAAAGGAAATTCCGGCGGCATGCAGTGCGTGTCGAGGCAGCGCAACCTGATCGGCGATCGCTTCGTCGCCTTCTTCTGCCCAGCGAATGAACAGATCTTCGTCGGGATACAGCTTGTCGCCAACGATCGGATAGCCCAAGTGCCATAAGTGAACGCGGATCTGATGCTGCCTGCCGGTGTGTGGTCGGCACTCGACGAGCGTATGGCCCGGAAAGCGCTGGAGCACGCGCACGACGGTCTGCGACGGAAGTCCACCTTCGGACACGGGCACCACCGCGACGCGGACGCGAACGGTGGTCTGCGCGGGTCCAAGCGGCTGATCGATGAGCAGCTCTTGTCCGTCGGCAATCGGCAGATCGCCGTGAACGATCGCCAGGTAGCGCTTGTGAACGAGCCGTCGCTGAAACGCGGACTTGAGCTTCGAGCCAGCCTCGCTACTGCGCGCCACCAGCATCAGACCCGAGGTCTCGCGATCGAGTCGATGTGCGACTTGCAGCGGCTCACCAGGAAAGCGCTCGCGCAGGACCGCAGTCAGCGTCGAGTAGTGATAGCGCGCCGTCGGATGAATGGGCAGACCGGCGGGCTTTTCGATGACGTAAAAGTCGGGATCCGTGTGGATGATTCCGATGTTGCGGGGAACCTCGGGTTCCGACGGGGCAGGGCGACGGAAGCTGACGCGCTGACCGGGATAGACGCGCATGTTGGGACGCGCGGAGCGTCCTTCAACGTCGCAGTCGCCGTGGATGATGCGCTGGATGCGAGCGCGCGACAGTCGACGAATCTTTTTTTGCAAGAAGCGATCGAGCCGGTAGCCGTGGCACTCGGGCTCGACGAAAAAGATCTGCTCGATGATGCTGGGACGCTCGCTCGTCGCTGGAAGGACGACGGTCTGAATGCGACGCGATGAGCCTTGTGCGACGGAGCCATCGTCATCGGCAAAGTCATCATCAGATTCTTCGTCGGTATCGTCTACTTCTTCGACGGACTGCATGGCTAATGAACCGAGCACAAGATGAACTTGAGGTAGCGACCTTCTGAAAAGGCTGGCAGCGTCGGGTGATCGGCTGGTTGGCCTCTGATTTCAAGGAGCTGAATCGCGCGTTTTTTGGTCACTGCTGCATCGGAGATTGTCGATAGAAACGCTTTTTCGTCGATGTGACTGCTGCACGAGGCTGCTGCAAGCAGGCTTCCCGGGGCGACCAGATCGATCGCCATTTCGTGCAGTCGTCGATAGGCAGCGAGCGCTCCGACGACAGCTTGCTGGGTGGGCGCAAAGCTCGGTGGATCGACGATGACCAGATCGAACAGCTCTCCTTGGCTCTTGGATCGCTGAAGCGCCAAAAAAGCATCTTCGGCGAGAAATGCGTGCGGTTCGACGGCAAGTCCAGCGAGCTGGAAGTTGCGTCGCGCAGTCTCGATGGCAGCGGGGGCGCGATCGACGGAGACGACTCGAGTGGCTCCTCCAAGCGCTGCTGCGACGGAAAATCCGCCTGTATACGAAAAGCCGTTCCAGACCCGAAGTCCGCGTGAGATGTCGCGAACCAAGCGACGATTTTCGCGCTGATCGAGAAACATGCCGGTCTTTTGGCCGTTTTCAATGTCGACGAGCAGCTTCATTCCGTGCTCGCGAATGACCAGTTCCAAGGGATGCAGGCCGCGCTCGCCAGCGGGGAGATCAGGCAGCGTGCCAAAGAGCAGTCCGCCGCCGTGTCCTTGTCGTCGCTGGTGGCGTTCGTAAATGGTGGTGATCTGAAGCTCGCTTGCGTAATGAGCCAGCGTATCGACGACGGCAGGGATCAGGGAACGTGCAGCTTCTCCGTCGGTGATGACGACTGCGACGGGTCCGTAGACATCGATGACGATGCCGGGCAAGCGATCGCCTTCGCCGTGACAGAGTCGAAAGCCGGTGGTCTCGCGTCCGAGCCCGGGAAGGGTCCATCTGCGAACCGCCAGCGCAGCCAAGATCCGTCGCTTTACCAGGTGCGCATCGACGGGCTCACTTGGATCGAGCGTATAGGCTCTGACGGCCAGCGGGGATGTGCGATCATAGAGCCCTCGTGCCACAAAGCCGTCGCGGTCGCAGACATCTACGACAGTGCCAGAGGGCAAGTCCGGCGGGGCTTTTAGCGCTTGCCGATAGATCCACGGATGTCCGCGCTCGATCGATTCACGCAAGGGGCGGGCCAGCTGAAGCGCTGGATGTACCGCATGGTGCGGCGAGGTACGGACAGGTGGCAGCGGGTGAGGCAAGCGGCTCATGACAAGAAACCGGGTTGATAAGTCCTCGTCGAAAAAAACGCAAGCGCTTGCGATGGTCGAGTGCGTGCTTATCAAGAGTTTTGTCAGCCGAGCGATTCCCAGGACGGCTGAACTTCAATAAGGAGCTATGTATCCATGCGCGTCGATAAGTTCACGAACAAGACCCGCGAGGCGCTTCAGTCCGCTCAGCAGCTGGCCGCTGAAAAGGGACAGTCCGAGCTGACGCCTGAGCATCTTTTGTGGGCACTTTTGACCCAAGAGGGCGGCGTGGCACCGGCACTGCTCGGCAAGCTGACGGCTCGCGAGGGCGGAATGTTCGATGCGGAGCGCTTGGTGGAAGAGCTGGATCGGTACATTGATCTTCAGCCTCGGGCTTCGGGGGCGCTGGAAGTCGGTCTGTCTCGGCGGACGCGCGATCTGCTGGAGACGGCGGAAAAAGAAGCGGCCAAGATCAAAGACGAGTACACCTCGACGGAGCACTTGCTGCTGGCGCTGGTGAGCAAGGACTTTGGTCAGGCGTCGAAGCTGCTGCGGGATGCGGGAATTTCGTCGGACAAGCTGATGGTTGCGCTGTCGGAAGTGCGCGGCTCGCAGCGGGTGACGGACCAAGATCCCGAGGGCAAGTATCAAGCGCTGGAGCGCTACACCCGTGATGTGACGGACCTGGCGCGCAAAGGCAAGCTGGACCCGGTGATTGGTCGCGACGAGGAAATCCGTCGAGCCATTCAAGTTCTGTCGCGGCGAACGAAGAACAACCCGGTGCTGATCGGTGAACCTGGCGTCGGTAAGACGGCGATTGTCGAAGGGATTGCGCAGCGTATCGTCGCGGGCGATGTGCCAGAGAGCCTGCGCAACAAGCGGATTCTGTCGCTGGACCTCGGCTCGCTCGTCGCGGGAACAAAGTATCGGGGCGAGTTCGAGGATCGTCTGAAAGCGCTGCTCAAAGAAGTGACGCAAGCGGCGGGGCAGGTGATCCTGTTTATCGACGAGCTTCACACGCTGGTCGGTGCGGGTGCTGCCGAGGGTGCGCAAGATGCGGCGAACATGCTCAAGCCGGCGCTGGCGCGTGGTGAGCTGCGCTGCGTGGGCGCGACGACGCTCGACGAGTATCGCAAGCACATCGAAAAGGACAAAGCACTGGAGCGTCGGTTCCAGCCTGTCTTCGTCGGTGAGCCGTCGGTGGAAGATACGGTGTCGATCCTGCGCGGCATCAAGGAAAAGTACGAAGTGCATCACGGCATTCGGATTCGCGACGCGGCGCTGCTCGCGGCGGCTCGGCTGTCGGATCGCTACATCGCGGATCGATTTTTGCCAGACAAGGCGATTGATCTCATCGACGAGGCGGCGGCGCGGCTGAAGATGGAGATCGACTCGATGCCGGCTCCGATTGACAAGCTGGAGCGACGGATCGTGAGCCTTCAGATTGAGCAGCAAGCGCTGGCGAAGGAAAAGGACGACGCGTCGAAAGAGCGGCTTGAGGAAGTGGCCGACGAGATCGCGAACCTGCGAGAGCAAGCGTCGGCGATGAAGGTGCGCTGGCAGCAAGAGCGCGACGTGATCATGAAGCTGCGGAGCCTGACCGCTGAGATTGACAAGAACAAGACCGAGAGTGAGCTGGCTCAGCGTCGGGGAGATCTCAACCGAGCGGCGGAGCTGCGTTACGGAAAGCTGCCCGAGCTTGAGCGACAGGTGGCGACGGAAAACAAGCGACTCTCGGAGCTTCAGAAAGCGGGCGCGTATCTGCGCGAGGAAGTGACCGAGGAAGACATCGCGAGCATCATCGCGAAGTGGACGGGAATTCCCGTCGAAAAGATGCTCGAAGGCGAGATGGATCGGCTGGTTCACATGGAAGACCGGCTGGCAGGGCGCGTCATCGGTCAAGCGCAGGCGATTTCTGCGGTGTCGAGTGCAGTCCGTCGAGCGCGCGCCGGTCTGCAAGATCCGAATCGTCCGATTGGCTCGTTTATCTTCTTGGGTCCGACGGGCGTGGGCAAGACCGAGCTGGCGCGGGCGCTGGCTGAGTTTCTGTTCGACGACGAGACCAACATGGTTCGGCTCGATATGAGCGAGTACATGGAAAAGCACACGGTGGCTCGTCTGATTGGCGCGCCTCCGGGCTATGTGGGCTACGACGAAGGCGGACAGCTTACCGAGGCGGTGCGTCGACGTCCGTACAGTGTGGTGCTGTTTGACGAGATCGAAAAAGCGCATCCCGATGTGTTCAACGTGCTGCTGCAGATCCTCGATGACGGACGGCTGACCGACGGACAAGGTCGCGTGGTGAGCTTCCGCAACACGGTGATTCTGATGACGTCGAACCTGGGCTCGCAGTACATCCAGCTGGCAGACGATCTGGAGTCGCCGGAGGTGAAGCGCAACATCGACGCAGCGCTGCGCGGTCACTTTAAGCCAGAGTTTCTGAATCGGATCGACGACATCATCGTGTTTCACCGTCTGGGACGGGAACACCTGGGCTCGATTGTCAAGATTCAGCTTCGTCGGCTGTCGAAGCTGCTCGCGGATCAGAAGCTGTCGCTGGAGCTGTCCGACGCAGCGATGGATCTGCTGTGCGAGGAAGGCTACGACCCGACGTTTGGTGCGCGGCCTCTGAAGCGAGCGATTCAGCGACTGCTGCAAGATCCGCTGGCACAGAAGATTCTGTCGGGACAGGTAAAGCCGGGTGATACCATCTACGTGGATCGCGACGGAGACAAGCTGAGCGTTGGCAACGTCGAGTTCTCTTCGGGCAAACAGTCCGAAAAGCTGTCGTAGCGACGGCGCGCTTAGGTTGGCTCAAGGGAAGGAAAACAGGTAACAGACGATGGCGCAGCTCGATCACTACAAGACCCTCGGCGTTGCGGAGGGTGCGAGTGCCGACGAGATCAAGAAGGTCTATCGGAAGCTCGCGAAGAAGTATCACCCTGATGCCACCGGCGGAGACAAGGTCAAAGAGGCCAAGTTCAAGGAAATCACCGAGGCGTACGAGGTTCTTTCCGACGAACAAAAGCGCAAAGAGTACGACGAGCTGCGCAAAAATCCGTTCGGTGGCGGCATGCCGGGCGGCGGATTTCCGGGCGGCTTCCCCGGCGGATTTCCCGGTGGCTTCGGTGGGGGACGCGGCGCGGGTCGGGTTCGGACGGGCGGCGTCGACATCAACCTGGAAGACATCTTGGGACAAGGCGGCTTCGGCGACTTGTTCGGTGGTGGCGGCGGTGGTCGGCGCTCGCGCGAGCCTGTTCGTGGATCGGACATTCAGACAAACCTGACGCTGACGCTGGCGGAAGCGGCGCTGGGGGCGGAAAAGAGCTTCACGCTCGGGCCAGGCACTTCCGACGAGCGCAAGCTGACGGTGCGGATTCCTGCCGGTGTCGATGACGGTGAGACGATCCGTCTGTCGGGGCAAGGTCGTCCGGGTCCGGGCGGTGGTCCGGCGGGCAATCTGCTCATCAAGGTGACGGTGCTGGCGGAGGCGGGGACTCGTCGCAAAGGCGCGGATCTGGAGAGCGATGTTCACATCCCAATCGACAAAGCGGTGCTCGGTGGATCGATCGAAGTGCCGGTGATCGATGGCTCGGTCAAAGAGATCCGTCTGCCGCCGGGTACGAGCTCGGGGCAGAAGCTGCGACTGCGTGGCTTTGGTGCGTCGGACAGAAAAGGTGGGCGAGGGGATCTGTATGTGGTGGTGCAGATTGACGTGCCCAAGGACATCTCCGCCGAGGCCAAGGGTCTGATCGAGCGTTTCGCACAGCTTACCCGTCGATAAATCCCGTTCGGATTCGGCCAATTCGGCCAAGATCGCGCCCCGCAGGTTGTTGTACGATCGAGCGGATGACAACTGCCCGCATCCTGATCCTCGATGACCAGCGCGCGGCACGAAGAGTTCTTCGACAGATGCTTGAAGGGCTCGATGACGCCGAGTTTTCCGAGGCAGGTACGGTCGAGCAAGCCCTGCTGTTGTGTCGTGAGCAGCGCTTCGATGCGTACTTGGTGGACATTCACTTAAGCGAAAACCGACTCGAGCGTGGCGGCATCGAGTTCATCAAGCAGGTTCGCAACATCCAAGCCGCCCCGAGTGTGGTCGTCACCGCTTCCGTCGAGATGCAGGATCTGCGCGAGGCGATGAAAGCGGGCGCGGTGGACTATGTGCTCAAGGATCAGCTCTCGCCGGAGCTGATCGTGCCGATTCTGCGCGAGATCTTGGAAAAGCGAGACCTGCGCGAGCGGGTTCAGCTTCTTGGACAGCGACTCGATCAGAGCTACGGACTCGGTGCGATTGTTGGTTCCTCGGCGCGGATCGAAAACGTGCGGGCGCTGGTTCGTCGGCTGGCTGACGCGGACGCGACGGTGCTTTTGCGCGGGGAAAGTGGCACGGGAAAAGAGCTGGTGGCGCAGGCGCTGCATCAGTGTGGCAAGCGGGCCAGTCAGCCGCTCGTGACGGTAAACTGTGCGGCGATTGCTCCGACGCTGATTGAGTCCGAGCTGTTCGGTCACGAGCGAGGTGCGTTCACCAGTGCGCTGTCGCGACGGATTGGCTGTCTGGAAGAAGCGGGCGCGGGCACGGTGTTTCTCGACGAGATTGCCGAGCTGACGCCGGATCTTCAGGCGAAGCTGCTGCGTGTGCTCGAAGCGCGTCGGTTTACGCGCGTCGGTGGCAACGAGCTGATTTCATTTCGAGCCCGCGTGGTCGCAGCGACGCATCAAGACCTGGAAGCGCGGATGCGAGAAGGCAAGCTGCGCGTCGATTTGTATTATCGGCTGAACGTGGTGACGATTGATGTTCCGTCGCTGGCGGAGCGTCGCGAAGACATCTCGGTGCTGTGCAATCACTTCGTGTCGCAGTTCGGGCGTCCGCTGCGATTTACCAAAGAAGCGCTGGGCAGCCTGGAGCAGCGTCCGTGGCCGGGCAACGTCCGAGAGCTGCGCAACACGATCGAGCGTCTGGCGCTGCTGTGTGAGTCGGACATTGTGACGGAGACTGCGCTGACCAAAGTGGTGCCACTGCGTCCGGCGCTGCCCGGTGACAGCGACGAAGTAGAGCGGCTGGCGCGACAGTTTTTGGCGCGAGACAACACGGGTGAAAACAAGCTCGATTTGATGGAGCGCACGATGGTTCGGATCGCGATGGAAGTCGCCGGTCACAACCAGTCGCGGGCGGCGAGAATCTTGGGTCTGGAACGCAAAGCGCTGGAGCGTCGGGTTCGTCGGCAGAACCAAGAGACGAGCGGAGATCTTCGTCCGAGTCGCTCGTCAATGTCAGCGGGAGACTCGGACGAGCACCTGACGTGAGTCGGCGCGGCCTTGTTCATCGACGACGCGCACCAGATACTGACCGGCCTGCGGACGCCACAGAAGCGGCACGTTGGCGCGTGACTTGCCGAGCAGCTTGTCGTTGGCAAACCAGAACACGTCATGGACATCGGCGTCGGTGGTTGCCAAAAGTCCAATGGTGTCGTGTTGATCGATGCCGGGCCGAATCGTGTAGGTCACGCCTCGCAGCGGAGACGTAATGTGCGGCGCGGTTCCCTGACTGCCAACCTGCGCGAGCTTGCAGCCTGGCACATACGGCGGTGGAGTCCGTCGAGGCAGGCCCGCAACCCGAAACAGACGCAGCAGATCCGATGGCCAAAACTCGTAGACTTCGCTGCGCAGCGCGCCGGCTTGACCTGGACAAGCACGCAGCCCGGTTTTCTGGTCGATCTCGACGGGACGATGCACATCGCAGGTATCGATCGGCGACTGTCCGGGCACAAACCAGGTCTGCTTGGTCTGCTTGCAGTAGCGCGTCGGCATCTGACCGGACACTGCACAGACGGGCACTCGACGAAGGTTTTGGTGCGTAGAGTGCGGGACTTCATGCAGATCGGGCAGCCGCTCGCGCAGCGCATCGATCATCGAAAAAAACAGCGGTGCCGCAGCGGTGACACCGACGAACGCTGGGTTGCTTTCTCCGTCGAAGTTGCCGATCCAGACGATGAGCACGTACGGACCCAGCACGCCCGCCGTCCATGCGTCGTGAAAGCCGTAAGATGTGCCGGTCTTCCACGCCACCTTGCCAATGCCGAGCAGCGACCGCGTCAGCAGCGTGTCTTCGGGCCGAGGATTGTCCTTGAGCATCTCCAGCGTGATGAAGCTGGCTTCGTCGGACAGCACCCGCGTCCCGGCGCGCGGTGGATCGCTCTTGAGCGCTCGCAGCGGACGCAGCAGACCTTGGCCCGGCAGCACCGCGTAGAGCATCGCCAGCTCTTCCATCGTCACTTCCGCACCACCGAGCACCAGCGCCAGCCCGTAGTGACTTTCGCTCTTGAGCCGCGACACGCCGGTTGAGCGCAGAAAGTCATAAAAGCTGGGGTTCGTCAGCTTGCTGGCCACCCACAGCGCCGGGACATTGCGTGAGCGCACCAGCGCCTGCTGCGCCGACAGCGGACCCGCGAACTTTCCATCGAAGTTTTCCGGGCTGTACGTTCCAAACGCAAGCTGACTGTCTTTGAGCATCGTCTGCGGATGCAGCACGCCTTGATCAATCGCCAGCGCGTAGATAAACGGCTTCAGCGTCGATCCCGGCGACCGCTTGGCCTGCGTTCCGTTCACTTGGCCCAAGATGCGCTGATCGTAGAAGTTGTTGCTACCGACGGCGGCGCGAATGGACATATCGCGACCATCGACGAGCATCGCCGCTGCGTTGCGAATGCCGAAGCGCTTCTGCCGCTCGATGTAGCTGTGGATCTGTCGTTCCAGCACGTTCTGAAGCGGCAAATCGAGCGTGGTCACAACGTGTCCGCTTGCTCGACCGGACTGAAGCACGCTGTCGACGAAGTGCGGGGCGCGAAACGGCAGCTCGTGCGGACTACGCAGCGTCAGCTTGAGCTTCATCAGCTCGGCATCTTGCTGCGCCGACGGATGCTGTTGCACCCACTTTTGAAACAGCGCTTGCCGTGCGCGCTGGAGCGCTTGGGTGTCTTCGCCGCTCGGTGCTCGACGGGCTGGGCTCTGCGGAATCACCGCCAGCGTCAGTGCCTCAGGAAGCTGGAGCTTTCCGACTGGTTTGGCGAAGTAGACAAAGCTGGCTGCACCGACTCCTTGGATGTTCTTTCCGACGGGAACAAGGTTCAGATACGCTTCCAAGATCTCGGCTTTGCTGTAGCGAAGCTCCAGCCACATCGCGCGCACAATCTGACGAAGCTTGCCTGACGCACTGCGCGAGTGTAGGTGATACCGCATCCGCGCTACTTGCATCGAGATCGTCGAGCCTCCGACGCGACGTTCCCGACTGACATAGGTCATCCAGATCGCACGACAGAGCGCGACGGGATTGACCGCGAAGTGACGATAAAAGTGACGATCTTCGTGCAGCAACACCGCTTCGACGAGCAGCGGCGAGATCTCGGACAGCGGCACCCACAAGCGATATTGCTCGTCGTCGGCCAGCGTCAGCCGTAGGAGCCTGCGATCTTTGTCGTACACCGCCGTCGATAGCGACACGCCTGCCGACAGGGGACGCTTTGGCACAATGCGCAGCACCGCGACGCCCATCGCAAAAAGCGTACAGGCAGCAAGCAGCCAGCGCACAAAGCGAGGCAGGCGAGGCAGGCGAGGCAGACGCACCGCCTCATGGTAGCAAGACTTTGGGGACGGTTACTTGCGATACAGCAGCGTGGTGCCCGCTTCCAGGCGACGATTCACCGACGTGGACTGAACATACACAGCGAAGCCCGCGTGATCGCCGGGACGAACCTTGATGCGCGCGGCAATCGGCAGCCCAAGCAGCGTACGCGCATCGTCGCCCACGTAGATCTTGCCGGTGGCTTTCTCGACGATCGCGACTTCCTTGTATTCCTGAATCAGCTCGGGCTTGGTCAGCTCGTAGTAGCCACTGCCTTTTTGGTAGCGACTGCCCGGCTGCGCACGCTCGACGAAGGTGCGAATGTCGCTATCGGCTGCGATCGGCAGCACGACAAAGCTGGCGGTTGCGTCGGTCAGCGTCGTCTTCACTTCCGTCGTCGATACGGTCGATAGATCGGTCGTAAACACACCGACGACAGACTTCTGACCTTTGCTGCGCGCTTGGTAGAAGTTCTGAAGTCCCTGCTGCATCGTCTGACCGAGCTGCTCGATGCCGGTCTGCGACGTTTCCCACGCCCGGATGTTGCCAGCGGGAATGCCAAAGCGCTTGAGCGCGGACTCTCCGTCGGGAGGAACCAAGAACGCGAGCGTCCAGCGACCCGTCGCCTGCACGCTGTGAATCATCGACTTCAGCTTCTGCTTGTACTTGCGCGAGCTGTTTTCTTCACCGTCGGTCAGCACCAAGATCAGGAACGAGACATTTTCCAGCTCGGCACCGGGAATCGACGACAGATCGACAATCGCTTGGCCAGTTCCGTCGAGCAGCGCCGTGCTTCCAGTACACTCAAGCCTCGACAGCGGCGCGACCTCGAGGATCGGCTTGGCAAAAAAGCGCGGCTTGTCGACGACAGACTGAAACGTATAGAACGACACGAACGTCTGCTGCGCGAGCGACTCGCTGTTCTTGCGAATCTCAGCGAGCTGCGCATTAAAGACCGAGATGACCTTGTCGCGGATGCTCGACATCGAGCCCGAGCGATCGACCACCAGCGCGATGTGATTGACGATCGCTCCGGTCTTGGCGATGTCCGACGAAGCCTGCGCAGCCTTCCCCAGGTTCGGAGCCGCCGCCTTCTTGGGAGCCACCGCCTTCTTGGGAGCCGCCGCCTTCTTGGGAGCCGCCGCCTTCTTGGGAGCCGTCGCCTTCTTAGGAGCCGCCGCCTTCTTGGGAGCCGCCGCCTTCTTGGGAGCCGCGGCCTTCTTGGGAGCCGCGGCCTTCTTGGGAGCCGCGG